>SFCB01000234.1 GCA_004367505.1 Chloroflexi bacterium OHK40 | reverse complement strand
GGGCTCCTGTGGCTGCCGGTTGAGGCTGCGATAGCGGGGTTATAGCATCGGTGGCCGCCAGTGAGGGTGAGGGTGGTGATGTCGAAGGCAGGCCTGGCGCGGATTGCGCCGTTGGCGCTGGCCCTACCGGTGGGGTGGGGATTGCGCTGCCGTGCCACCAGACGAGGCCAGGGACGAGCAGCGCGATCCCGACGAGGGCAGCGAGCAGGCGGCGCCGTGGTGGGCGCGCGAGGCCGAGGGTTTGGATTGCCTCGCTGGTACGCGCGACGCTGTTGGTATCGTGCAGGCGGCGAAAGCGCTGCCTGGCCTCATCCAGGGCTGTGCGGGCTGTTGTGGCATCGCCGCTGAGCCAGGCGTGGAGTCCTTGCTCGTAGGTAGCCCGGGCGCCGAGCGCGGCATGCCCAGCCCGCTCGGCGAGTTGCTCGGCCCAGTTAGCCGCCTGGCGCCAGATCGACCAGTAGCCATCGTGCACAGCGACCGGGACGATTGCCCTGATCAGCGTGGCCAGTTCTGCGTCCTGGCCGCTCGCCGCACGATCGTGGGCCGCGCCGATCAGGTTCCCGAGCTCGCTGCGCGCCCAGGCCAGATCGGGCCGATGCGCCGCAGCGGCGACAAAGTATGCGGTTGCACGCTCGCGCGCCGCCTCAGGCTGGAGTAGCCGCACGACTGCGCGCCGCACTCGTGTCGATGCAAAGGCATAACGCTCGGCATTTCCCTGGATGAGGCCCGCAGCCCCGAGGTGCTCCAGGGCCGTCACCACTGCATCATAGGGTTGCTGACTGACGGTGACCACGGCCTCTAGCGCCGCATTGGGACCGGGGCAGGCCGCAAGTGCGGTGATGACCGCTCGCTCGGCGTCGAGGTGTGAGATGGCAACCCCTACAATGCGGGTCAGGGCATCGACTGGCTCCCCCTCACGGGCGGCTTCGAGCGCTGCTGCAAGCTCGGCAGCTGACAGTATCTGCGCGCGGAGCAAGGCACCAGCGAGGTGGAGCGGAAGCGGGAGGTCATCGAGAGCCGCGCAGAGCTGGTCGAGCGTCTCCGATCGCGGGGATGGCTCGCCCACCCATGCCGCCAGCAGTGCCGTCGCGTGGGAGCGCGGCAGGGCGCCGAGGCTAAGGGTTGCGAGGGTGTCGGGTCCAGGGCCATCCGCCGCGATCAGCACGGCGCTGTGTGTCAGCAGATCTGGCAGTTGGGCCAGATCTGCCGGCACGAGTGGTAGGTCGTCGAGCACGATGACGGCGTTGAGATCGTCAAGGTACTTGCGGGCCTGGGCGAGCGACAGGCGCACAGGCCGGCCCTCGTCGCTGCTGCGGTAGAACAGATCGAGGAGGTGCTGGGCGCAGTCGTCCAGACTGAGAGGCAGAATCGTCCCGTCTGGCCGGTAGCTGAGCGGCAGGCTTGCCCCGCCGACAAAGGCCACACCGTGGGCAAATGCCCCCGTCTCGGCGAGGTTGGCTGCGGTACGCAACAGGGCGGTGCGCCCGTTGCCTGGCGGCCCGGTGACCCAGACGCCGTGGCGGGGGCGCAACTCGGCTCGGATCGTCGCCAGGGCGGCCTCGCGGTTGCGAAAGCTGCGCGGGGGCAGCGGTGGGCGAAGCACCTCTGCGGTGCGCTCCAGGCTGACCGGGGGGGCTGGCTGTACGACGGTAGTGGTGGTGATGATATCACCAGCGGCCACCGTTCCGATGGCGACATCGCCGAACTGGTTGTCACTGCCGAGGGCGACGAGGGAGGCCTCGCTCTGCGTGTTACCACTGCCGGGTTGCATGGAAACCACGATGCTTGTTCGGTGCCTCGTGTGGGCGAAGGTTCCTGCGTTTGCACGGATGCGACCGACGAATCGTTGCGGTGGATTTAGTCGTCGTCATCATCGTCGTCATCGTCATCGTCGTCGTCGTTGTTGGAGCTATGGTTCGAACTACTGCCTGAGCCACCGCCGGAGGGGCGTACCGCCGGTGCCACGGGCCGCGCCGGTGCGACAGGCCGCGGCGCGGGCACCAGGTTCTGGGGCGTGACGACAACCAGGTTCACGATGGTAACGTTGACCACCGTAAGGATGCTATTGCGCACCTCGACGATGAGTTGTACTGGCCGGCCTACCACCAGTGGCGTGCCAAGCAGTATGACCCCTGGTGCCAGCCGTAGCTCCTGGCCGGCGACGACGATGACCCCCGGACCGATACGCTGTACCACACCGCCTAGCAGGCGTACGTCGGCGAGTTCAATGCTCCGCAGCGTATAGCTGTCGTCGTCATCGTCATCATCGCCGCGCACCCGTACGATACTCCCCACTGTGAGATCGCGCGGCAGCGGCGATCCCGGTGCGAGCGCAAAGCGCTGGCCATCCACGACGATGCTGCCAGCATCGATCAGGGTGACCTGGCCAGTAAGGGTGAGCGACCGAGCCGGCTCGACCAGCAGTACCTCGTACCAGTCGTCGTTGTCGTCATCATCGTCACCGAGGCGCACGACGGCGCGCACCGTGCGCCCGGGGAGGATCGCTGGTGGCTGGAGCGTGGCTGGCACGCGTACAGTCACGCCACCGATTGTCCAGAGGTCGCCGCTCACTGTTTCCAGCGGTCCAATCACCTGGGCTGTTGTGGTGAGCACAGCGGCCTCGCGGGCAACGATCCGGCCATCGTCGTCATCGTCATCGTCGCCGCGCACCTGCACCCAGGCGCCGCGCTCAGGGGTGCCAGTGAGACGGAGCGCCGGGTCGAGCACTACGAAGGTGTCGCCGATCTGCCAGCCCTGGTCGTCGAGGTCATCGATGATTCCGGCGAGCTCGACGGGCCGGGCAGGTTGTGGGGTAGGCGCGGCGCCCGTGTTCCCGGGGGCGGGCTTCACGGCGTGTACCGGCTCAGATGGCGCACTGACGCCAGCCGTGGGCTCCAGCAGCCGTGGGGGGCGGGCGGTGGGCACAGGTGCAGGGCCAGTGGTGGCGCATCCGCTCAGCACCAGGATAGCGATCATGGCCAGGGCGATGCCGTATTGCCAGCGCCAGGGTTTGTGGGTATGCAAGGGAGTTCTCCTTCTCCTTGGGGTTGCCAGAGGGGGCTGGCGCTCAGGCCAACCATCCTCTCTTACGGACGTGCCAGCCCGTGCTGAAAGCCACAGCGATCGCTATGGCCCCTCCAGCACGCGGAAGTTATCGGCGATGGCCGCAGCTGGGCCGCTGAGCTCAGGGCCACCGATTCCGACGATACCCACGAGGCCACCGGTGAGCGGCCCGGGCAGCGCGCGGGCCACCGGCTCATCATTGACCCAGAACGTCGTCTCGCCGGGAGTACGTACGACACGGAGATAGTTTGTTCCGCCACCTCCAACGAAGGCGCGGGTGGTGCCACGGGCGAAGCGATCGGGGACCAGCGCGCCGTTCTGAAACGTTGCCACCTGCCACACACCGTCGGCACCCAGCGTGAAGTAGCTCGCCCCGCTAGTGTCGGGCTGGTGGTCGAACGAGATGCCTACGGCGACGCCAGGGGCGGTCAGCGCCACGGCCAGCTCAACGATATAGGTCTGGCCAAGGGGCCTTTCGCG
>SFCB01000015.1 GCA_004367505.1 Chloroflexi bacterium OHK40 | reverse complement strand
GCGGCGCCGACCGAGGCGCCCGCCGCGACCGCCGCGCCCACCGAGGCCGCCGCCGCCCCGAGCGGCGAGGAGGTAGCCCTGCGCTGGCGCACGCGCCCCGATAACCAGGCCGAGATCGACGTCTACCAGACGATCTCCGATGACCTCGACGCCCAGCTCGATACCATCAGCCTGACGTACGAGCCCGGCGGCTCGGAGGGGGCCTCCTATCAGGACGTGCTGCGCACCGAACTGGCCGCTGGCACCGCCCCCGACGTCTTCTGGATCCCCGGCACCGACATCGCCGACTTTGCCACCCGTGGCCTGATCCTGAACCTGCGCGAACTGGCCAACGCCGACAGCGAGTACAGCGACGACGACTTCTACCCCGGCCCGATGTTCCACCTCACCTTCAATCCGGAAACGGGGAACACCGGCGAGGCACTCTGGGGCCTCCCCCGCGATGTCTCAACCTTCGCGCTGTACCTCAACAATGACCTGATCGAGCAGGCCGGCGCGCCCGACCCCCGCGAGCTCGCCGCCAACGGTGAGTGGAACTGGGACACCTTCCTCGAGGTGGCCGTGGCGGTGAACAACCTCGGCGGCGATGTCAAGGGTTTTGGCATGAACGCCTGGTGGGCCAACCCGGGCCTGTTCATCAACTCGGCTGGCGGCGGCTTCTTCAACGAGGACCGCACCGCTTGCGCGCTCGACACCGACGAGTCGGTGGCTGGGATGGAGTTCGCCTCGCGCATCTACAACGAACTCGGCGTGGCCGTGCCCTACGGCGAGGACTCCGAGCCGCCCTTCCTCGCCGGCAACGTCGGGATGTTCCTCAACGGCCGCTGGGCCACCCCTGGCACCCGTGCCAACGCTCAGTTCGATTGGGACGTGGTTGAGGTGCCCGAGGGTCCCGGTGGCGCCCGGAGCTGGCTCTTCTGGGGCGCCTATGTGGTCAACGCCAACACCGAGCACCCTGAGGAGGCCTGGCAGCTGATGCGCGCCCTCACCAGCGCCGAGACCCAGGGCAAGATCGCCGAGCTGGGCGCGAACATCCCCTCGCGCGTCTCCGACGAGGCCATTCAGGCCTTCCTCACCTTCACGCCGCCGCAGAACAACCAGGCCTTCATCAACAACCTGCAGAACGATCCGGCCGTTGAGGGGCCACTGTGGGCTGGCTCCTGGCCCGAGTTTGATGCCGCCACCGGCGCCCTCTTCACCTCGGTGCTCAACGGCGACCTGAGCATCGACGACTACCGGGCGACTGTCTGCACCGACGCCAACCAGGCCTTTAACTAGCCTGACCTACCGGTCGTATTCGCCGGAGCAGGGCGCAGCGTGCTGCGCCCTGCTCCCCCCACGAGGATGACCCGTGGACAGGGAACGGGAAGGGCCAGGAGACCGGGAGCCGGAGGGAGCAGGCGGAGCGCATCGCCGTGCCGTTGCGTGATCACCCGGAGCCTGGCCTGACGTGTGGAAGGAGGGACCATGGCAAGCACGACTGTGCGCTCCGCAGCCGCGACCGGCGGCGCAACCCTGCTGATCAGACTCGGCGCGGCCTGGCACGCCGTGCTGGCCATTGGCCTCGCGTTCGCCGCCTGGACGTTGCTCCAGACGCCATGGGGGCAGCGCGACGGTCTGCGCCCCCTGGCCGCCAGCCTGGTGTTGCTGGGCGCCATCGTCAGCGCGGCGACCGTACCCCTGCTGCTGCGGCGCGATGGACGTGGACGCGCGCTCAGCCTGGGCTTGAACTATGTGCTGGGCGTTGGCGCCTTTCTCGGCCTGCTCGGCGTACTCGGGCTCTACACCGGGCTCGATGCCGTCGCCGCCAGCTTCTACAACTGGGCCTGGATGCTCGGCGGCGTTCTGGTGGGCTTCCTGATCGGCAGCCTCGGTGACCGCTACAGCCACGCGCCTGCCACCCAGGCGCTCTTCCACCGGGTGGGCAACTGGGTGATGGCCGGCACCGTCGCCGCCATGCTCCTGGCCATGGGGCTCATCCCGGGCCTGCTCTTCCTGCTGCGCAACCTCGCCAACCCCACCGCCCTGGCGCTGCTCGTCGCGACGGCGCTCTTCGCCGGGGCGTTCTGGACCATGCTACGGCCCCAGAGCGCCGCCGCCTTTGGCGCGGGCGAGAAGGACGCCGAGGCGGTGAGCGGCTTTCTCTTCATTGCGCCCAATCTGCTCGGCTTTCTGCTCTTCTTCGCCGGCCCCCTGCTCTTCTCGCTCTACCTGAGTTTTACCGACTCCGACTCCTTTACCGCAACCTTTGTGGGCCTGCGCAACTATATCGAGATCTTTAGCCTGCAACTCGCCCAGGTCGGGCCAGGCCAGCGGCCCAACGACGTACTCGCCAGCGGCTATCTGGAACTGGCCCGCATCGGCGATACCGTGATCGGGGCCAGGGACCGGATCTTCTGGATTGCGCTCTGGAATACGATCGTCTACTGCTTCTGGGTAACAATCCTGAGCGTGGTGCCCGCCCTGCTGGTGGCCACCATCCTCAACAGCAAGATTCCGGGCATGCGCTTCTTCCGCGCGGTCTATTTCATTCCCAGCATCGCCGGTGTAGTCGGTGTTTCGGTGATCTGGAAATGGCTCTACAACTCCAACATTGGCTTCCTGAACTATGGAATCAACCAGCTGCTTGGCCTGGTCAATTGGATCCCCGGCGTCGAGATTGGCCCGGTGGCCATCCCCTGGCTGGCCAGCCAGCAGACCGCCCTGGCCTCGATTATCATCATGGCGGCGTGGCAGCTGCTCGGCTTCAACACCATCCTCTTCCTGGCCGGGCTCCAGGGCATCCCCGGTGAGGTGTACGAGGCCGCCACAATCGACGGCGCCTCGAACACCCAGCGCTTTCGCTACATGACCCTGCCGCTGCTCGCGCCCACGACCTTCTTTGTGGTCACTACCACGCTGATCACCACCCTGCAGGTCTTCAGCGAGGTGTTCGTGATGACCCCTCCCCCCGGAGGTGGGCCAGCTAACTCGACCCTTACCGCCGTGCTCTACCTCTACCAGCTCGGCTTCAACCGCTTCGCGCAGGGGTACGCCGCAGCTGTGGCCTGGGTCGTCTTCCTCTTCATCTTCGCCGTCACCCTCGTGCAGTTCCGGCTCCAGCGCCGCTACGGCGATATGTAGGAGGCCACGATGAAGCGCGCGCAATCCTACCAGGCCCAGAAATACCTGACCTACGCCGGCGCCTACGCGGTGCTGACGATCTTCGGCCTGCTGATCCTCTTCCCGTTCATGTTCATGTTCTTCACCTCACTCAAGGCCCCTGGCGATATCTTCCGCTCACCGCCCCGGCTGCTGCCCTTCAGCACTGAGACCACAACTGTAGACGGCGTCGAGGTCCCGCTCTACCGGGTGCCGACCGACGCGGGCGTGCGGACGATGGCCCTGGTCGATGAGGGCGCACCGCTCGTGATCTTCGCCAGCGTGGACGATCCGAGCCAGACCTTCGAGCGCGCCCCGCGTGATGCGACGCCGGTGGGGGGCTTCACGAACCAGGAGGAGATCAACATCGGCGGGGAGCCGAAGAAGCTCTGGGAGATCGAGGAGGGCGGACAGGTGGTGCGGGTAGTGGAGGTGAGCCGTGGGCGCCAGGGCGTCTTCGCCGACCCGGCCAACCCCGCCGACACGGTAGAGGCCAGCCTCACCGAAGCGACGCCGGTGGAGCGGGTCGCCTTCCAGACGGAGAACTACCGCCGGGTGCTGGAGTTGCAGAACATCGACCGCAGCCTCACCAACACCATGCTGGTGACCATCCTGGTAGTGCTCGGGCAGGTAATCACCTCGGTGCTCGGCGGCTACGCCTTCGCCCGCCTGCGCTTCCCCGGGCGCGATAGCCTCTTCGTCGTCTACCTGGGGACGATCATGATCCCCTTCGTGGTGCTGATCATCCCCATGTATCAGCTCATGGTGATCATCGGCTGGGTGGACCGGATCGCCGCCTTGATCCTGCCGTGGATCTTTACCGCCTACGGCACCTTCCTGATGCGCCAGTTCTTCATCAGCATCCCGAAGGATCTGGAGGAGGCCGCGTTGATGGACGGCGCCTCACGGCTGCGCATCCTCTGGCAGATCTTCGTGCCACTGGCGGGGCCGGCGATCGCCACCCAGGCCACCTTCACCTTCCTCTACGCCTGGAACTCCTTCGTCTGGCCGCTGATCGTGATCAACACCGGCAACTTCTCCAACCAGGTGCTCACGCTCTCGCTGATGGTGCTGCAGGGCCGCGCCGCCGATAGCCCGAACCTGGTGATGGCCGGCACAACGATCGCCGTGGCCCTGCCACTGCTGGTCTTCGTGCTCGCCCAGCGCTACTTCGTCGAGGGGATCGCGACCACGGGGATCAAGTAGGGCCGCTGATCATCCTGGAAGGTGCGTCCGGGAGCTCGTGGTCCCGGCGCCGCGCCGCCGCCGCTGCCCCCGCCCAGGCGGGGGCCAGCTCATGTTCGCCCCGTTGTCTCAGATGATCGCCCGAGCGCAGCGGGCCGTTGGGTGGTGGCACCGAGCGTCCGTGCACGACGTTGCGCCACAGGTATAATTAGGGCGTTCCGCCACAGCCAGGGAGCGCCTGCGTGAGCGTTACTGCCCAACCGCTAACCTACGAGGCCGCGCTCGCGCGCATCGCGGCGATCGCCCGCGAGGAGGAGAGCCCCCGGCTGAGTCCGGTCTGCCGAAGTTTTGCGCTCACACATGGCGAGCGTACAGATCGCTGCACGGTACTCATCCACGGGTACACCAACTGCCCACAGCAGTTCCGCGCCTTCGCCGAGCAACTCCACGCCCGTGGCCAGAATGTCTACGTGCCGCGCATGCCCTATCACGGCCTGCGCGACCGCATGGCGCCGGACCATGCCCGCATCGACCGGGCCGCGCTGCTGACCTACCTGGATGAGGCCCTGCGGGTGGCCCACGGCCTCGGCGCGACGGTGGGGGTCGTCGGTATCTCCGCTGGCGCGGTGCTCGCGGCCTACGCGGCCCAGTTTCGCACCGACGCGCACCAGGCGGTGGTCATCGCCCCCGTGCTCGGCACGCCCACCATCCCCGCGTGGGCAACCTTGCCCCTCGCACGGGCCGCCCGGGTGTTGCCCAACCAGTTCCGCTGGTGGGACCCGGTGCGCAAAGACGCGCGCCGCAGCCCGGCCCACTGCTACCCGCGCTACTCCACCCGCGTGCTCGGCAGCGTGGTATGCCTCGGGTTCGAGGTGCTCCGCGCCGCCCAACGCCGCCCGCCCGCCGCGACCGACATCGTAGTGGTGAGCAACGCCGCCGATGAGGCCGTCACCGAGGGGCCCATCCGCCAGCTGGCGGCCGCCTGGCGGCGCCACGGCGCCCGGGTGCGCGAGCACCGTTTCCCAGCCGAGCTCGGCCTCATCCACGATGTGATCGACCCCGCCCAGGAGCGCCAGCAGATCGCCCTCGTCTACCCCGTGCTGCTCAACCTGACTCAGCCTGCCTCCAGCGCATGACCCCTATAGTCACCTCAGCAGAACCAGGAACTGGGAACATCGCAAAGTGCCGGGCGATGACGCAGTGCTAGCTTCACAACCTGGATGGGACGACGAGCAAAGACCCGATAAGCGCATTCGTGAACACTATCACCGAAGAACTGGCTTGTATCCCGCTCCCACTCAGTGAAGACGGCTTCAATCCCAATGCCGTGCTCCCTTACGGGCTGCAGTTCACCCACATTCAACAGTCGATGAACGACTTCACTGAGAAACTCTCCAATATTCCAATGGCAATGGGACGAAGGTTCACGATGCTTTGGCGAGACGGCGGGCGAGCAGGCGGATCGAGGCGAGGTAGAGCCAGCT
>SFCB01000093.1 GCA_004367505.1 Chloroflexi bacterium OHK40 | reverse complement strand
GCGCAGGCAAGAACCCGCCGCCGCTCCCGCCTCGCCCCCACGCAGCCAGGCGCCAGCCCCCGCCCCGGCTGCACCGGCACCCGCTCCGGCCACCGGCGGCAAGTCGATCATCGTGGATCTGAGCGCCCAGTGGCTCTACGCCCTCGAGGGCGAGACGATCGTCTTTGATGCGCCGGTCTCTACCGGTCGCGACGGCTTCAACACGCCGGTCGGTCGCTTTGCGATCTACCACAAGGTGCGCTCGCAGACGATGCGGGGCTGCGCCGGCGGCGAGTGCTGGAACGTCCCCAATGTGCCCCACGCGATGTACATCGTTGGCGGGGTCGCCCTCCACGGCACCTACTGGCACAACCAGTTCGGCAGTGGCGTTCGTCGCAGCCATGGCTGCGTGAACCTTCCGCTCGACTCGGCTGCCTGGCTCTTTGCCTGGGCGCCCATGGGAACACCTGTCACCGTGCGGTGGTGATGATGGCACACACAACGTTTGCGACAACCACTCGCGGCTTGCGCCGCGAGAGCCCGCCGATGCGCCTCTTTGAGAAGGCCAAGCGCCTGGGCGGTTGGAATCCGAGTACCCTGGATCTGACCCACGACCGCGAGCACTGGCTGCGGCTGAGCGACCCCGAGCGCGATCTGCTCCTGCGGCTGACCGCGCTCTTCCAGGCCGGCGAGGAGGCGGTTACCCTCGATCTGCTCCCACTCGTGCAGGCCATCGCCCGCGAGGGACGCCTGGAGGAGGAGCTCTTCCTCACCAGCTTCCTCTACGAGGAGGCCAAGCACACCGACTTCTTCGCCCGCTTTCTGGACGAGGTAGCCGGCGGCGAGCACGATCTCAGCCGTTTCCACACCCCGAGCTATCGCGCGCTGATCTACGAGGCCCTGCCCGCCGCGATGGGCCGCCTGGCGACCGACCCGTCGCCGCGAGCCCAGGCCGAAGCCGCCCTCACCTACAATATGATCGTTGAGGGCGTGCTCGCGGAGACCGGCTACCACGCCTATGTGACCATGCTCGAAGCGCATGATCTGCTGCCAGGGACACGCGCCGGGATACGCCTGCTCAAGCAGGACGAATCGCGGCATATCGCCTATGGTATCTACCTGCTCTCGCGGCTGATTGCCGCCGACGATGCGATCTGGGAGCAGATCGTGACGCGCATGAACGAACTGGTGATGCACGCCCTGGGCGTAATCGACGAGGCCTTCTCGGCTTACGACCAGATGCCCTTTGGCCTGGAGCTCGAAACCTTCACCAGCTACGCCCTCGGCCAGTTCCAGAAGCGCCTCGATCGGCTGGAGGCCGCGCGCGGTCGCTCCCTTGCCGAGATCGACCAATCAACCGCCACCATCATCGCCGACGACGATGGCTGAGCCGCGCGGCGATGGCCCAGCCGACCGGGTACGTTCCTGACCCTGGTTGCACGCGAGCCGGGGAGACTGCGGCCCGCGTGTCATACACGTCGGTCAGCGCTCGCCGTCGTCGCGACCAGGATCTTGCGCCAGGAGCCGCCGGAGCATGCGCCGGTCGGCTTCGGCCTGGCGCATCGTTCGCCGCCTGGGGCGCACCTGAAGCAGCACTCCGAGCGCGAGGAGCACGGCCCCCACCAGCACCAGGGGGCCAGGGACGCGCATCGCGGTGAGCGCGGTGCGTGGTAGTGTGGTCGGCACCAGGTCGCTCGGCGATCCGACCTCAACCTCCTCCACCGAGGTATCGGGCAGAGCGGGAGGCATCGCGGCGACCACAGTGGGGGCAACGGTCGGGGTGGGTGGCGGTGGTTCGGTTGGCACGGCGGTCGGCGCCTGGCTCGTGAAGTAGAGATGCTGCACCGTGGTGCCCTGCGCGGTGATCGCCACCTCAAGCACCCCCTGAGCGGGATCGCCCTCGCCCGGGCGAAGCTGCAGGCGCAACGGATAGATGCCAACAGGCGCCCAGTGGTCGTAGTTGCCGTTGGCGTCGGTTGCGAGCAACGTCTCGCCCACCACAACGAGGATATTCGGGGCGGGCGCGCTCGTTCGCGCATCGATCACGGTGCCCGTCACCCGGCCATAAGCCACGGCGGAGCCGTCCTCGTTGTCGCCCCCATCGCCGGCGTCACCCTCATCGGGGCGAAAGTCGGGAGTGGGCACCAGGGTGGGCCTGGGCGAGGGCTGAAGCGCAGGCATCGCTGCGGCGGGCGCTGGCGCCACCGTCAGGCCAAGGGCCATGGCAAGGCTCCCGCAGACTATCAGGGCGAAGCTGGTCATCTGGCGTCGCATGGGGCGCTCCTTGGATAAGGCGATGGGCCAGCGTGGCGCCCACCAGCATGGGCGCCACGGGCGCTGGCTACACCGGGCTGCTCAGGGGAGCCGGCGGTTGGGCGTCAGGCTGCCAGGCGTGGCCGGAGTAGCGGCTGGCAGAGGGCCAGGCTGCACGATGATCGCCTGCTCGGCCCGGTTGTTGGTCTCGTCGCTCTCGCGGAGCGCGCCGTTCGGATCGCGCACACCGCCTCCGGCGTCGCGGTTCCAGCTATCGACAATGGCGTAGAGTTGACTGGTGCCGTTGGCAAAGTAGCCGCTCCAGATACTCGCCTCGGGACGGAAACCATTGGGATTGGTGGTGCTGCGGGCATTGCTGTTGAGCACTACGCTCTGGCCGGGCTCCAACGTACCATCGAAGAACCAGGCCAGGCCGAAGCACGGATCGAGCGCGCAGAGCTCGTTCCAGGGGTCGTTCACCTGGGGCGGCCGCGCCGGATTGATGTAGAAGTCCACCCAGAAGCCGCTCGCAGGTCCGGCGCCCTGGTTGGTAACCGTCACCTCGATGCTCGCCGGTCGTCCGGCCGTGGGCGAGGCCGGGCTGACCTGGAAGCTCACCACCAGGTCGGGGCGCTGCGGCCCGGCATTGAGCAGCGGCAGGTAGAGCACCTGCCCCCGCTCGCGGTAGCCCTGGTCGAGCGTGGTGATCGTGGCGCCCGGCAGGAGCGTGAGCGTAGCAAGCGGGCCATCGCTATCGAGCGTGTCATTGCCAGCGTTCGGAGTCACCGGCTGATAACCGGTCGGCGTGGTGAAACGCACCGCCGCCGAGCCCGCCCCGAGCCCATCAAAGCGGTAACTCCCATCGGCTGCGGTGGTGGTGCTGAACACAGCCGTCGGCGCGCCCGCGAGCGTTGGTGTGAGGGTGAGCGTCACCTGGACGCCACCGAGACGTCCGGTGTCAGCGGGATCGCGCAGGCTGTTGCTGTTCGTATCCACCCAGACGAGGCCACTTATGCTGGCGGTGCCGCGCAATCCGGCGTCAATGCTGTTCAGGGCCTGCCCCCCGCTCAAAGTGAAGACGGCGGTTGTGCCATCGAGCCGGGCGTCATTGTCATTGTCCACCGTGGGCGAGCCAGCGCCATCGTTGACGAAGGTATACCCACCCGGCGCCGTAAAGCGCACACGGTAGTCGCCGGGAGCCAGATCATCGAAGCTGTAGAGCCCTGATGGGCCGATCGGCCCCGAGGTGGTGGTGGTGTCGATCACCGTGTCGCCGCTCAGGAGCTCCACCGTCACCCCGGGCAGGCCCCGATCGACGCCAGCCTCATAGGTGCCGTTCCCGTTCAGATCAAGCCAGACGAGATCGCCCACGGCGGTAGTCTGGACGAAGCCAACATCGAGATCGGCGGTCGAGGGAGGCAGCGCGACCGGGTAGGCGCCAGGCGGGTCGCTATCAATGGTGTCGTCGCCACCCTGGTCGACAGGCGCCGGCACATAGCCCAGAGGCGCCACGACGCTCTGGAGCACCCACCCGCTTGCCGGCGGCAGGCCGCTAAGCTGGTAGTTGGGCGCCAGGTCGGTGCTGGCCGTCGTCGTCGTGGTAAAGACGAGGGTCGGGTTGCTGGCGTTGATGCCGGTGGTGCTGATCGCCACCGTCACAGTGACTCCCCCGAGCCCCGGCTCGCCGGGATCCTGGAGCCCGTCGGCGTTCAAGTCGCTCCAGACGAGGTCACCGATGGTGAGGGTACCAACGTAGCCCGCGTCGTAGACTTCAACGGTCTGGCTCGACCCAAGGGTGATCGGGTCGGTGCAGCCGGCGTCGGGGCCGCTATGGTTCACATCGCTGTTATTGTCGGTGGCCGGGTTGGCACCCTTCACGGTGAAGGCGAAGCTGCCCGGCAGGTCGAAGCAGAGCTGGTAGGAAGCATCGCCGCCAGGCAGCCCGGTTGGGTCGAGGCTCCCAAAGCTGTAGGCACCGAGCGCGGTGGTGAGGGTCGAGGAGATGACGCCGTTCACGTCGCCCACGAGTTGGACGGCGATACCCTCCATTGGCGGCTCACCAGCCTCGATGGTCCCGTTGCCGTTCGTGTCGAACCAGACGCTCCCGGTGAGGGTGGCAGGCTGGTAGTAGCCGAAGGGCACCGCCGGGGCACTCTCGCCGCTGAGTAGTGGCCCGACCGTGACGGGTGGGCTGTTGCCCGGCGAGCGGGTGTAGCCGCTCGGATCGATCAGGGTGAGTTGATAGGTGCCGGGGGCGACAGTAAAGGTCACCAGGCCCGTGGCACCAGTCGTGGCACTGATCACCGGAGAAGTGCTCAGGCTCACCGTGACACCCGGGATGCCCGGTTCACCCGTCTGCGGGGTGTTGTTGACCGTCACTTGCTCGTCGAAGACGCGGGCCACAATCGTGACGGGCTGGTAGTAGCCCTGGTCGCGATCGTCGGTGGCGCCACGGGCAAGGGTCTGCCCGGCAATCTCGCCATCGCTATCGACAGCATCGCTGCCCTGGTCGGCCAGGGTGAGCTGCCAGGGTGGCGTTGCCGTGGGTGGGGTGAACGTGAGAGTGTAGCTGGCCACCTCGGTGGCGTCGAGCGGGTCCGGGTCGCCGGGGAGGCCGGCGAAGCTGTAGAGGCCGCCTGTTGTCGTCGCTGCCCTGGTGATGGTTGTCGCAAGGTTGGTCAGATCAACAGCGAGAGTCAGGTTCACCTGGGTCCCGTCGAGGTCCGCCGGTGCGCTGTCGTCCTGCTGGCCATTGCCGTTTTTGTCGATGAAGGTGCGCCCGGTGATCGCGCCCAGGCCTTCCACTGCGGCACTGCGCGTCACGGTGATACCGGAAGTCACCTGGAAGGCAGCGGTCCTGCCGTCGTCGGCGCTGAGACTGGCGACGCTGTTATCGCCGGCTGCACCGGTGCGGTACACGAAATTGGCCGGGTCGGGGTTGTCGAACTCGACGGTGTAGGTGAGGGGTGTCACGTTGGTGAAGGTGTACACGCCCGTCGCGTCGGTGGTGGTAGTGGCGGTAACCGCGAGAGTACTATCGAGTAGCCGCACGGTGACGCCAGAGAGGCCCGGCTCGCCGGTAGCAGCGTCGTCAGCCGGGCCACTCCGGCCATCGAAGAAGATCCGGCCTGTGACGTTGCCAGCACGGAAGTAGCCAAAGACGTTGGTGGTACCTTCTGGCGCGACCTCGGTGAGCGACGCCTCACCACTTGTGAGGGGCGTGCCGGCCACGGCTGTGGGCTCGCTGTTGCCCGGCGCAGGCGCAAGCCCGGCGAGAGCGGCGGAGCTCTCGTCGATGTTGAGGCGGTAGTCGCCCGGGCGTACGGTGAAGGTCACCAGGCCGGTGCTCGCCACCGTCGTCCCGGTCAGCACCGGGCTACCCGCCAGCGTCTCCAGCACCACCCGCACGCCGCCGATACCGGTTTCGCCGCTGTTCCAGCGGTTATTCGGAGGCAAGCTGCCGTCGCTGAAGACACGGGCAGTGATCGTGGCATTCTGGTAGTAGCCCTGGTCGCGGTCGGCGGTGGCGCCGGGGGCGAGGGGCTGGGCGAGCAGTTCGCCGTCGCTATCGCTGGCGTCGCTGCCCTGGTCGGCCAGGGTGAGTTGCCAGGGTGGGGTGGCGGTGGGCGGCGTGAAGCTCAGGTTGAAGCTCGCCTGGCCTGCCGTCCCACCTGGCAGCCCCCCGAAGCTGTAGCCCGTCCCGCCCGCCGTCGTCACCGCCCGGGTGATCGTCGTCGTCAGCCGGCCCGGGATGGCCACATTCTGCGTCAGCGTCACCTGCACCCCGTCCAGCGCCGGGTCGCCCCCTTGCTGCCCATCGCCGTTCTGGTCCACGAAGGTCGTGCCGCTCACCGTTGCCTGGCCCACAAAGCCCGCCTGCACGTCGCTGACCGTCCCGCCGTAGGGCGCGCTGATCGTCCCGGTGCTGCTACTGGCCACCGGCCCGCCGGTGGTCACGTCGCTGTCGCCAGTGGTGAGGAAGGCAAAGTTGGTCGCATCCGGGTTGCTGAAGCGCACGCTGTAGTCGCCCGGCAGCACCCCGCTGAAGCTGTACGCCCCCGTCGCGCTCGTCGTCGTCGTTAGCACCGGGCTGCCACCCTGCAGCACCTCGACCGTCACCCCCTCCAGCCCCGGCTCGCCCGCCGCCAGCCCGTCGCCGTCGCGGTCGAAGTAGGCCCGCCCGCTCAGGCTCGCCGGCCGGTAGTAGCCGAAGCTGTTCGCCCCCGCGCTATCCGTCAGCGAACTCGCCCCGCTGCTCAGCGGGCTGCCCGTCACCGTCACCGGGTCGCTGAAGTTCGGCTCGGAGGGCAGCAGCCCCGCCAGGGCGGCGGCCCCCTCGTCCACGTTCAGCCGGTAGGCGCCCGGACGCACGGTGAAGGTCACCAGGCCGGTGCTCGCCACCGTGGTCCCGGTCAGCACCGGGCTGCCCGCCAGCGTCTCCAGCACCACCCGCACCCCACCCACGCCCGCATCGCCCGCCGCAAAGGCATTGTCGATTGCCAGCGGCGTCGAGCTCTCCTCGAACACCCGCGCCGTCACCGTGGCATTCTGGTAGTAGCCCTGGTCAAGATCGAGGCTCAGGCCCGGATCGGGATTGTTGAGCACGATTGAAGGACCATCGCTATCGACGCTATCATCGCCGCCCTGATTGGCGGTTGAGGCGAGGTAGGGGGGCGTGGCCGCAGGTGGCGCGACGTTCAGGCTGAAGATTACGCCAGTACCACCGGGCAGACCGGGGAAGCGATAGTTCGGGTCGCTATCGGCCGTAGGCACGGGTAGAACGTTGGGCGGGTTGTACGTCGCGACAAGGTTTGGAAGATTGGCGGTCACGGTCAGGGCAGCGGTAGCGCCGACCAGATTACTGTCGCCGGGGTTCTGGGTGTTAGAGCCATCGTTGTCGAGGAAGACGCGACCACTGAGGCTTCCCGTGCCGGCAAATCCGGCGTCGACCTCAGAGATCGGCGACCCGGAGGTAACGACGAGGGTAGCGGTACGGCCGGTGCTATCCACATCACTGGCGAGTGGATCGCCAGCAGCGGGCACATCGGGCGTGACGAAGTCGAAGGTGGTGGTGACGGGGTTGACGAAATCGATCACATAGCTGCCGGGCGCAACGGCAGTGAAGGTGTAGACGCCGGTGCTATTTGTGGTGGTCGTAGTCGTGGTAGCAACAAGGCTGAGATCGGTACTCCGGCGGAGTTGCACAGTCACCCCGCGCATGCCGGGCTCGGGGCTCACCTCGTCCTGGTCGTCGACGTCGGTATCAAAGAAAGCCCGGCCGCTCACCTCGGTGAGCAAGTAGAATCCGGCGTCGACACCATTGTTGACGGCGCCAACAGTAGGTGTGAAGACCGGTGTGCGCCAGGTGGTCGTGTTGACCCGCGTGATGACGTCGCTATAGTTGGGGAAACCACCAGTCTCGTCGGGGTCAACGGCAGCGCCGCTGGGCTGGAGGCTAGCGACGGCGGAGTTGAACGGCGCGGCGGCCGTTGAGACATCCACCGTTACATAGTAGGGAATGGCGGGGACATTAGGGATCGTATAGACGCCGGTAGCATCAGTGGTAGTAGTAAAAACGGCAGTCCCGGTACTGTTGCGGATCAGGCGCACAGTAGCGTTGCTGATCACCGAGGTGGCGGGCTCATTGAAGATCCCGTTGCCATCGGCATCGAGGAAGACGTAGTTGCCGACGTCGGAGCGCGTGAGGCCAAAATCGACACCCAGATTGAGCGGGCCAGCGGCATCGAGGGTGGCCTCACGATAATAATAGGGTGCGCCGCCGGCGGTGGTAGCGGCGGTGGCGTTGGAGGAGCCGAAGCCCTCCAGCGGCCCACCGGGCGCGAAGTTGCTCGGGTCGAGCACGAAGCGGTACGGAGTCGCACTGAGGGGCAGGTCGTCAAAGAGGTAGTAGCCCTGCTGGCCAGTGAAGGGACTATTGATCGTTGTGGTCGCGATCTCACCGCCATCGCGGATACCATTGTTGGGCGTTCCACCATCGCGGCCATCATCGACGAAGATCAGGATTCCGTTGATGCCGAGGGCATCTTCAGCGACATCCTGGAAGCCGTCCCGGTCGAGATCGTACCAGACAAAATCGCCAGCAGTACCCTTGTAGAAGCCGAGCAGGGAGGTGGCGGTATGGGAGCCCGCGGCGACATCACCAGCACTGAGCGTGATGTCGCCAGTCTCGACGGGACCAGTGGCGATGCCGTCGGGAGTAGCCTGGTCGTCGGAGGAGCCGGTGGTGGGGGAGTTGGCGGCGCCGAAGAGGATGGCGCCGGTAGCGAAGGCACTCCCGGGCACGCGCACCCGATAGGTGCCAAAATCGAGGCCAGTGAAGCGGAAGATCCCATCAGAGGCGCCGGCGCCTTGCTCGCTGCGGGTGACGGTGGCGCTCAGCACCGAGCCACCCTGGATGAGCTCGACGGGAACGCCATTGATGGGCGGCTCGATCCCGGCGTCGTAGGTGCCATCGTTGTTGGTGTCACGCCAGACGAGTCCGGTGATCGCGCCGCGAGTCAAGCCGAGATCAACGCTATCGGTATTGACCCCGCGACCGCCGCTGGGAACACTGGCGATAGCGGGCGGAAAGGTAGCGACGATCCCATCAGAGTCGCGCCCGTCGCCGGCGGAGCCAGCCACGTCCTGGCGCGTGAGGGTATAGCCAGCGGGCAGACCAGCGCTGATACGCACGGTATACCCGGCGCCGGTGGGGGCAGAGTCGAAGCGGTAGCGGCCATCGGCGCCAGCCGTGGCAATCGCGACGACCGTACTAGCGCTATCGAGAAGCTCAAGCGTGAGACCGGTGACGCCGGGCTCGTCGGCGTCCTGGATGCCATCGCCGTCACGATCGTCCCAGACGCGGGGGGTGATACTGCGGGTACCGGCGGGGGCGCCCGTATCGATACCGCCAGAGAGTTGGCGCACGCCGACGCTCACGGTTGTGGCAGCGCCGGCAATCGCCACACGGGAGACGAGCCCGGGGTTCGTGTTGGCGGCCCCTGGCACGGAGACGACATAGCCGGAGAGGGGCCCTACCTCAACCCGATACTCACCATCGGGAAGGTCGGGGAAGGTGACTACACCTCCCGCGTTGGTATTGTTGAGGCCAACGAGGAGATTATCAACGCTATAGACGGCCACGGACACGCCCCCGAGGCCAGGCTCGGCGCCGCCCGTATCGACACCATCACGAGCGGCATCGACATAGACCTTGACCGTCAGGGTACCGGCGGCATAGGCGAGAGGGAGGGGGCCAAAAGGCGCTACGCCGAGGGCGATCACTGTAGCGATCAGGAGGGTGAGCACGCGGGCGATCAGCGAGCGGACGGGCTGGGACGCGGAGAGCGACGGCCTGCGAGGCGCGCGGCACCTGCTCGGCGACATGGGGGGCTCCTTCTGCCAGAAGAGCGACACCCGGCCAAAGGGCGTAGTGTTTCAGCAGGGAACAGTGTGTGAGAAGGCAATAACGAAGACGGCACCAGAATCCGGTGCTCTACAGCTAACAATACAGTGATGGTTTTCGGGCCTCAATAGGAATCTCGTCCCTTGACAAGGCGGTACTCAAACCGCGCGATGCGGGGACGGGAGCCGTAAACGGGCAAGCGCATTCTAGTGCGGGAGCAGGACCTTTGAGCGGGCGGATCTTGCGCTAGCGATCGGGCCGATGGGGCTTACAGTATGTAATGGAATTTTAGGGGACGGGGGACCGGGGCAGGGGATTAGCCGAGGAGCAGGAAGGCGAGGAGAACGCTCAGGAGGGCGAGAAGGAAGAGGATTACGCAGATAAAGACGACGCGCTCCCAGTTAAAGAAGCGCCAATCATCGGGGATGGCATTCTCGAAGCCGTAGATTGTAAGCTTGTAGAGGCCATGCTCACCGGGCTTTCCAAGATCGAAGACGATATCGGTGACGGGAATGAAGCTCACGGTGAGCTCACTGAGCGCGATCCGCGTCTCGTCGTTGGTAGCGGCCTGGGCCTCGGCAGCGAGATTCGCGAGGGTGGGGATCAGCGCCCACTCGGGGCGAATGCCGCCGGGCTGGCGCTGGGTGTAGATGACCTCGGACTTACAGGCCTGGGCAAGCCAGCGCTGGTCGAGGCCGGGCAGGGTGTCGGAGCCCTGGAGCAACCGGCTCTGGCGGCTCCACTGGAAGAACTGGCGCTGCACGAGTCGCCCGACGCCGGTGCAGCGCTCGCAGGTAACGCCACCGCGGCCGCCGCACTCTGGGCAGGGGACGAGGACCTGCTCGGTACGGGGGGGAGCCACGGGGGCAGTGGCGTCGCTGCCGGTGGTGGGCCGGGCCGCACTTCCAGCGCTCGCAGCAGCAGTCCTGGCGGCGGGCACTTCGCGCGTCACAAGCACGCGCTGCTTGCCACCACAGCGCCGGCAGAGGGTCGAGCCACGTCCGGAGCAGGCAGTGCAGACAATCACGCGGGTAGAGCCGGGGAGCGGGACCCGGGCGCCGCGATCGTCGTCGAAAGACCTGGGGGGCGGCAGGGCAACGGCCCAGCGCTCCGTCTCGGGCTCAACCGGGAAGACCTGTTGTTTGCTATCGGGCTCCTCCTCACTCACTGGCTGGGTGCGGCGCTCGTAGAGCAGGCGGAGCCGATAGAAGTAGAGATTACGGCTCGCGACCTTGTGCAGGCGGGCGAGGCGACCGAGGAGGGGCCGGCGGAGCCGATAGCGATCCTGGGCGGCCCAGGCATCAAGGATGGCCGCTACGGTCGCGGGGTTGCGCAACTCATCGGCGCGGCGATGGGCGCGTTCGATCGACGCGCGCAATAGATCGGGGCCGAGGATTGTCTCAACGGCGTTGCTGGCCACCCCGCCGGCCTGAAACTGCACCTTTTCGGCGCTGGTGGCGCCCGGAAGGACGATTCGGGTCGGCACCTCATGGCGCTGGACGATCCGATCGAGCTCATCAACGGCGGCGCGGGCGGAAGGGAAACGGCGGGTCGGATCAATGGCGAGCATCGTCTGGAGCACCCGGTCGACATCGGCAGGCAGCCCCTCCACACCCCGGTCGCGCAGGGGGATGGGCGCACTAAAGCCGGGGTTGTCGGGGAGGCCGGGGATCTCGTCCCAGGGCAACTGGCCAGCGAGCATCTGGTAGAGCACCACGCCCAGGCTAAAGAGATCAGAGAGGTGAGTGACGCTGGTAGCGGACTGGGCGTGCTCCGGGGAGAGATAGCCCGGCGTACCCATGATCGCCCGGGTGACGGTGATCGGGGTTCCGTTATCGCGAGCGATACCGAAGTCGGTGAGGAGTGCGCGACCGCCGGGCTGCTCAACGAGGATATTGCCGGGGGAGACATCACGGTGGATGACCCCGAGACCGTGGGCGTAGTCGAGGGCGGCGGCGATCTGGCGGAAGATTGGCAGGGCCTCGGCGAGCGGGAGACGCTGGCGGCGCTCGAGCAACTGGCGGAGCGAGCCACCGGGGACGTACTCAAGGATGGTATAGAAGAAGGGCTGGGAGTAGCCGTAGTCGAGGAGCCGGCTAATGTGGGGGTGGCGCAGGCGGGCAGCGATCGCAGCTTCGCGCTGGAAACGCCGGATCGCCTCGCGCTCCTGGGTCATCAGGACCTTCACGGCGACGGCGTGGTCCGGGAGGTGAGCGTGGCGAGCGAGCCACACTTCGGAGGATGCGCCCCGGCCGATCTCGCACTCGAGCTTATAGTTGCCGATCTGGGCGGGGAGGTTCATAGCCTCTGCACGATGCGTGATGCCCCTTGCACTCTGAGAGACACCTGCCGGCACGGCGGGCTCGTCGCGCGGCGGGCTTCAATTATACCATTCGAACAGGTGGGCGATTCGGCAACAGAGAAACACCCGGAGGGACGCAGCACCGCGCGTGCCTCCAGGTGCCTGGCGAGCCGAGTGGGGCGATTCAGCGGCCGTAGCCGTGGGGATGGCTCTGGTGCCACTCCCATGCCGAGCGGATGATCGCCTCCAGGTCAGCGTAGCGGGGTTGCCAGCCGAGCTCGCGGCGGATGCTGGTGGAGGAAGCGATCAGGGTGGCCGGGTCGCCAGGGCGGCGCGGGCCGACGACGTGGGGGATGGGGTGGCCCGTCACCTTGCGGCACATCTCGAGCACCTCCATCACGCTGAAGCCGTTCCCATTGCCGAGGTTGTACTTTCGCGAGCCGAGGCGGTCGAGAGCCTCCATAGCGAGGATGTGGGCGGAGGCAAGATCCACGACGTGGACATAGTCGCGGATGCAGGTGCCATCGGGCGTGGGGTAATCGTCGCCGAAGACCGTGAAGTGGGGGCGCTGGCCGAGGGCCACCTGGAGGATGAGGGGAATGATGTGCGTCTCAGGGTCGTGATCCTCGCCACGGCCGGGGGTATCGCCGCAGGCGTTGAAATAGCGCAGGCAGGCGTACTTCAGGCCATAGATCTGCTCAAACCAGTGGAGCAGGCGCTCGATGAAGAACTTGGACTCGCCGTAGGGCGACCCGGGGACAATCTTGTTGTCGGGCTCAATCGGCATCGTCTCGGGCTCATCGAAGAGGTTGGCGGTGGAGGAGAGGATGAAGCGGCGCACCCCAGCGGCCGTAGCGGCCTCGAGGAGGTTCGCAGCGTTGACAAGATTATCACGGAGATAGAGCAAGGGCTTCTGCATGCTCTCGCCAACCAGGGTGTAGGAGGCGAAGTGCATGACGCCGTCGATATCGGCGTGCTCGGTGAAGAGGCGAGCGAGGGCCTCGCGGTCGGCGAGGTCGGCCTGGATAAAGGTCGCCTCCGGGGGAACAGCGGCAACGTGACCCTGGTAGAGATTGTCGACGACGACAGCCTGGTGGCCGGCGGCGATCAACTCGGCGGTGGTGACGGAGCCGATATAGCCGGCGCCGCCGGTGACGAGGATCTTCACGGCTGACTCCTTATGCAACGCACGACGCCCGCGCGCCGTGCGGGTCGAGGCGATGGTAGCAGCCAGGGGTGACGTTGGGATGAAGCCGCGCTGACGATGCCGTCACACCGGATCATCGGTGGCGGGCGTTTCGGCGGTGGCGGTCTCGATGTCGGGGATGGGCGGTGGCGGCGCGATCGGTGGTGGGGTGGCGGCAGGCAGCACCGAACTGCTCTCGATGGGCGAGGCAGGGATGGGCGCGTGAGCGAGATGGGCCCCGACGGCATAGAGCGCCTGCACACGGTGGCGGTTCAGGCAGACGAAGGTGCGCGCGAGAGGCGCGCCGCCCTGGAGCGGATAGATCGAGACCGCGCTGAGGGCGATGAAATCGTCGGTCATCTCGCTCAGCATGCTCACCAGTTCCATGTCGGTGCGCTTGTAGAAATCAGCGCGGAGGGCAAAGACGGGGGTGAAGAACATCATGGGCTGGGCATCGCGGGGGGAGGCCGGTGCCTGAAGGCCAGGAGGCGGGGCGGGCTCGGCGATGGTGGCGACGAGCAACGCATTGCTCCAGTCTACGAGCAACTGGGGCACGCGCTGGCTCTGCTGGGGGCGCCAGAGCGGGGCAACGGCGGCATCGCGCAGGGTGATGAAGCGGTGGAGTCGGCTGTTGATCGCGTCGCTCACCCGCCGGTAGAGCGGCAGATCATAGCTGCCGGTGATCGTCAGCGCTTCCGTGTAGATCTCGACCGTGAACGTGTACGTTTCATTCATACGAGCACAAAGTACCGTTGGCCAGGCGGAGCGCTGAGCAGTCAGGAGCCTGCACGCACGGCGGCGACGGTCTCCCAGAAGCCGGGGTAGCTGACGGCGGCGGAGTCAGGGTCGCTGATGCGTGTTTCGCCACGCGCGACGAGCGCGGCGACAGCCCAGGCCATGGCGAGGCGGTGATCGCCGTGGCTCTCGAGAGCCGCGCCGGTGAGTGCTGGCGCGCCGATGATACCCATCCCATCGGCGGTTGGCTCGACCATCACACCGAGGCGCGCAAGGCCGGCGGCTACCGTAGCGATGCGGTCAGTCTCTTTCGCCTTGAGCTCCTGGGCATCGCGCACGAGCGTCTCACCCTCGGCGCAGGCGGCGGCCAGGGCAAGCACCGGGATCTCGTCGATCAGGCGGGGGATGAGCTCGCCGCTGATGGTCGTGCCGCGCAGCCGCGAGGAGCGCACGGTCACATCGCCGACGGGCTCACTGCCCTCGAGACGCTCATTTGTTATGTCAATCTTCGCGCCCATCGCGCGCAACACATCGAGAGCGCCGGTGCGTGTAGGGTTGAGGCAGACGCCGGGGGTAACGAGCTCGGCATCGGGGTGAATGGCGGCGGCCACCCACCAGAAAGCGGCGGAGGAGGGATCGCCGGGCACGCGGAGGGTAAGCGAGGCGAGCGTGCTGGTGGGGCGCAGGGTGAGCGTAGCGGGGCCAACCGTAAGGTCAGCGCCCATGGCCTGAAGCATCCGCTCAGTATGGTCGCGGGAGGCGATCTTCCCGGTGAGGGTGAGGGGGCCCTCGCCCGCGAGCGCGGCGAGGAGCAGGGCCGACTTGACCTGGGCGGAGGCGACGGGGAGCTCGTAATGACCGCCACGGAGGGTTGCACCGCGCACAGCGAGAGGGGCGCGGTCACCGGTATCGCGGCCATCGAGCTGGGCGCCAAGCGCGCGCAGAGGCGCGACGATGCGACGCTGGGGGCGCGAGCGGAGCGAAGCATCGCCAGTGAGGACAGCAAAGAGCGGCTGGCCGGCGAGGAGGCCGGACAGGAGGCGCAGCGTCGTTCCGGAGTTCCCGCAGTCGAGCACATCGGCGGGCTCGGCGAGGCCACGAAGACCCACCCCACGGACGATCACCGCGTCGCCCGTTCGCTCCACCGGAACGCCGAGCGCGCGGACGCAGGCGATCGTGGAGAGGCAATCGGCGCCGCTCAGGAAATTGGTAACCCGGGCCTCGCCCGTGGCGATGGCGTTGAAGATCACCGCCCGGTGGGAGATAGACTTATCCCCGGGGACATGGATGACGCCACGGAGGCGTCCGGGGGCGGTGAGGGTAAGGGATGTCATAGGGTACTGGGTACAGGGGAGACTAGACAGGAGACAGGGATGGCGGGCTGGTGGCGGCATCGCTGCGATCGCTCGAACTGCCGCGCGCGGGCGATGCGTGTGCTCGGCCCCGTGATCAGTGGCCCGTCCCCGGTGCCCTACTCAGGGTTGGTCACAAGTTTATAGCCGAAGCCACGCTGGGTGACGAGGTAGCGCGGGTGGGTTGGATCGGGCTCGATCCGCTGACGGAGACGATAGACGAGGGCATCGATCGCATTATAGTCGAAGACCTCGTAATCCCACACCTGGCGCGCGATCTCGTCCTTGCTGATCACCTGCCCCCGGCGGCTGTAGAGCAGCTCGAGCAACTGGAACTCCTTGACCGTAAGCGAGGGCTCGAGAACCTGGCCTTTAATATAGACCTCTTTGGTGCGGCTATCGACACGGAGCTCCTCGCGAACGGCACGGAGGAGCTCGGGGGGCAGCACACCCTTGACCGTCGCCTCCGGGTCCTGAAAAATGATCACCGTATCAGCGATAATGATCTGATCCTGGTTATGGAGGGCGCAGACACCTTCGATACGCTCCTGATTGACGAAGGTGCCATTGGTGCTCTCGAGGTCGCGGACAATAAAGCCGTCCTCGGTCCGCTCCAGGCGGGCGTGACGCCGGGAGGCAAGGGGGTGATCGATAACGATATCGTTCGCGCCATCGCGGCCGATCGTGATTAGCTCAGCGTCCCACTCGAGCTCGCGAAACTGGCCGTCCTGGCGCTTGACCATCAGTTTGGGAGCGGGCGCAGCATGCATGCCGGCAGTCCTCCGGGCAGCTTTGAATCCCCGTGGGCGATGTGGTACAATCGCGCTAGTACGCCTGATTATACCATCAGGGCGGTAAAAATACCACCATGGCCCTATGGGCCCGGCCCCCACCGGCGCCCATCTGCATCACCCTTCTGTCAGCTGTGACGCCTGCGGTGCGCGGATTGTTCCGCTCGCCCGCGCCGAATGGCCACCGCGAGGCCCGCCGGGTTTAAGGAGTGCGCCGCGTGACAAGCCTGATCGGACGCCGGCTGGGGCGTTACGAGCTCCAGGCCGAGCTTGGCCGGGGCGGCATGGCGCGGGTGTACCGCGCCGTGGATCCTGTGCTACAGCGGCAGGTGGCGATCAAGGTGCTGGCGGCGCAGCTGAGCCTGGATCCGGAGTTCGTCCGGCGCTTCGAGCGGGAGGCGACCACGGCGGCAAACCTGGAGCACCCCGCGATTGTGCGCATCTACGACGTGGGTGAGCAGGACGGGCTGTACTACATTGCGATGGAGTACGTGCACGGCCGGAGCCTGCACGCGGTGCTGGAGGAGCAGGCCACCCTGGGGCTGGGCTACGCGGTGAGCCTGCTGGAGCCGGTGGCGGCGGCCCTGGACTACGCCCACGCCCAGGGGGCCGTCCACCGGGATATCAAGCCCCACAATATCTTGATCGACCGTGACGGCCGGGTGCTACTGACGGACTTCGGTATCGCCCAGACGCCTGATTCGGACGGCGAGCGCCTGACGCGCACCGGCATCTTCATGGGCACGCCGGAGTACATTTCGCCGGAGCAAGCCGAGGCGCGGCGAGTAGATGGCCGGAGCGATCTTTATGCGCTCGGGGTGGTGGCCTACGAGGTGATCACCGGGCGTGTGCCATTCTCCGGCCCGACGCCACAACTGATCGTGGCTCACGCCCAGTTGCCGCCACCGCCACCGACCAGCGTGCTGGCCCATTTGCCTGCGGAGATCGACGAGGTACTGACGAAGGCGCTGGCCAAGCGGCCCGAGCGGCGCTACGCCAGTGGGCAGGCGCTAGTGGCGGCACTGCGGGACGTGGCGCAGCGCTACGGCATCCCCCTGGCCACCCGTGAGCAACTGGCCGCCCTCGCCGAGGGCGCCGGCCATCCACCTGCTCCACCTATCCCACGGCCCGTACCACCGGCGCCACGCCGGCCACGCCCGGGGCTACCGGTGCCAGACGACGAGATCGGTGGCCAACCCACGGCACCGGCCCGGGGCCCGGCAGCCGTCTCTTCCGGCCCGCGCCAGCCGACCGCCTCGCAGCGCCCGGCGACGGGTAGCGCGGGGCGCCCTCAGGTTGCCGCACGATCCCAGGCGGCCGCGTCGCGCCGGTACACCGTTGGCCCCCGCCAGGCGGACAGCTGGGTACTGCTGCTGATCGGGCTGCTGCTGGTGCTCGTGACAGCCGCGTTCATCTTCCTGGTGGCCCGCGGCCTGGCGAGCAGCCCGGGGGTGCCAACGGCAGCGCCGCTGCCGCCGACCCCGAGTCTGGTGGTGCCTTCGCTCCCACCGGCGAGCCCGACGGCGGGGCTCGCGGCCACCATGGTGCCAGCAACGGCGGAGCCAGGGACGGCCATCCCCCCTCCCAGTGCCACGCCCGCGCCACCAGAAGCAACAAGCGCCCCACAGCCACCACCGCCGACGCTCGTGCCACCGCCGACGCAGCCGCCCGCGCCGCCCGTACAGCCGACAGAGGCACCGCTGGTCACGGTAACTCCCGAGCCCACGCCGTTGCCCACGGAGACGGCCACCCCCGAGCCCACGCCGTCGCCCACGGAGACGGCCACAATCACCCCGACGCCGGAACCGTCACCTACGGAAGCACCACCGATCCTCGACAACACACCGATCCTGGTGACACCGATCACTCCACCGTCGGGGCCATGAGCCATGCAGGTTGCTTTCCTGATTATTGCCCACGTGCCCTACTTGCGCCGGGCGCACCGCCTGCCCACCGGCGAAGAGCCATTGCACATCCTGACCGCGCAGGGGCTCATCCCGCTGATCGAGCTACTAGGCGATCTGCACGCAAGCGGGCTTGGCCCAAAAGTGGCGCTGGCGCTCTCGCCGCTGCTCACTGAGCAGTTGACCGACCCGGTGGTGCAGAAGCACTTTGTGATCTGGATGGAGGATCTGCTCGCGCGCCGCCGGGCGGACCTGGATGCCGCCGAGGCCGCCGGCGATCGCCACGGCGTCTACCTGGCGCGGTTCTCCCTAGAATGGGGCCGCCAGCGACTGCACGCCTTCAGCGAGCGCTACGACCGCAACCTCCCAAAGAAACTCCGCGAACTTGCCGCGGCCCAGGTGGTGGAGCCGCTGGCAGGCGCCGCGAGCCACGCCTACCTGCCCCTGCTGGGCCGCGAAGAGTCGGTTCGGGCACAGATTGAGCACGGCGTCCTGCACACCACGCGGCACCTCGGCCGCCCCGATGGCCTCTGGCTCCCCGGCTGCGGCTGGCGACCCGGATTGGAGCAGATCGCGGCGGAGGTTGGCTTACGCTATGTGGTAGCGGACCCGAACAGCCTGCCCGCTGGTGAGGCGCCGCGCCCGCTCTGGGTGGTTCCGCGACAACTGGCCGTCGTCTTTCCCGACGAACCCATGGCCCGCCACGTCTGGTCGCAGGCCCTGGGCTACCCCGGTGACCCCCTCTACCGCGACCCGGACGACCCGCGTGGATTGCGGGCCCAGAGCGGCGAACCGTACGATCCCTACCACGCCCTCCGGCGGGCCCAGGAGCACGCTAATCACTTCGCGACAGCGCTGGTGGCCGAGGCTGAACGCCGGCCAGCAGACGACCTACTGCTCATCCTGCTGGACGCCGGACAGATCGGGCCGCGCTGGGTGGAGGGCACTACCTGGCTACAGGCGGTGCTCACCCACTGCGCAACCCACAGCGCCCTGCGCCTGACGACGCCGGGCGCCTACCTGCGGGCGCATCGACCGCGAGAGCAGACGACCCTGCGGGAGGGCTCCTGGGCGCCGGGGCTCCACGGTGGCTGGCAGGGTGGCGAAGCCGAGGAGTACTGGGCGGCGATCCACGCCGCAGAGGACGAACTGGTCCGGCTGGCGACGGCCTTCCCGAGCGCCGAGGCCGAGCAGGAGCGTGTGCTCAACCAGGCAGCGCGCGAGCTGTTACTGGCCCAGACGAGCGACTGGGCCGCGCTGCTCAGTGCTGGGGCCAGCCAGCAGGGGGCCCGGTGGCGAACGTACCTGGACCGCTTCCGGCAACTGGCCGAGCTCGCGCGGCGCGACCAGCTCAATCACGGCGATCTGTTCCTGCTTGAGCAGCTGGAAGAGCTCGATGGGCCCTTCCCGAACCTGAACTACCGGATGTTCGGGGGGTGACCGGGCGAACGGGCCGGCGCACCATGAGCGGCTCTGGCGCGCCGGCCCGCTCAACGGTTACAGCATTTAAAACAACAGATTTGCGAGGCGGCGGCGGGCGGGCGCTACGAGCGGATGGTCGTCGCCGAGGGCGGCGAGGAGCGCCAGAAGAGCCTTGCGGGCGCCATCGTCACGGAAGGAGCGGTCGCGGGCGATGATGGCAAGGAGCCCCTCGATGGCGGCCTCGTAGTCGCCGGAGCGGGCCGCGTGGGCGGCGGCGCGAAAGCGCGCCTCCAGATCGTCCGTGGCGGGCTCCTCAGGCAGCGCCAGGAACTCGGCTGCGGGTATAGCGGCCTGGGCGCGGGCAAAGAGCGGACCCGCCGGCACCTGGCGGAGCGTCTCGACGCCTTCCGGGGAACCGCGCAGGAGCAGCAGGCGCCCGAGGGCAAAGAGGGCCTCGGCGTTCTCGGGCTCCTCGCCGAGGATCAGGCGGTAGCGCGCAATGGCGCCCTCGGGGTCGCTAGCCTCCAAAGCACGGGCCGCCTCGATCAGCGAGCCCGCGCGCTCAGGCACAAAGCGCTTCAGCCAGGCGCGGATCTGGGACTCAGGGAGCGCGCCAACGAACTGCTCGACGATCTTGCCCTGAAAGACCGCCATTACGGCCGGGATGCTCTGGATCCGGAAGGCCTGCGCCAGGCGCGGGTTCTCGTCGACGTTCACCTTGGCGAGCACCCAATCGCCCTTCGCTTCGGTCGCCAGGCGCTCCAGGGTGGGGCCAAGCGTCCGGCAGGGGCCACACCAGGGTGCCCAGAAGTCGATCACCACTGGCTGGCTCCTGGAGCGAGCGAGTACCTCTTGCTCAAATGTCTGGTCGGTAACTTCGATGACTGCGCCGGTGGCCGGCGAACCCGCCGGAACCGGTTGCTGCTTCATGCCGCTGAGCATTCCTCTCACCTTTCGTTCCATTGTCGCTGGCAGGGCCGATGCGCACTCCAACCGGCGGTGGCGCAATGCTGCTGCCGCTGCCAGGATACCCTCCCCCAGTATAACAGACTCCGTGCACGGCTGCTACGGGCAGGGGAGCGGGGGGTGTGCCGGATGGTCCCGCGCCTCTTGCCCAGCTCCCCTCTCCTCTGGCCCAGGCCCCCTACCTCCGCACATTCAGGAGCGGACAGATCGAGCAGGCGAGTGGCGGTGTTCCCCGGCCTGCCCCCGCGCAGGGGGAGTAAGGGTCAGAAGCGTGTCCCAACGCCATGAACCACCGTTCCGACAAGCCGCGCGATTCGCCCTTCCCCCGCACAAGGGGCGCTGGGTTCCCGCTTCTGCGGGAACGACACCCCCAGCGGCCCCTTTGCCCCAAGGGTGTACCGGATGGCCCCGGCCCCTGTCCCCTAACGTGCCGTAGCGCTCAAGCGCGCGGCCCGGCCCGCGCGCTCCGCCTCCTGGCGCTCTAGCCAGGCGCGCCAGGCCCGCTCCAACTCGGGCAATCCCCGCCCATAGACCCCGTGATAGTCTGCCGATCCGGCGGGCCGGCCGGTAGAGCTGCGATAGGCGGCGTCGAGCTTCTGGCGCCCGTAGGTTACGATGAGATATTCGACGAAGGAAGCCCACTGGTGGTAGATCGTGTTGCGCGTGGTGGTGCGACAGTCACGCTCGAGGCTGGTGGTGAGCGGCAGCAACTCACCCGCCCGCAGGGCCGCGCGCACGCGCTCGCGGTAGAGTGGCTCGCCCGTCTCGCCTGGGAAGAAAGCGGCGGTGCCCCATACGGCCATACCTTCGAGCAGGATGACATCGGCCTTGCGGTGATCGCGCTCGCCGTAGTAGTCGTGCTGGAGCTGGTGGAAGAGCTCGTGGGCGAGAATGCCGAGCACCCGCTGGTGATCCGTGTCAGGGGCGTAGAAGAGGCGGATGGTCCGCTGGTTGGAGAGGGTGATGCCACGCAGGGCGCAGGGGCCGCGCTGGGGAGGCTCAAAGCTGATCGCCACGCGCCCGGTGAGGAAGCCGCCGACGATGACGCTGCCATCGATGAGGGCCTGCTCGGCGGGCATACCGAGCCGGCGTATGGCGGTGGTGGAGAGGCCGCCCTCGCTCCGGTAGAGATCGAGGCTATAGGTTTGCATGGCGAGCTCACCTGCCAGGCGGGGGGCAGGCTCGCCGCCGAGGAAGGGGGCGGGGCTCGGCGTAGGGCTACGCTGGCGAGCATCGGTTGGAGCGGGAAGGGACGCCGCAGCGGTTACAGCGGTGAGGAGGGCAATGCAGGCGAGTGTGACGATCAGGCGCACAGGAGCCTCCCTCCGGCGGCGTGGGCGCGCTGGCCCACCCTCGCGCGATCGGCTGGCTGCGGCTGCCGCTGCTGGGCGCCAATGCTAGTCGGCACACCAACGGCAGCCTCACGGTGGGGAAGCGGCGGAGCGGCGCGGCTTGCGAAGCTCGGAGCGGATCAGCAGGGCGTAGCCCACGGCAAGGATGGCGGCAAAGGCGAACCACTGGAGGGCGTAGCTGAGGTGCGGGCCTTCGTCGAGCCGGCGTGGATCGCGGGGCCGGGGCAGCGGTGGCGCGCCCTCCTCAGGGAGCTGCTCAACGTAGAGAGGCAGCAGGGGAACGCTCAACTGGGCCTGTATGGCGGCCACATCGACACGCACCCAGGCGTCGATACGCTCCTCGCCCGGGAGCGGGAGATCGCGGGGCGCAAGGGGTGAGTCGGGGCGCGTCTGAGGGGCGAGCGCCACACCCTCGATCGTGATCTCGCGGGTCACAGCGTAGGCGGCCAGAGCTGAGGGATCGCGCTGGGATGCCGGGAGCCAGCCCCGGTCAACCAGTACCGCCGTGCCGCTACCGCTCAGGCGCAGTGGGGTCAGCAGGTGCACACCGTCGATACCGCTATCAGACTTCTGGCCGCGCAGGACGACGCTCTCGTTGTTGAGGAAGGTACCGGAGAGGCGCACGCGGCGGCCCAGGAGGGCCGAAAGGTCGGGCTCGGCACCGGTGAGGGTCGCAGGGTTCTGGGCAAGGACGGCGAGGCGCGCGGCGTTGGCGGCCCGGCGCTGCTCAAGCCGGTCGAGCTGCCAGAAGCCGAGGAGGACGAGCGTTACGAAGAGGGCGAGGGCGAACAGATGTTTGAGCGGCCAACTGCCGCTGAGCAGGTAGTGCTGAGGCATAGGGATATGCTGCGAAGCGCAGGGCGATGGTGCGTAGCGCACCTAACGGGAGTGCGCCGGAATGTGGCGGCCATGGCTGCGCGAGCCGCCGGCCAGCACATACACGCGGGCCACGTAACACGCGCCGTGACCGACGCGGATAGGCACGGAGCCAGCAGCCACTGCCTGGCGCGCCCCGTCTACGAGTACAGTATACTGCACCTGCCATGAGCACGCGCAAGCGCATCTACATCGCATACACCGGCGGCACGATCGGCATGGCCCGGCAAGCCGATGGTTCGTACGCCCCCGCGCCCGGCTACCTGGAGCAGCAGATGGCGGGGCTCCCCGAGCTGCGCGATGAGCGGGTACCGGCGTACCACATCCACGAGTACGCCGAGCTGCGCGACTCCGCGAACATGACCCCACGTGACTGGACGACCATCGCCGAGGACATTGCCGCCAACTACGCCGACTATGACGGATTCGTAGTCCTGCACGGCACCGACACCATGGCCTACACCGCCTCGGCCCTCAGCTTCATGCTGCGCGGCCTGGGCAAGCCCGTCGTCCTTACGGGCGCCCAGATCCCCCTCTGCGAGGTGCGCTCCGACGGCCGCGAGAACCTGATCACCGCGCTGCTGATCGCCGCCCATCAGCCGATCAGCGAAGTCTGTCTCTCATTCGGTAGCCGGGTGCTGCGAGGCTGCCGGGCAGTGAAGGTGAATGCCAGCGGCCTGGAGGCCTTCGACTCGCCGAACTTCCCACCCCTTGGCCGGATCGGCATCGACATCGACATCGACCAGCGGCTGCTGCTTCCGCCACCCACCCCCGACACACCGCTCAGCGTACAGCCGGTTGACCCTACGGTGCGTGTCGGTGCCCTGCGCCTCTTCCCCGGCATTGCTGCCGCCACGCTGGAGGCCGTCCTCGGCCCGCTCCGGGCACTGGTGCTTGAGACCTACGGCGCGGGCAACGGGCCGGACCACGACGCCGACGTGCTCGCGGTGCTCAAGGCCGCCAGCGCGCGGGGAGTCGTGATCGTCAGCTGCACCCAGTGCCTGCGAGGCCGGGTGAACCCGGCGGCCTACGCCACCGGGGCGAGCCTCGCTCGGGCCGGGGTGATTGGTGGGCACGACATGACCGCCGAGGCGGCGCTAACGAAGCTGATCTACCTCTTCTCGGCGGGCCACGACGAGGAACGGGTGCGCGAGTTGATGGCCCGAAGCCTGCGCGGCGAGCTCACGGCCCCGAGCTGAACAGACTGTCAGCGCCGGCCACAATGAACACTCATTTAGCTCGGAGCGCGCTGTGGTAGCATAGTCGCTGGAAAGCCATCAGAGGAGAACGCCATGCAGGTCAACCCCGGGATCTTCAAAGCCTACGACATTCGCGGCATCTACCCCACCGAGCTGAACGAGGAGGCCGCCTACCTGATTGGCCGGGCCTTCGTCAGCTTCCTCGGCGCGCACACAGTGATCGTTGGGCGCGACATGCGCCTCTCAGGCCCGTCAATGTTCGAGGCCGTTACGCGCGGCATCACCGACCAGGGCGCCGACGTAGCCGACATCGGGATGGTGAGCACCGATCAGTACTACTTTGCCTGTGCCGAACTGGGCCTGCCGGGCATGATGGTCACCGCCTCGCACAACCCCAAGCAGTACAGCGGCTTTAAGATGGTGCGCCGCATGCCCTACCTGCTGAGCGGCGACGAGGGCATCCAGGATCTGCGCCGCCTGGTCGAGTCGGAAGCCTTTCCCACCCCCACACGCACGGGCAAGATCACCCGGCACGACTTCCAGGAGCCCTTCATCCAGAAGGTGCTCTCGCTGATCGACATAGCGGCCCTGCAGGCGCGCGCGGAGCAGGGCGCGCCGCTGCGGGTGATCGCCGACACCGGCAACGGCATGGTTGGCCCCATCCTCCAGGCGATCTACGCACGGCTGCCGATCCATTTCGAGGGGATGTACCTCGACCCGGACGGGAACCTGCCCAACCACGGCCTCGACCCGCTGCAGCCCGAGAACCGCGCCGAACTGCAAGCCCGCGTACCCGCCGAGGGCTACGACATCGGGTTCCTCTTCGACGGCGACGGCGACCGCTTCTTCGCCGTGGACGACCGTGGCCAGTTCATCTCCGGGGACTTCCTTACGGCGATTATGGGCCAGTACATGCTGGAGAAGTATCCGAGCGCCCGGATCCTCTACGATGTACGCGCCTCCTGGGCCGTACCCGATCTGATCAGCGCGGCGGGCGGCACCCCGCTGATGGAGCGCGTGGGGCACGCCTTCATTAAGCGCCGCATGGCCACCGAGGACGCGGTGTTTGCTGGTGAGGTGACTGGGCACTACTACTTTAAGGAGTTCTTCTACGCCGACTCCGGGATCATTCCCTCGCTCATCCTTATGGAACTGCTGGCGAAGCGCGGCACGCGGATGAGCGCGCTGCTCGCGGAGCTTGAGGCCCGCTACTTCATCTCCGGCGAGATCAACTCGCGGGTTGCCGATGTGCAGGGGCGCCTGGAGGCCCTCGCCGCACACTACCGGGACGGCGCGATCGAGCGCCTGGACGGCATATCGGTGCGCTACGACACCTGGCACTTCAACGTGCGCGGCTCCAACACCGAGCCACTCATCCGCCTGAACCTCGAGTCGATCGCCTCGCCTGACGAGATGGCCGCCCGGCGCGACGAGGTGCTGGCGATCATCCGCGCATAGGCGGGGGCGGCGCCGGTGGGCCATACACCCTCCCACCGGCGCTAGCAGCATCCATCGATTAGACCCGCAGCATTGGGAGAGAAGCGTACGCGCCGCGGGCAATGATTACGCAGCAGAGTATAGGTAACTACTACTGTCGGCGAAGGGCGAAATAAGACGCGGATGTGCCGCAGCGCACCTGCACTGAAGCGAGCGGCGCGTGCAACGCCCTCTGCACCGTTAGCCCACACCCAGCTAATACGACGGCCGTCCCCCTGGAGACTTACGCTAGACTCAGAGGGGACTCATACTATTGCTCGCACGCCTGAGAATTTGCTATGGTAGAGCCCATGAGCTGGTAAGCTGATGCCACCTAGTCCTGTCGCCCGATCGCCGTTTCACTGATGATCTAGCCCGATGCCGCATAGCTGGCAAGCCAATCTGCACATACGCCTTGGAACTAGAGAGAGCAGGACTGCCACATGCGCAGGGCGATCGCATATTATCCGACGAGGAGCTTGGCGAAGAATTCCTCGTTCCAGCCGGCTTTCTGTCGTTTGAGCCGGATACTCTGCTTGGAGGGCTCCTTCGCCTTGCGCGGGTCGATCACGTCGGCGAAGTGCGCCTGAATGCTCAGCGCCTGCTCGTCCATCGGCAGCCTCCTCAGATCGCTGGTTGCTGCCGCCCTCCTACCCGCTCCCCTCCTTCTCGCTACGCTGCATCAGAACACGGTGATCTCACTGGAAAATATGCGAAGGCTCTGGCCACATGCTGGCTCACCTTTATATACGGGAGGATCGCAAGATGCCTGAGCGCAAGCGCTACGCAATCGTCGGTCTGGGTTCTCGGTCACGCATGTTCACCACCGCCTTGCTCAAAGACTACCAGGAGCAGGCCGCGTTGGTAGCCTACTGCGACATCAACCAGACGCGCATGGACTACTACAACGACTACTATGCACGCATGCTGGGCACCGCGCCGATACCAAGTTATAAACCAGATCGCTTCGACGAGATGTTACATGCGCAGCATGTAGACTGTGTAATCGTCACCTCTATCGACCGTACCCACCACCACTACATTATCCGAGCGATGGAACTAGGCTGTGACGTGATCAGTGAGAAGCCGATGACGATCGATGCAGCGCGTTGCCAGGCGATCCTCGACACAGTGAAGGCTACAGGGCGCCAGCTACGCGTCACTTTCAATTACCGCTACGCGCCGCGCAACTCGAAGGTCAAAGAATTGCTGATGAGTGATACGATCGGCCAGGTGCGCTCGGTGCACTTTGAGTGGCTACTGGATACTGTGCACGGTGCCGACTACTTCCGCCGCTGGCACCGCGACAAGCGCAATTCTGGCGGGCTGATGGTCCACAAAGCAACCCACCACTTCGATCTGGTCAACTGGTGGCTAGACAGCAAACCGGAGACGGTCTTTGCAATGGGCGACCTACTCTTCTACGGACGTGAGAACGCCGAGGCGCGGGGCGTAGCCAGTTTCTACGATCGAGCGCACGGACGCCCAAACGCCGAGCGCGACCCCTTCGCACTGCGCCTCAAGGGCGACGATATGCTGCGGCGCATGTATCTGGAGGCTGAGCATGAGGACGGCTACCTGCGTGACCAGAGCGTTTTCGGTGACGGGATCTCGATCGAAGACGATATGGGTGTATTGGTGCGTTACCGCAACCGTGCGCTGCTGACGTATCACCTTCACGCCTATGCGCCCTGGGAAGGCTTCCGCGTTGCCTTCAATGGTACGAAGGGCCGTCTAGAGTACACTGTGCATGAGAACTCGTACGTCAGCGGCTCACGCGATGACAGCAACCTGCCCGAGATTCGCGACAACCCGAATACAACGCTCAACGAGACGGCCACCCTGGTGGTACACCCGCTCTGGGGGAAGCCAACGACCATCGATCTACCGGATGGGAGCGAAGGCGGCCATGGTGGCGGCGACACCCGCATGCTCGATGACATCTTCATGGGAACACAGGCCGATCCCCTGGGCCGCGCGGCCGACCACCTGGCCGGAGCATTGTCGATCCTTACCGGAGTTGCCGCCAATCAGTCCTTCGCCACAGGGATGCCAGTACGTGTGCCGGATCTTGTTCGTTTCTGAGGGCTTCGATCGCATATCGGGCAACCAGCGTCACTGGCATCCCGGCGTGTGATGGCTCCGCTGATGCATCGGAACAGGGAAACACCTTGCCTCACCCCCCACTGCCGTCGTATAATATATACTACTGTGTGCGCATGCTAGCATGACGATCTGCACACTGAGGGCTTCTGTCCACTCCGAGTTCTCGGTTGGTCCACAGACTGCCGGCGTCCGCGTCTGTCACCGCCAGGTACTCGGACTTCTGTCCACTCCGAGTTCTCGGTGGGTCCACAGACACCGTATAGACAAATCAGCTAGAGGTCGTATAATGCGGCCATGGCACGAGCACGCTTTCAGTTGACACCATCGGCGGCTGCCGCGCTTCAGGCAGCCGAGTT
>SFCB01000101.1 GCA_004367505.1 Chloroflexi bacterium OHK40 | reverse complement strand
GGGGGGGAGGGTGGGCAGCGTAACCGGGGGTGGCTCGGGGACACAGGCAGCTAGCATGGCGCCGAGGCACGCTACGAGCAGCGGGCGCCCGGTCCGGGGGAGAGATCGTCTGGGCACGGTAGCCAACCTCGACACAGATCGCACGTTCAAGGCACAAACGCCGTGGATTCTAGCAGCCGGTAGGGGGCATGTCAACGTTGAAAAAGGGTTGTGTCGATGGCGAGGCCAGATGGGGTATACTGTACGCGAGGAATGCGCGAATGAGGTGGCACGATGCCAATTACGCTGAAGAGCCCCAGCCAGATCGAGCTCCTGCGCCAGTCGGGGCAGCTCGTCCGGGCGACCTTTGAGATCCTGCGCGAACATATCCGGCCCGGCATCTCCACCGCCGAGCTTGATGCAATCGCCGAGGAGTACATCCGCAAGCACGGCGCCGAGCCAGTCTACAAGGGGTACGTGCCCCGGGGACGGCGCGGCTGGCCCAGCACGCCCCCCTTTCCGGCCACGATCTGCGCCTCGGTGAACGACGTCATCTGCCACGGCATCCCTAGCCCGAAGGAGCGGCTGCGGCAGGGCGACATCATCGGCATCGATATCGGGCTGCGCCTCAATGGCTGGATCGGCGACGCCTGCGAGACCTTTGCGGTGGGCGAGGTGGACGAGCCCACCCGCAGGCTCCTCGAGACGGCCCGCCGCTGCCTGGAGCTTGGCATCGAGCAGGCCTATCCGGGGAAGACGCTCGGCGATATCGGCGCAGCCATCCAACGCCACGCCGAGGCCAGGGGCTTCGCCATCGTGCGGGAGTACACGGGCCACGGCCTCGGGCGCAACCTCCACGAGGAACCGACGGTGCTCCACTTCGGCGAACCGGGCACCGGCCGGAAAATTATGGCCGGGATGGTCTTTACGATTGAGCCCATGGTGAATGCCGGGAGCCCCGAGACGAAGCTAGAGCGTGATGGCTGGACCGTGCGCACCGCCGACGGGCGCCGCTCGGCCCAGTTCGAGCATACCCTCGCCATCACCGACGACGGCCCGCTCCTGCTCACCGCCTGAGCGTGGCGACGTGGCGGCGCCGGGCAACAGCCGAGGAGCCACATGGACGAGAAAGGTCCGCTGGAGCAGCAGCTGGTCGATGCGCTCCGTACCGGGGATCAGGGCGAGGCGCGCCGGATCGCCGCCCTGCTGCACGCGCGTGGGTTCGACGCCGGGACGATCGCCGAGGCACTCGCCCGGCATCCCGAACTGGAGGAGCCGCTCTGGGCGGTGCTCAGCGAGGTCATCCCGCTCTCGCGCCGGGCGGCCCGCCGCCGGGCCATTCGCGCCGCCGAAGAGCGCGACTGGGGCGATTGGCCCGAGGGGCGTCGTCCAGAGCGGTAACGCCGGAAACAATCAGGGGAGCGCGCCCTTCGGGCCGCCCCCCCAACCATGCCGGAAGCGTGCTTCTACTACAAGATCCGGTAGATGACGATCGTCCGAGGGCCGCTCTCGTCCCGCAGAAGCACCTCAACATCGCTCGGCGCCACGGCACCACGGCTCAGCGGATCGTAGTTGCGATCGCCCTCAATGTAGTAGTAGTAGGTCGTCTCACCGAGACTAAAGCCCCGCAGGTTGCTTGCCCGGGCGGTGTGGCCCGCCGCGACCGGTACCAGCGGGTCGGGGTGGGCGCCGCCAATCCGAGCGCGAATAGCCTCCCGGACCGGCGTCAGATCGTCGCTGGATGCCAGCGGTGTGGCAGGGGGCAGCAGTACCAGGAGCGCCCATACGAGCACCCCCAGCAGCAGCAGCAGTTCGGCGGCCACAAGGGCAGCAAAGGCCCGTGGGCCGAGCCGGCGAAGAGCCGCCCGCTGCCCCAGGATGGCCCCTTTGGCGCTTGTATGGGTCGTGGCACGATACACGGCGATGCCTTCTTGTCGCTCGCGCTGTCTGCCTATGTTCAGAAGAGCGGGGTGCTCGGACGAGATTGGTGCAAGCAGTGTAGCAGACCCCCGTAACTACTGCCATAGGTCTTAAGTCATAGAGGAATGACAGGCTTCTGAATGATGAGCGCAACCCCAGCAGAACCGAGAACCGCTGTGCGGCTACGCTGGGAGACCTTCACAACGCAGATAGGACGGCAATACGCTCACTCCATGAACTATGACGAAAAGATCGCAGCAAAAGTTTCGTGAATATTCGGTTAACTGGCTCCTGATCCTATGGATAGCCGGGGTGATCGAAGCGCTCCTGCTGGCCCGGCTCGTAGCCCGGCTGCTCGCGGGCCGGCCCGACAACCCGTCCCTGGAACTGCTCTACGCCGTGACGGCCCCCCTCGTAGCGCCCTTGCAGGCGTTGAACTACGATCAGCCGCCCTTCGGCGCGGCACTCGACTACGCAACCCTTGTGCTGGCAATCCTCGTGCCAGGGTGCGCCTACCTGGCCTGGCGCTTGCTACATCGCCCTGCAACAACAGGGGGGCCGCCACCGTCATAACGGCCAGTGGGCGACCACCCGGATCGTGCGGGGTCAAGACGCGCCATCGGGGCGTCGCACCGGGCGCGCTACCCGCGCAATCACCGTGGCGACCTATGAGACTGGGGGGCGCGCTCAAGGAGCATAGCGATGATCGAAGCTCTGAACGACATCCTCACCTGGCTACTGATCGCAATGGCCATCGCGCTTACGATTGCAGCACTGGGATTGGCGCTCATGTGGCGCAGCATCAAGCGGCTGCGCGTGCCGCGCGAGGCCGGCTACTTCGCGACGATGCATTATGTCCCGCTCGGGCTAGTCATCTTGCTGGACCTGCTCGACTTCGGGCTCGATATCTTCGCCGCGCCGGTGAGCTGGCTCCTACTGGACCGGCTCGGGCTCCGGGGGCTCCGCAACAAGGCCGCGATCGAGGCGCTCATCCCCTTTACGCAGCCAATCCCCACCTTTACGCTGAGCTGGTTCGCGGCCCGCTACCTCGGCGTGGGCGACGACATGGTGCCACGGGTGATCGAGGGTGAGGCGCGGGAAGCGCGGCCTCAGCTGCCGCCACACTAGGCAAGGCCGCCAGGCCACGCTATAATCAGGCATCGAGCAAGCGCGCCCGCCAACATCAGGGGCATGCCTGGAGCCCATATCGCTGACTGCCGCTCAGCCCCCGGTGGCTGTTCCTGCGCCGCTCGCGCTGAGCACAGCAAGGCAGCAGCCCGAGCCCATTTGCACCCGGATCCGCAACGCCGACGAACCGACCCGCGCCGCGACGTGTCTGATCAGCGCGATTATCCGGTGGATGGTCGTTCAGACTATCAACGCGCGACGTGACCACAGCTCCCCTGGACTTCCGCGCAGTGAAAGGGCTCGGCCATGAGCGAGCCTGACTTCGAGCAGGCCCGGCGCTACGCGCTGCAGCGCCTCGAGCGCGAGCTGCACCCCGCTCTGTGTTACCACTCCCTCGCCCACACGCGCGATGAGGTTGTACCTGCCGCCGAGCGCCTTGCGGCCATGGAAGGGGTGAGCGAAGATGAGTTGCTGCTTCTGCGCACGGCTGCCTACTTCCACGATCTCGGCTTTGTCGAGCGGCGCCAGGGCCATGAAGAGGTGGGAATACGGATCGCGAGCCAGGTACTCCCCGGCTTTGGCTATTCGCCCGCGCAGGTCACGGCGATCGGCGAACTGATCCTGGCCACCCGCCTGCCGCAGAGCCCCATCAAACCCCTCGACGCCATCCTCGCCGACAGCGACCTGGATATGCTCGGCCGGGCCGATTTCATCGAACTGAATCGCCTGCTCCGGCGCGAGCTCGCCGCCTTCGATCCGCCCGTCTCCGATGCGACCTGGTACCGCCAGCAGCTGATCTTCGTGCGCGATCATCGCTACTGGACGCCGACCGCCCGCAAGCTGCGCGATCCTGGCAAGCAGCGCAATCTCGAACTGCTCGAAGCGTTGCTCGCCAACGCCGAGCGGGCCGCCGCTACGGCCGAGCCTTAGCATGCCTGCGGCGCGGGGCCTGGCAGCCGGTCGCTACCGGATGCACGGGCGAACCCGGCAACTGGCAGCGGTGCTGGGGGCCAGGGCAGGTGACAGCGCGGCGCACGCCCCTACTACCCGGCGCCGGCGGGGGTCCTGGCTGCGCAGCGAGACAGCGTTGAGGCAACGCCTTTCTCCACGCCGTGACGGCTCACCGGGCGGATGGCGCCAGAATGAAGGCCCGCCGGGCTGGCAGGGCAGCGCGCGGCGGGCCTTCGGGGCGGGTGGGGAAGAGCCTACTCCTCGCTGTAGAGCGGAGTCGAGAGGTAGCGCTCGCCGTTGCTGGGGGCAACGAACACGATCAGCTTCCCGGCGTTCTCGGGGCGGCGGGCTACGCGTAGCGCCACCGAGGCGGCGGCGCCGCTGCTGATGCCTACCATGAGGCCCTCCTCGCGGGCCAGGCGGCGCGCCATCTCGAAGGACTCATCGTTGCTCACCAGCTGGATCTCGTCGATGATTGCGGTGTTCAGCACCTCGGGGACGAACCCCGCGCCGATGCCCTGGATCTTGTGGGGGCCACGCTTGCCGCCGGAGAGCACCGGCGAGGCCTCGGGCTCCACCGCCACGATCTTAAACTCGGGCTTGCGCTGCTTGATCACCTCGCCCACCCCGGTGATCGTGCCGCCCGTGCCCACGCCACCGACGAGGATATCGATCTTGCCGTCAGTATCGTTCCACAGCTCCTCGGCAGTGGTGCGGCGGTGGACCTCGGGGTTAGCCGGGTTCTTGAACTGCTGGGGCATAAAGCCATTGGGCATATCGGCCAGCAGCTCCTCGGCCCGAGCAATGGCCCCGGGCATCCCGTCGGGGCCGGGGGTGAGCACCAGCTCGGCGCCATAGCCCCGCAGCAGCTTCCGCCGCTCGATGCTCATCGTCTCCGGCATCGTCAGGATGAGGCGGTAGCCCTTCGCGGCGGCGACGAAGGCCAGGCCGATCCCAGTATTGCCACTGGTGGGCTCGATCAGCACCGTCTCACCCGGTTTGATCCGCCCCTCGCGCTCGGCCGCCTCGATCATCGCCAGACCGATCCGGTCCTTCACCGAGCTAGCGGGGTTGAAAAACTCCAGCTTCGCCAGGATGGTGGCCTCGGTGTCATTCACCCGGTTGAGCTTCACCAGCGGCGTGTTCCCCACCAGCTCGGTGATACTGTTGTAGATGCGCGCCATGCGCCCGCTTCCTTCCGTTTAGATCACAGCTTCCATACGCCCGCCCCGTGTATCGCGGGCTGCCCTCGCGCCTCTGCTGAGGATTGTAGCGCCGTGGCTGAAGAAAGTCAAGTTGTTGATTCAAATGGTAAACTTTTCGGACTGCGGTATACTACAGGGCACCACCATGATCCCCCAGTCGCATGCGCAGGGACCCAAGGCGCGGTGTCGAGAGCTACCGCGCGTGCAACGTGGTTTCAATGAATGGTCGTCCACGGTGCGGATGCAGGAGTGCAGGCCACCCCGGCGCCACCATCCGCCGCACCCGGTGTAGCGTGCCTGGGGCGCGAGATCAGGCAGGCCCGACACGAACGAAGGGCGGCAGAACCAGGGCGCGCCGGGAGGGCGGCGGCCTTCGGAGCAAGCCTCCGGGTGTGCCAGATGGGCCTGCCCACCCGCGTGCCGTAGCGCGGCAGCGCGGACGACGGGGCGACGACACTCGCGTGGGCGGGCGTTCAGCACGGAACGGCACCCCCCGAACATCCACCGCGCTAACGCGCGGAGCGAGCTGCGATATACTATCCTGGGAGCAGTGCCGCGGCGAGATAACACCTTCGCGGCCATCGAGAGAGTGACGGGAGGAGGGAGCGATGCGCGGGCGGATGGTGCGGAAGATGTCGCTGGCAGGCGGGGGCGAGGGGGCCACACGGATCACGCGCTGCGCAGGCACCTGGCTCGCCGAGGAGCCCGACACAGCGGAACAGGCGCGGATCGCCGAGGCCTCGCGGCTCGTGCGCGAGCAGCGGGCCGTAGCGAGCGCCTTCCACCGCGAGCCAGAGGCCGCCAACGCCTTTTGCCTGGAGCTCTTCCGCAGTGAGGAGTACCGCCCGCTGCACCTCTCCGACGAACTGGTGGAGCGGATCATCGCGCGGCTAGGCGAGCCGCCAGTGGTAGACGAGAGCGAGGGCGAGGTCTTCTCGACCTACCTGCGGCAGGCTGCGCTGGCGGTAGCCACGCCCAACACCCGCCGCCTGCTCGCCGCCCAGTTGCGGCGCTACCTGCCGCGCTACACCGCTGCTGGCCAGTGGAAGGAGGCGGTTGCGATCGATCACAGCGCCTTCCGCACCGCTCTCGGCAACGAAGTGACGCCCTTCCTCGCCCAGATGACCCTCGCCGGCCTCGCCGACTACTACGAGACCCACGAAGACGAATGAGTGCCCCTGGCTGCTTCCCGGGCTCAGCACCGGTGAGCTGAAGTGGGTCCAGGCGGTGCCCAAACGGCGCCGCCTGCCATCCGGGGCACTTCTCTGTGCCGAAGACGACGGCCCTCGCGAGATGTACGTCCTGGAGCAGGGGCGCGCCGCAGCCTTCATTACCGACCGCCACGGAACCGAGCAGGTGCCCGGCGCGATCGCGCCAGGCGCCGCCATTGGCGAGGTGGCCCTCTTCACCGGCTGGCATCAGCCTCGGTGCGTGCCATCGAGAAGCGCGCGGTGCTGGCCCCTGGTGACGTAGCCACCGCCCTGATCGCACCGCGCTTGGCAGGGGTGGCCAGTCCGGAGCTGTACAGCTTTACCCGGTGGGGGGAGTACATCGCCCGGGAAAGGCCGCCGAGGAAGCGCTGCCGCGAATCGTCGCCGCACTCCCCCCGGGTGCGCCTCGCTTGAAACAAGGGCTGCATCCTGCTATAATGGCCCCCGCTAGCCCCCATAGTCTAGCGGCCTAGGACGTCACCCTTTCAAGGTGAAGATCGCGGGTTCGAATCCCGCTGGGGGTACCAATCGTATCGCAGCCGCCACGGCAAGATGCCTGACGGCTGCGAAGAGACGATCCCCCCTGATAGCCCTGGCGCCCAAGGTCCTGTTCACGGCACGCAATGCGTAGCCGCCAGACCTGAGCGCAGTAGGGCATTCATACATTCCTGCCAGGCGAGACGCGCACCCGCCCTTCCCCCCGAGTCCCCAAACCTACACGCGAGAAAGCCACCCGATCCCGGAGACGACGAACGACCGACCACCCGACCACGGATGTTTCCATCCGCCGGGCGGATTGGGGTGCGGTCAAACGCTGATCTCCCTGACGGTATCCGCCTTGACTGGCTGTTTCAATCCGCCAGGCGGATTGGGGTGCGGTCAAACTCGGGGTGGTCGCGGCAGAACTTGCGGAGGTTGCGGTTTCAATCCGCCAGGCGGATTGGGGTGCGGTCAAACTCCAATCACTCACTCCTGCGGCCACAGCGAGACAATCGTTTCAATCCGCCAGGCGGATTGGGGTGCGGTCAAACTGGCCCTCTGTTCGCCACGGCTCCCCTGGAGGACGGTTTCAATCCGCCAGGCGGATTGAAACCGTCCTCCAGGGGAG
>SFCB01000076.1 GCA_004367505.1 Chloroflexi bacterium OHK40 | reverse complement strand
GTCAGGTGTGTGGTAACTCCTGTTGTACTGGATGGAGCGCGATGCGGCAACTCAGCCGAACGTCCGAGCGGAATGGTTAAAAGTGCAAAGGTAGTGCTGATGACAAATCTGTCATCTCTAGTCTACGGCGCATTATAGCATGGAGGCGTAAGCGGGGCCTGAACGGAAGGTTGCGTGGAGATTACAATAGCGCAACGTCGGGCGTAGTACCATCCACCTATGGTACCATGTTCCCTCGTCGCCCCCCAGCCCGTGGAGGCCAACCGTCCCCGCGCGCTGATAAGGTCGTGGAGCACTCGATAGGCCCTGGGCCGAGCCGAAAGGAGGGATGGGCGCTGCCCACCAGCCGCATGATCCCCGATCAAGAGAACGTCGAGCAGAGCGTTCGCCGCGTGCGGCGGGGCTGCCTGTTCATCGCCCTGCTCCTAGGCGCCCTTGCCGTGCTGTTCACCAGCGCCACTGGCAATCTGGCCTTTCTGCTGCTACTGGCCGTGGCTGTGGTCCTCTTTGGTTTCTCGCGCCTGGTGCAGTGAGCGGCCCCATCGTACAGACGCTCGCTGAAATCCGAGGGTTCCATTCCCTATGCCGCCAGCCCCACCCTCACCCGCCCGCATCGCCCTCGCGCTCGCTGGCCTGCTCGTCGTGGGCGCCTCGATCTGGGTGGCCTTCCTCTATCCGTACACCATCTGGCCCTGGCTGCTGCTGCTCGTGGCCGTCGGCTTGAGCGTGGCCTCCCGGCGTGTGAAGTGATGGTATACTCACGGCGGGGGGCCCCGCTCGTCTGAGGAGCAGCCCATGCGAGTGCGCTTCAGCGCGCGCACCGATGTCGGGATGCGGCGCGAGGTTAACCAGGATGCCTACGGCGCCGGTCAACCCGGCGATGCGACGCTGCTGGTCGTTTGCGATGGAATGGGAGGCCACGCGGCAGGCGAGGTGGCCAGCCAACTCGGCGTCGAGACGATCATCGCGGCCTTTCGCCCCGACGCACCGCCCAACGAGGCCCTCCGCACGGCCTTTGGCGCCGCCAACGAGCGCATCTACGGGGTTGGCCACGGGAGCATGGGTACTACCGGGGTGGCGGCACTTTTCCTGCACAACCGCCTCTACGTGGCCAATGTGGGCGACAGCCGTGCCTACCTGGTGCGCGAGGGCCAGATCACCCAGATCTCCCATGACCACTCCTTCGTCTCCGACCAGGTGGCCGCCGGGCTGATGACGCCGGAGCAGGCGCGTGCCTCGAGTATCCGCAATATCATCACCCGCGCCCTCGGCCATAGCCCCGAGGTCGAGGTCGATCTTTTTACGGTTGCGCTGCGCCCCGGCGATACGGTGGTGCTCTCGTCGGACGGGATGCACGGGCTGGTGAGCGATGAGGAGATCGCCGAGGTGGCGAGTATGCTCACGCTCGACGACGCGGCCCAGCGCCTTGTCGATACCGCCAACGAACGCGGCGGCACCGATAATATCACCGTGGTGCTTGCCCAGGTCGATGAGCTCGACCCCGATGGGGACGGGGCAGTCGAGACCCGTACCACTGCTACCACACCCCTGGCCGCCAGCAGTGCTCTCACCTCCGCACCGGCAGCTCCCGCCGACCCTGCCGAGCGACCACTTACCCGGCTCGGGCTCGCCCTCGCTACCCTCACGCTGGTGATCCTGCTCGGCCTTGGGGGCTTTCTCTGGGCCACCGGCGGTTCTTCCCCCGCCGCTCCAACGCCTGCCGCTACCACAGCCAATCCGGCACCTACCGCCCTCAGCACACCCGCCCGCATCACCCCCAGCCCCGCTCCGACTGGCGCGGCGACGCCGACCCGAACGCGGTAGCCCGAAGGCATCGCCGGCGTGCGTAGGTCATGCCAGGGCACAGGGGACGGGGGCAGGCTCCTCGCTACAGGGGGGCGGGTGTGGCGTTATCTCCTGTCTGGACGGCCCTGAGCCGATCAAGTGGGTGAGCCACTGCTCCCGGCAGGACCAGCATGTCCCCAGGGCGGCTCCCGCACGCGCCACACCCCGCAAGCGTGCTACAATACCCTCGCAAGGATGTTCGTCTGGGAGGTGACGCCATGGCGATCCGCCTGCTTGATCCCACGGTCGCGGCCCAGATCGCCGCCGGCGAGGTGGTTGAACGGCCCGCCTCCGTCGTGAAGGAGCTGGTCGAAAACGCGCTGGATGCAGGCGCGCGCCGGATCAGTGTGGAGGCCCGAGGGGGCGGTCTGCGCGAGCTGAAGGTGCAGGACGATGGTTGCGGCATCGCCGCCCACGAGGTCGAACTGGCCTTCGAGCGCCACGCTACGAGTAAGCTCTCGCGAGCCGAGGATCTCTGGAACATCCACACGCTGGGCTTTCGCGGCGAGGCCCTGCCCTCGATCGCGAGCGTCTCCCAGCTGGTCTGCATCACCCGCGCCGCCCAGGAGGAGGTGGGCACCGAGCTGCGCATCGCCGGCGGCGAGTTGCAGGCGCGGAGCCCCCGGGGCTGCTCGCCGGGCACCAGCATCAGCGTGCGCAACCTGTTTTACAACACGCCCGTCCGCCGGGACTATTTGCGCTCCGAGGCCACTGAGCTCAGCGCAATCAGTGCGGTGGTGCAGCAGTATGCCCTGGCCTACCCCGAGGTGCGCTTCACCCTGCTGCTAGAGGGTCGCCTCGCTCTGCAGACCAGCGGCGACGGCGACCTGCGGGCCGTGGTGATCGAGCTCTATGGCCTGGAGGTGGCCCGCCAGTTGCTCGACGTCGCGGTTGCCACCGGAGATGGCGAGCAGGAGGTGCGGATCAGCGGCCTGATCTCGCCCCCGGGCCTTACCCGTGGCTCGCGGGGCTACATGCACCTCTTCGTGAACCGGCGGGCGCTGCAACCTCGCGGCGCGCTGGTGGCCGTGGTCGAGGAGGCCTACCACACGATGCTCATGAAGGGGCGACACCCGCTCGTCGTGCTCGACATTCGCGTACACCCTCTGGCGGTCGATGTGAATGTGCACCCCACCAAGAGCGAGGTGAAGTTCCGCTACGGGCCCCGCGTGCACGGGGTGATCGGCCGCGCGGTGCGCGAGGCGCTGGTGGCAGGGGCCGGTGTGCCTACCTGGGGCGCCGACGACGGCGCTCTTCAGCGCCGCTTCGAGCTGCGCCAGATCGGTGGGCCACCCCCACGCGGTGCCGAGCCCTCGGCCTGGGGCGTGGGCGCCTCGGCCTGGGATACGCAGCGTAGCCGCTGGGACGCGGGTGGTGGATCAGCGGGGAGTGAGCCTGTGGCCAGAGAGGCAGGCGGCCAACAGGACGACGGGTCTGTTCCAGCCGGGGCGGCCGGGCCGACCGGCGGCCCACCAGCCACGGCTTGGGACGATATTCCCTGGGGTGTTCCCGGGGAAGCCCCCCAGCACAGCGCCGATCGCGCGAACAGTAGCGAGCGCGCCCCCACACCCGCGCATCCGCAGAGCTCGCTACCACCCCTGCGCGTGGTGGGGCAAGTGGGCCTGACGTATATCGTGGCAGAGGCGCCCGAGGGCATGTACCTGATCGACCAGCACGCGGCCCACGAGCGCATCACCTACGAGCGGCTCATGGGCCAGCACGCGGGTGGCGCCGTGGAGTCGCAGAGCTTGCTGCTACCGCAGGCCGTCCCCCTCACGCCGGCTGCCACAGCGCTGCTGCTCGGCAACCCCGAGCGCCTCGCCGAGTGGGGCTTTCAGGTGGAGGAGTGGGGCGAGGGCGTGCGGGTGCGCGCCGTGCCCGCAACGCTCCCCGCCGAGGAACTGGCCCGCGCCCTCCACGAACTGGCCGATCACCTGGCGGGCCGCGGGGGCTCCACCCCCCTCGACTGGCGTGAGGCGATGCTCACCACCCTCTCCTGCCACACGTCGGTACGGGCCGGACAGGCCCTCTCCACCGAGGAGATGCGCCAACTCCTGCGGCAGCTAGAACAGTGCGTAAGCCCACGCACCTGCCCCCACGGCCGCCCCACCATGATCCTGATGACCCCGGCCCAACTCGAGCGCCAGTTTGGCCGGCGCGTGTAGGGGCACCTACAACGCCACCGCCGTGAACGGCACCGTGCACGGTACGCCTGGGGCCACGTGCATCACGCCCGCCCCAAGGTCCAGCACGATGCCGCAGACGCTTTCACCCCGATCAAGGGTGGGCAGGCGCAGATCCGGGTGACGACAGATGCAGCGCGGGTCGCCGTCATGGTCGCGCAGCACGCTCTGCAGCAGCGCTACGTCGATGGCACCGCGTGCCGCGCGCAGCAGCTCCCAGGCCCGCCCATGGCGCTCGCGGGTGGTGGAGGGTGGCTCGATCGGGCACTCGCCCGCCGCCGCAACCGGGTCCACACAGTGGTTCGCGTGGGCCAGGAGGCCTTGCTCGGGCTCCACCGCAGCCACCCCGCCCGGAGTGAGCTCCAGGCTGACCATAGCCCCATCGGCACTCGCCAGGGTAATGCACGAGGAACCGGCGGCCGGCGCCAGGTGCGCCGCCGCCCGGGCCTCCGCAAAGCTGCGGGCCTGGAGCATCTTGCGCAGCAGCACGTGCACCGGCATACCCACCTCACGGCCGTCGTCCCGGGAGCGGAGCAGGTTGAGTGATACCGCCAGGCCAGCGCTATTCAGGCCCACCTTGGCCAGCATGCCGGCCTCGGTCATCGTGAGCAACTCCGGCTCGCCGGGCGCGCGCACCCGTAGGAGCACGCAGGCAGCGCGCTGATCGCCCTGCCAGTCCCACGTCTGCGCGAGCAAGGTTTCGCCGCCCGCCGTGGCGGCACCAGATGCCGCCGCCGTGGTACATTCGCCATCGTCCACAGGGTGACGAACGGACACCTGGCCGGGGCCAGGGTCGCCCGCCAACCCGGCCAGATGTGCGTCACCCGGCGCTGGCATGTCGTCACCCTCGGGGTGCTGGGGCACCCCGGCGGCCCGGTTGCGGGCCAGCGCCGCAGGGCCTTCGGGGTGGTAGACCCCGGCGCCGATGCCGGCCATCAGCTCGGTACGCACGTTGAGGGCGAGGATCTCATCGGGCTCTCGGCCGGCGCCATCGGCGATGCCGCGCATCTCCTCAAGCAGATCGGGAGCCACCCCCAGCAGCAGCGGGCGATAGCGCCGGGCCTCATCCTGGCTGGCCGCCCAGTCGAGGCCACGACGAAGCGCGAAGAGGCGGGCGTAGCTCGCGATGCTGTGGCAGATCAGCGGGGCCACGGCCGCGCCGTAGGCCCGGCCGCGCTCGTAGGGCACGCCCGTGACCGTCAACTCTGGGAACATGGGCTCTCCTCAAGGTAACGCTATGGGGGAGGCGTATCATACGGAGTGCCCATTGTACTACACTGCACGTGCCTCGCCACTTCGCCCGTCCACCCACGCCGCGAGCGCCCCGAGCGCCAGAGCGATCAGCAGCAGGGCCGGTAGGGTGACGAGCGTCTCGTAGAGGGTGCGCAGCGCCGGACTTCCGGCCAATCCGCTTGAGTTGAGGCCCAGGGCATCGCATAAAAAGGGGTTGGTGGCCACGAAGAAGCTCTGGGGATAGAAGGCCAGGGTGATCAGCCCATCCGCGATGAGGGCAAGCCCGACAGCCAGTGCCACCAGGGCGGGCGCACCGACGGACGCCAGTGCCCGGGGCATCCACCGGCTGGTCGCACGGCTCAGGGGAAGGGCCAGGCAGACGGCCATCAGCACGAGCGGCAGTTCGACGGTTGCCTCGCTCAACCAGGCTCCCGTGTCGTGGGCAAGGCCGGTGATGCGATGCACCTGGTGCAGCCACAGCCCACCGCCGTAGGCCAGGGCAAACGCATACAGCGCCGGGATGGCCAACGGCCATGCCTCGCGCGCTGGCATCAGGCGGAAGAATCCTCGCATGCCGGGCTCCATCACACTGTGCAGAGATCCCCCTCGCAGTGTAACAGGCCAGGGAGAGCTGGCCAGCCAACCTTCGACGGAGCGTGAAACCTGACGTAAGTCGGGTGGCGGTGATCGCCGAGTCTGGGGGATAGGGGATAGGGGTGCAGGACCATCCGGCACAGCCGTGCGTTCCTTATCCCTTGCATACTGGCTGCCACGGCGCGTATACTTCTCCTCCGAGTGCTGAGCCGAGGGCAGTGGCGCAAGTCGCATCCGGCCACCCCACGGCTCCACTTCCGCCCGCCAGCCCTGGCAGGGCCCACATGCGGGGCGCCAGGAGGGGCGGCGCGCCGGACACCGGCAGCCCACGCTACAGTGGCACACATCATCGCATCCGACAGCAGAACAGGAGGCGGCAATGGCGCACGCCCTGACCTACGGGAGCTACTTACGGCTCGACGAGCTCCTCGCGCTCCAGTCGCCACGGAGCGGAGCCGGGCAGCCTCCCGAGCATGACGAACTGCTCTTCATCGTGATCCACCAGGTCTATGAGCTCTGGTTCAAACAGCTGCTCCACGAACTCGACTACGCGGCCCTGCGTATGCGCGAGGGCGACGGCGCCCGGGTAGATCACACCCTGCGGCGCGTGCTCACCATCCTCAAGACGGTGGTGGCGCAAATCGATGTGCTGGAGACCATGACGCCCCTGGAGTTTGCCGCCTTTCGCGGCCATCTCGAGTCGGCCAGCGGCTTCCAATCCGCCCAGTTTCGCGAGATCGAGTTCGTGCTCGGCCACAAGCGCGAGAATATGCTGCGCCATTTCGCCGAGGACCCTGCCAGCCATGCCCGGCTGGAACGGCGCTTTGTCGCCCCCACCCTCTGGGACGCCTTCCTGCACTACCTGAGCCGCAGCGGCCACCCCGTGCCCACGGCCCAGCTCAACCGCGATGTCCGCGAGCCCCTGCGCCCCTCGCCCGAAGTGCAGGAGGTACTGGTGGGCGTGTACCGGCACGACGTAGCGGCGCGCAACGTGTGCGAGCGCATGGTCGACATGGACGAGGGCTTCCAGGAGTGGCGCTACCGCCATGTCAAAATGGTCGAGCGCACCATCGGCACGAAAAGCGGTACGGGGGGCTCCAGTGGCGCCGCCTACCTGGCCGCCACGCTCAAGCCCTTCTTCCCCGACCTCTGGGCGATCCGCTCGCTGCTGTAGGTACGAGGAGCACCATGCATACTCCGACCGATGCCGCCTACGCGGCGGAACTGGACGCGGCCGACGAGTTGGCCTCCTACCGAGACGCTTTCGTGAATGATGAGCCCGACCTGATCTACCTCGACGGCAATTCACTGGGCCGCCTGCCGAAGGCCACGATCGGCCTGGCCGAGAACCTGGTGCGCCACCAGTGGGGCGGCCGGCTCATTCGCGGCTGGAACGAAGGCTGGTTTGAGGCCCCCGAGCGTGTGGGCGCTAAGATCGCGGCTCTGATCGGCGCCCACCCCGACGAAGTGCTCGTCGCCGACTCTACCTCGGTAAACCTCTTTAAGCTGGCCCTGGCAGCGCTCCGGGCCAGCGGGCGCCCGGGCGTGATCCTCAGCGATGATCTGAACTTCCCGTCGGACCTCTACGTGCTGCAGGGCGTGGCCGAGTTGCTCGGCGGGCGCTACCCGCTAGAGGTGGTGCCATCGCCTGACGGCATCTACGGCCCCGTCGAGGGCCTGCTCGAACGGCTCGACGGGGCCGCCATGCTCACCCTCTCCCACACCGTCTTCAAGAGCGGCTACGTGTACGACATGGCTGCGCTCAGCCGGGCCGCGCGCGCGGCGGGCGCGATCACGCTCTGGGATCTCAGCCACTCGGTGGGGGCAGTGCCGGTGGACCTGGAGGGGGCCGGGGCCGATCTGGCGGTGGGGTGCTGCTACAAATACCTGAACGGCGGACCGGGCGCCCCGGCCTTCCTCTACGTCCGCCGCGAGCTGCAGGAGCGCCTGCGCAACCCGATCGCCGGCTGGATGGGGCAGCGCGATCTCTTCGCCTTCGGGCTGACGTACGAGCCGGCCCCGGGCATCCGTCGCTTCCGCAGCGGCACACCGCCCGTGCTCTCGCTGGCGCTGGTGGAGCCGGGGGTTGAGTTGCTGCTCCAGGCGGGGATGGAGCGCCTGCGCGCAAAGTCGGAGCGTCAGAGCGCCTATTTGATCGCGCTGTGGGAGCAGCTTCTGGCGCCGCTGGGCTTCACGCTCAACTCACCACGCGAAGCGGCCCGCAGGGGCTCCCACGTATCGCTGGGGCACCCGCAGGCCCTGGGAATCGACCTGGCGCTGATCCGCGAGTTTGGCGTGCTGCCGGACTTCCGGGCGCCCGACAACCTGCGCCTCGGGATCGCGCCGCTCTACACTACCTTTACCGAGATCCACACCGCCGTCACGCGCATGCAGCAGAGTGTTGTCGAGCGGCGCTACGAAAAGTACACGCACGAGGCGCCAACGGTGACGTAGGCCTGGCGCAGGTGGCTACCCCTCCTGTGAGCGCTCCCGGCGCGAGCGGAGCAGCCGGGCGAGCAGGAATCCAAGGCCGAAGCCGAGGCTGAAGCCAAGCAGGGTCGGCGCGATCCATCCCGTTGGCGCCTCGGGGATCGAGCGCTGGCCGAGGGCAGCGAGTTGCTGGCCAGTGCGCTCGGCACCCTCGCCAACCCGCGCGGCCACGGCGCCTGCCTCGCTGGTGAGCCGGTTCCGGGTTCGCTCCAGCTCTTTCATCGCGCGCTGCACCTGGCGGTTCGCCTTTTTGGCGGCCCGCTCGAGCTCACGCCGGCGGCGCTGCACCTCGTCGGCCAGGTGCAGTTCGTCCACCTGTGAGGCAAGCTGCCGCAGGTTCGCCGCGAGCTGCTTGCCGCCCTCGCCGCCCAGGCGGCCTCCGATCGTATCCGCGAGCCGTTCGACCGCCACCGCCGCCTGGCCCTCCATCGAATCAAGGCCTCGCTCGAAGCGGTTCTTGCGGTTCCACATACGGTCCTCCTGCTATGCTGGGGCGCACTGAGCACCCGTAGCCCAGGCCATTATACCCGCCACACCGGAGTGCGCATCACCCGGAGGGCGAGTGCCTGGCCCGCAGGATCAGCCCCGCCACGGCGCCAATGGCGAGCCCGCCCAGGTGGCTCCATACCGCAAGCCCTCCACCGAGCCAGCGCCGGACGAGCACAGCCTCGACAAGAGCGGCGGCTTGCATGGCCACCCACGCAACCAGGATGAGCCTGAGGGACCGTGGCGTGGGGCTACATAGCACACGCGCCAGCATCAGCGCCGCAACTCCGCCACTGGCGCCTAGCAGCGGCGCCAGACTCAGCGGGTTGGCCGCGATCTGGGCGAGCCCGCCCGCCACGCCGCCAAGCAGGAAGATCCCCAGCGTTCGCCATGCGCCCTCGGCAAGCTCGAGACCCGGCGCGAAGAGGGCCAGAAGCACCACGTTGCTCGCCAGGTGCAGCCAGCCCGCGTGCAGAAATACCCCACTCAGCAGCGTGACCGATACCGGCAAGGGCACGGTTGGCTCAAGATCGGTGGCCTCGAATACCTCCATGGGTATAGTGGCCCAGCGCAACACAAACAGCTCGCGCGCCGCTGGTTCGAGCGTCGTCTGGTAGAGCTGCACGCCGATCAGCAACAGGCCGAGGCAGGAGATACCGGATGCCGCGCGTAGCACCGTGATGGGGCGCATGGTTCTCATGGACCCATCATACCACCGCGCTGGCGAAAGCGCCGCTGCTACCGGCGGGTGAGCAGCGGCAGGTAGCTTCGGTAGCGATACTCGACCGGTGGCTGGGTGGGCGGGGTGGCGTCGCCGGGGATGATGTTGACCTCGCTGGCGTGGGCGGCGTTGAAGGTCCCGATCGGCTCCGCCAGGTCCGCCCAACTCCCGTTGCCGTCGATCCCGTCGTACGTCCAGCCCCACGCCCCCCC
>SFCB01000146.1 GCA_004367505.1 Chloroflexi bacterium OHK40 | reverse complement strand
GTGTCTGGCTGGGCGGGGGCTCCGTCGCGGCCACAACGACGGGGATGGCCGTCCCGGTTGGCTGCGCAGGTACCGCCGGGAGTTGCTCCGCGCAACCCATGAGGGCTGCCCCAAGGGCAACCCCGATCGCGGCGAGGATCGTCGGCTGTGCGCGTCGCGCTGACCTCATGCTCCGCAGCGGGCGCCCCAATGCCCACCCCCCATGGCTCACCGCCTCATTCGGTCGCGAAGGCGGCTGCAAGCACCTGACCGGCGAGCTCCGCCCCCACACTGCTCCCTTCGCCTCCACTCTCCACCATCACCACCACCGCGTAGCGTGGAGCATCGAGCGGGGCCACGGCGATAAACCAGGCGTGAGGCGTGGCCCCCGGAACGTGTTCGGCCGTCCCCGACTTGGCGCCCACCGCGATCCCGGGCACAAAGTCGCTCACGAGCTTGCCGAAGCCGTAGCGCGCCACCGCCGCCATGTGGCCACGCATGGTCGCGGCCGTCCCACGCGACATCGTCTGGCGGATGCTGCGCGGGCCAGTCTCACGGATGATCCCCCCATCTGGGCGGGTGATCCGCTGCACCAGGTAAGGCCGCATCATCACGCCGTCGTTCGCTACCGCCGCCGCGACCATCGCCATCTGCAGGGGCGTAACCAGCAACTGGCCCTGGCCGTAGCCAGTATCGGCGAGGGCCCGTGGCAGATTTAGGAATCCCGGGTCCACATAGAGCAGGCTCTGGGTGGTTGGCAGGTCGGCGAACTCGGCATACGCCGCTGGCGCGCGCTGCGGCGGAAGAATGTCGAAGCGCCGCGCGATGGTACTCATGCCCTCACTGGTCAGGCGCACCGCGTACTGGGCAAAGGCGGTATTGCAGGAGAACGCGAAGACGCGCTCAAGATCCGACGGGTCGCCCGTGAGCGAGACCAGGCCGTCCACCGAGTTGACCACCGGCGGGGCGCCCTCCTGGGGCGTATACGTCTGGGGGCAGGTGATAGTGTCGGGCTGGCCCAGATCGGGGAACTCAAGCACCCCGATCGCAGTCACCGTCTTGTAGGTGGAACCGGGGGGGTACACCCCCTGGGTCGGCCGGTTGAGCAAGGGCTGGCCGGCGCCGTCGGAGGTAATCTGCTCCCAGTACTGGCTGATGCGCAGGTTTTCGGCTTCCCAATCGGCGGCGCCCGGGTTGAAGCTCAGGCCGCGCGGGTCGAAGCCGGGCGAACTCACCATCGCTAGCACCGCGCCGCTGCGTGGATCCAGCACCACCACTGAGCCGGGGCGCGCGCCGAGCGCCGCCGCCGCGCGGGCCTGCAACTCGGCGTCGAGCGTCAGGGTCAGGTCGTTGCCCCGGGGCGTGCCGCCTACGAATCGCTCCCGCAGGCGCTGCCACTCATTGCCACGAGCGCCAGTGAGGTACTCGGCATAGCTGGACTCGAGGCCGCCGGAGCCGTAGCGGGTGCTGAAGAAGCCGACGATGTTGCTGAAGGTGCGGGGATCGTAGCGCTCGGCGAGGGGGTAGGTGCGCTGGGCGAACCCCGCCACCTCCTGGCTATCCACCAGCACCTGGCCGTCCCGGTCCACGATCCGGCCCCGCAACACGCGCTGGGAGTCGAGCACGGGCCGTACATTGCTCGTCGTGCTCCCATCGGTGCCGAGCGCAACGTAGTAATACGTCTCCTCGGCGCGAATCACCTGCTGGCGCAGCAGCTGGAGGCTGAGCAGCACAAAGCCGATGATCACGACGAGGCCGAGGTTGGCCACACTGCCGGAGAGACCCCGAGGCGCGGGGGGAGCGCTAAGCCATGCCGCCAGGCCGAGCAGCGGTGCCGAGGCCCACAGGCAGACGAGCCAGCGCACCTCGCTGGCAACGGGCTGAACGATCCCGTAGAGGATCAGCCCCGCAGCGCCGGCGAGACAAAGGGTTCGTAGCGCCGACCGCGCGGTCATGGCCGTTTCGCTCCGTGAAAAAAGCCCCCCGGACGGTGGCCGGGCGGCCATCTAGTAGTGCCGCGGAAATTATACCCCGCCGCGATGGCTGCGGCAAGGGCGGCACACAGGCGGCCCGAGCTATTCAAGGGGCAGGGTGGCCCGCACTGTCACGCCGCCACTATCGCTCTCAAAGACGGCGAGCTGACCGTCGAGCTCGGCGAGGCGATAGCGCACGGCGCGGAGCGCGTGCAGCCCGGGGCGCTCATAGGTGCCGTCAAGCAGGCCCACGCCGTCGTCCTGCACCACGAGGGTCACGGCGCTGGCCTCGAAGCAGAGGGTGAGCAGCACACTCGTGGCGCGCGCGTGTTGCTGCACGTTCAGCAGGGCCTCCTGCGCGACTCGGAGCAGAACGGCCTGCTGCGCGCTAGTGAGAGGCCGAACCGCACCAGTCGTCGTTGCGCGCACCGTAAGGCTTGTCTGCCGTTCGAGCGCGAGCGCGAGCTGTTCGATTGCCGCGCTGAGCGGGAGTGCGGGGGTCACCGGCAGATCATAGAGCAGGCGGCGCGGCTGGTCGGCGGGCTGGGGGGCCGTCGGGCGAGCGAGCAGCAGCGGCACGCGGACGCCGATATGGGGCGTTAGTGGCTCGGAGGGCGACTCAGGGCCAGGCAACTCCGGCGGGCGAAGAGGCGCGGCCTGGCGGCCAGCCGGCAACTCCGGCGCCCTGGCGCCCGGCCCGGCCCGGCGCCCTCCCCGCCGCTCTCCGGGCTGCTCGGGGGCAAGAACGAACTGGCCAAGCGCAACCCAGGCGCCGGCGAAGGCCAGCGGCACCAGGATCCTGCCAATCAGCCCGCCACCACCCGGCTCCTGGGCGGCGCCCGGGTTCAGCAGGCCGAGCCCGAGCAGATCGAGGGTCACAAACACCACGCTCGCGAGTGCCGCCCCACGCCACCCGAAGCAGAGCGCCGGCAGCACAAGCGCGCCCAGGGCGTAGGGCAAAAACGGGACCACATGGCTCCCGCTCAGCCACACGATCGCGGCGCTCGCCGCCAGATCGAGCAGCGCGACCAGTGGGCGCTGGCGCAGCAACCGGACATAGCTCCCAGCCAGCGCGGTGGCCACCACGGTGATCACACCGATCAAGACGAGCAGGCCGGTGTCGCGCGGGAGCGAATCCGGGGGCCGGCCCGGCAGCGCGATGAGCACGGCAGCCACACCCCAGGCCAACCAGCGATAGCCCAGGAAGACAACGTGGTCGCTGAGGCGCGCGCGCCACTGTACTCCCATACGCTTCACGCTGCTCCCTTTCACGGGCACCGCCTAGTGGCCGAAGGAACAAGGAACATTTGATCGTCTGGGGCATCGCACCCTGTAGTGTAGCAGAAAGGGTGCCTCGCGGCAACCTATTCGGCCAGCCCGGATGTGGCATAATGTTCTGCTCGCCAGCCCGCCGGGGGCGTCACGGCTGAAGCGCGCGGCAGCCTCAAGGGCCCGCGCAGGCGGGCTTCGCCCTCCGTAGCCGCGCGCTTGAGCGCCACGCCCGTGGGAGGACCACGGCCCGCCCACCCCGCGCAAGCGGGGTGGGCAGGCCGCCATCGGCAGGGTACGAAGCTCAGGACGTTGCGCAAGCCCTGGCTAGTCCGAGAAGGGCACCTGCGGGGTGCCGAGCGCGGCGAGGCGGGGTGCGATCCAGGGATATCGCTCCCCTGAACCACCCGCCTCTGAACCGCGCCTAAGACGCCAGCGTCACGTACACAATCGCGGCGAACAGGCTCCCACCGAGCAGGCTGTACTCCAACAGCAAGCGGCGACTCAGGCGCCCCGCGCCGCGATGCTGGAGCAGGCTGACAATCACATAGAAGATCACGAGCAACAACGTCCCGGCCATGAGGAAGGTCGTGGCCCAGTAGTTCAGTGCCCAGGTTGCCTCGGCCAGCACCAGGCCTACCAGCACCGACAGGAGGAGGTTACTCGCCCGGGGCGTATAGGCAAGCAGGGCGACCGCGAGGAGCGTTGCCGTCAGCCCGATCATCGTCGCCGAGTAGAGTGTCCGGTAGCGGGTATAGTACACGGCGCTAAAGCAGCCAAACGCGATCAGGTAGCCGATCACCTGCAACACCGTCTGGGCCCGCTGGCGCACCTCGGGGTCGCGGTCCAGGGCGTAATGTTGTGCGACGAGCACCACCAGGAGCGAGCCGCCCGCAGCCAGGAGCGCTAGCGCGAAGGCCGCCCCCTCTAGAATGCCGCTGAAGAGCCGGAAGAAGGCAAACGATCCGATCACGCTGAACGACGGCAGCACCCAGAAGGTTGGGGCAAGCTCCAGCCGCACGAAGCCCAGGTTCACCACGGGCAATGTACGGCTCTGCATCTGCGGGTGCGAGCGGGCCAGCAGGTCGGCGCCGGCGCTGGTAATCACGGTGAGCGAGCCGATCAAAAACCAGGAGAGCGTGATCGTCGGCAGATCACCACCAGGGACGATGCGCAACGTGTTCGGGTTGGTATCGACCAGAAAGATCACCGCCAGGCCGATCAGCACAACGAACACCAGCGAGACGATCCGGTCGTAGCGAGGGATTGGAGAGGCGCTTCCCACAGTCCGTCCTCACGTGATACACAGTAAAACTGTGCAAAAGATTGACATTCGATTGACACGGCGATCGTACCGTGATATAGTTCGATCTGGAAAGGAATTACATTGCTTCGACGGCCGGCTTCCCTGATGCCGACCGTCATGATACATCTGACGGTGACCCCTGGCGCCAACGCCGGTCAGGAGCGCAGCGATGAGTGTGCAGAGCGGTCCCCCTGCCGCCGACCAGGCGACTCCGGAGCTCGAGGCATACACCCTGCTCCGGCAGGTAAACTCGATGATGGACACCTACAACCGCTTCGACCTGCGGAGCGAGGATCTTACGGTACCACAGTTTATGATCCTCAACTACGCCACGGCCGACGGGGTGCCCCTCAGCGAGATCAGCGCCCGTATGCTGTGCGACAACAGCAACCTCACCGGGATCGTCGATCGCCTGATCAGTAAGGGCTACGTCCAGCGCCGACCTGATCCGCAGGATCGGCGTGTTAGCTTGATTTGCCTGACGGCTGCCGGAGCCGAGAAGCTCCGCCGGATCAAGCCACGCCACCACGCCCGGGTGAGCCGGCGCATGCGCAGCCTCTCCGAGGCTCAGGTCCACGAGCTGCGCAACCTGCTCCAGCAACTCTTTGCCGGGCTCCAGGAGCCCGTCGGCGAAGACGATAGCCCGAGTGCCTAGGCGATCTGCTCCCGAGCCGCCCTACTCAGGCTCGGCACGCTCCTGCTGCTGGAGTTGCTCCGCCCGCTGGCGCTGCACATAGAGCGGCGGCACGGCGTAGAGCGCGCGCTGCAAGTCGCTCACCGTCGGCTCAACAGCGCCAAGCGACCAGCGTCCGTTCTGCTTGATGATCTGGGTTCCGAAGCGTTGAGGCCTCCCGCTGGCAACCAGCCAGCGATCCCAGGCCATGGCGAGGAGCGTCCAGGCGCGTTCCTCACCCAGCTCGGCAGCGCGGCGCGCGAACATCCGCGCCATGCTGTAATGCCCCTGCGTCTCCCCGCAGAGCATCACCCAGGCGGCATGGAAGTGATCCCGCGCGTCACGCACACCGCCCTGGGCATAGAGATCGATCACACGCTGGCAGCGGCGCCGTGCCCCAGCCGGGTCGGCCGTCCCCGATTGAGCCTCCAGCGTCTCGCGGGCCAGGCGCTCGAGCTCCTCGGCCGGCTCCTCGCTCGGCGGCAGCAGCGGTTCTTCGTCGTCCATCACGCGTCTCCCGGTGTGCCTCAGCGGGCGGCGCTTGCGCCCGCCCCGTCAGTGTACCACAGCCATCGGGCCCGGGCGATTCGAGTTGGTGCTACGGGTGTGCCGTTCCGCATCCTGACGAGCAGCCCTGGGAGCCCGCGCAGGCGGGCTTCGCCTCCCCCTGGCCGCGCGCTTCAGCGCCACGGCACGCGGGGGTGCACGTCCGGCACCCCCTGGTTCCAGGAGCGCCGCGCAGGCTCCTGCTCACTCGTCCCTCTGCGCACGTCGGAACGACCGGACCTGGCTTGCCATTGGCGGTTTGCCGCATCCTGACGTGTGGCGTTCCCCCTCTCCCACACACGTAGGCGAGGGCCTGTCTCCGACTCAGGCTCGCCCAGCGCGAGCGGCGCGCTCGCTACAAGCCGCGCAGCGCGCCTGGTAGCGCCAGGCGCCCGGTGGGCCGCTCCGACTGACGCGCAAGCGGCGCCCCCGCCGCCCACACACGCCGCACACGCCGCCGGCCCGAAGCCTGGCCCTTACTCGCCACGGCCAATCGTAGTGGTCGAGCAGCAGGTGCAGGCCAAGCCCGGCGGCAAGCGGACGCATGGCAGGGCGCGCCCCCGCCAGAGCGGCAAGCGGTAGCAGGAGCGCTGGCTCGTGCAGCCACGAGCGCAACGAGCCGTAGCGCGGCCGCGAGTCGCCTGCTTCTGCCCCACGGTGGCGGTAACGGTCGTAGCGCAAGGCCCCGACGATACTCCAGTCGCCGGTGTGCAGGCCGTAGAGGAGCAGGTGATCGAGATCGATCAGCGTTCCGGCGGCGACGGTGGCGGCCAGACGCAGGGGCCGCTGTGGGAAAAGCGCCAGGCCAACGGCGAAGGATGCGAGCAGGTGCGTGCGAAAGCGCATTGGTTGATCAATCGAGGTCCGGATCCTCAGTGGGGCGCAGGTGGGGACCGTGGTGATCGTAGCGCTCGAAGAGCGGGTGGTTCACACAATTGAGGTCTCGCCGCCCCCCCCCAAGTAGGAACTGGCGAGCCGTCGCCGCAGGGGCCTGGCGCTGGTCGACCCGTCCGGCACGGTAGGCTGCCATCACCGCCCGGTAGCTCTCGGCGTCCCCCAGTTCGGCCAGCACCGTCACCAGGCCTGTCGTCCGCGCCATATCCGTCTCGTGCTCTAGCCGACGCCGCGCCTCGGCCAGTACTTCCTCGCGCAGCTCCGGGGCGCGCGTGGCCACATACGAGAGGGCGCTGATCGCGGCAGAGCGAGCCATCTCAGAGGTGGCGGGGTCGTCGGCGTGTGCCCAGAGGACCGGGACGGCCGGTGCGCCGATGCGCCCGATGATCTGCAACACCTCGGTACCATAGAGGCGCGGAGGCACGTCCTCCCGGTGTCGAATGGGTACTGGCAGCACGGCGAGCAGCGGGCCGATTATCTCCACATCAGGGAGCTCGCCAAGCAGACGCAGCGCGTGCAGTGGCCCGAGGGCGGCCGGCAACTCGTCGTGCAGGGCCGCCACACTGGTGGCAAGAGTCAGCAGCGCCCGCCGCCCATCGGCGCCATGCGCGACGATCCGCTCGACCAGGCGCGCATCGGGGCGCAGGCCCACGCGGCTGAGCTGGGGTACGAGCTCGCTCACAGGTGTGTCGGTCGCCATCACAGTACTCCTGGTAGCCCCCACACTGATTGTGCGGGTTCAGGATGCCCCACCAGGGCGGCTCAGGGGGGAGCCGATCGGTTCTCCCAGGCGCGCATCGGGACAGCCAGGCCCCCGAGGGCCGGCTCGCTCACCGCCCCAACGGCGGCTATCATAGCACGAGTTCGCCGGCGCCCTCGCGCAGGCTCAGGAGCGGGGCGAAGCTACGCCGGTGTAATGGGCAGGGGCCGTGGAGCAGAAGGGCGCGCTGGTGTTCCGCCGTACCGTAGCCCTTGTGGGCCCCAAAGCGGTACAGAGGGTAAGCCAGGTCCGCCGTGCGCATCAGCCGGTCCCGGGTCACTTTGGCCACCACCGAGGCGGCGGCGATCGAGAGGCTACGGGCGTCGCCCTTCACGAGCGCCAGCTGGGGCAGGGGCAACTCAGGCAGCGGGAGCGCGTCGATCAGCAATCCGCCGGGCATGCACGGCAGCTGGAGCAGTGCGGTAACCATCGCCAGGCGGGTGGCGGGCACAATCCCGTAGGCATCGATCAGAAAGGCCGGCACGCTGGCGATACCAACGCCCTCAGCAAGGGCGAGCACACGCTCGTAGCAGGCATCGCGCTCGATCGCCGTCAGCTGCTTGGAGTCGTTCACGCCAGCCAGCAACGCCGGGCAAGCCAGCAACTCCGGCCCGAGCACCACCGCCGCCGCCACCACCGGCCCAGCCCAGCACCCACGGCCAGCCTCATCAACACCTGCCACTCTGGCAACGCCGCAAGCCAGCAACTCCAGTTCATGATCGATCGTCGGCGCCATCGGGCTCTCCGCGTACCTGGGGGCCGGCGCTCAGCCGGAACGTTCGCCCACCAGGAGCAGGGCGCGGCTCGGGCCTACCGGCACCCAGCGCGGCGTCAGGTGCAACCCGGGGATCTGCAACGTGGCGAGCGCCGGATAGGCGGGAGTACGGCGGCGCACCGGTGCCTGGAGCGTCAGCCGGTAGAGCCAGTCGACCATCCGCGTGTACGGGCTCTCGTCGAGCTGGGCGAGCGGCACAAGTACCAGACGCCCGCCCGGCGCCAGCACACGGCGGATCTCAGCGTGCGTGCGCGGGTCAAGAATATAGGGCGCGGGAAACGTCGCGAGCACGCTGTCGAAGCTGGCGGCAGGAAAGGGGAGCACCTGGGCGAGGCCGCACACAACTCGGGGGCGGTGCCCAACGCGCGCCACGCGCCGCGCTGCCAGGCGCGCCATCTGCGGAGAGGCATCCAGGCCAGCCACCCGGGGGCGATCTGCCAGCGCGAGTTGCACATAGCCGGTGCCAGAGCCAAGCTCCAGCACCCGGCCCCGCAACTCGGGAATGGCACTCAGCGTCCAGCGTCGCCAGAGCCCCCCCGAGACCGCAGCCGCCACGGCGTCGTACGTCCAGGCGAACTCGCGGTAGAGGCGCTCGAACGACCACTGGATCAGGCGCCGATAGGCAAGACTCACCACAGCATACCAGCGCGGAGCGCCGCCCCCGGATCCAGGCCAGGCACCGAACCCGATGGTACACCGCCTCTCAACGTGTCTTCCAGGCGCGGTGCCGGATCGGCACCGTGGCCCCGGTTAGTCGCGGCGCTCCTTAATGCGGGCCGCCTTACCAGAGAGGCCGCGCAGGTAGTACAGCTTGGCGCGCCGCACCTTCCCCCTCCGCACGACCTTGATCGAGTCCAGACGAGGGGCATGCAGCAGGAAAGTGCGCTCGACACCAATCCCGTGGGAGGCGATCCGGCGCACGGTGAAGTTCTCATTGATCCCGCCGCTGCGGCGCCGGATCACCACCCCCTCGAACTCCTGCACGCGCTCGCGGTTGCCCTCAACCACCTTCACACCCACACGGACGGTGTCACCAACCCGGAACTCCGGGATGTCCGTCTTCATCTGGCGCTGGGCCAGCTCTGTCAGGATCTGCTGCGACATCGCCTGTCGCTCCTTTCGTGGAATGACCGCGCCAGGCGCCCGAACGGCATCGGGACTGGCGGGCCGCGTACCAACATAGAAATCTGGCAGGCGAACGTGCCGCCTGCCAGATCGGCTAGCTGCGGCGGATTATAGCATAGCCCTGCCGGAGGAGCAAGCGGCCCAGCGCGGGGAGATGTGGCACAAATGCGCCATCCCATAAGCTCGCGACCGGGGGTGGGCAAGGCACAGGCTTAGTTATTTGATCCAATCTGTGGCGGGTGAGTTTGTACGATCTCACCGTAGCCGCAGCGGCGGCTTGTGGCGTATGATCGCCGATAGCGCATCGCCCGCGCCCCATAAGCGTTTGATCCCAGGCCAGGAGACATCAGGCACCGTGGCGCGCCAGCACACGTTGTGCTCGACCTTGCGACGGCGCAGCGAGTCGACACGATCGCTCGTACCCACACCCAGCCCCGCCCCCCGCGACGCAGCTGCCGCACCCCAGGCGGCAAGCCTTCTGGCCCGTCCGCGACACCTCCCTGTGCCCACCTTTCCCGATGCACCCGCGCCGCCCGGCGACCAGGCCCGTCGCGCTAGCGCGTTGCATAATGGCGCCCTGCGCTGCACCCACAGGACCATGTTCGTTCTGGAGACAAAAGGAGCAATTCTATGGCCATGACCGCTCGGGACGTCCTGAAGTTGATCAAAGATCAGGGCATCCAGATTGTCGACACCCGTTTCACCGATCTCTTTGGCGGGTGGCAGCACTACTCACTCCCCGCCTCACGCCTCACCGAGGACATGTTTGAGGACGGGCTCGGCTTCGATGGTTCGTCGATTAAGGGCTTCCAGGTGATCAATGAGAGCGACATGCTCATGATCCCGGACCCGACCTCGGCCTTCGTGGATCCGGCGCTCAAGGTGCCGACCCTGACGCTGATCTGCGACATTATCGACCCGATCACGCGCCAGCCCTACTCCCGCGATCCGCGCACGGTGGCCAAGAAGGCCGAGGCCTACCTGAAGACGACCGGTATCGCCGACACGGCCTACTTCGGGCCAGAGGCGGAATTCTTCCTCTTCAGCGATGTGCGCTTCAGCCAGGCGGCCAACCACGGCTACTACTTTATCGACAGCCCCGAGGCGATCTGGAACACGGGCGCGGACGTGGAGGGCGGCAATAAGGGGTATCGCATCCGCCACAAGGAGGGCTACTTCCCGGTTCCGCCCACCGACACGCTCCAGGACATCCGCTCGGAGATGATCCTGCAGATGGCGGCGGTCGGGATCGAGATCGAGCTCCACCATCACGAGGTGGCTACTGCCGGCCAGTGCGAGATCGACATGCGCTTCGACTCGCTCGTGAACATGGCCGACAAGCTGCAGAAGTACAAGTACATCGTGCGCAACGTGGCTCGCGCCCACGGCTACTCGGCCACGTTTATGCCCAAGCCGATCTTCGGCGACAACGGCTCAGGCATGCATACGCACCAGAGCCTCTGGAAGGACGGCGAGCCGCTCTTCTTCGATGAGGCCCGCTACGCCCTGCTCTCCGAAACGGCCGAGTATTACATCGGCGGCATTCTGCACCACGCGCCCGCGCTCCTTGGCCTGTGCGCGCCGACGACCAACAGCTACCGGCGCCTCGTTCCCGGCTTCGAGGCCCCGATCAACCTGGTCTACTCGATGCGCAACCGCTCGGCGGCCATCCGCATCCCCACCTACTCATCGTCGCCCAAGTCGCGCCGCATCGAGTTCCGTGCCCCGGACGCGATGTGCAATCCCTACCTCGCTTTCGCCGCGATGATGATGGCCGGCCTGGACGGCATTCAGAACAAGATCGCGCCGCCCAAGCCCCTCGACGCTGACATCTACGAGCTCTCCCCCGAGGAGAAGGGCGATATCCGTGGCACGCCCGGCTCGCTCTCCGAGGCCCTCGATGCCCTCGAGGCCGACCACGCCTTCCTGCTCAAGGGTGGCGTCTTTACCCCCGACCTGATCGAGGCCTTTATCGATACCAAGCGCAAGGAGGCCGTCGCGATCGCCCTGCGCCCCCACCCCTACGAGTTTATGATGTACTACGACGCGTAAGCTGGCACCCGGCAGCGCACGCCCCTTTCGCGCAACACGCACCAGGCGCCAGGAGCCGTAGAGGCTTCTGGCGCCTGGTGTTGTGTGGGCCGGCTCGCGCGCGTTTCTCAGAACGGCGGAGCCCTCTGCCACAGGCTGGAGCGCGTCAGACCGCCATCCACGCACGGTGCTCCAACTCCTGCTGCTCAGCGCTTGCGCTGAACGCCACGACACTGCGTGGCATATGCCCAGCCGCAGCAGGTGGCGCCGTGCCCTGATAGCCTGGACACCGTGATGATGAAGAACGCCAGGACGTAGCACGTGGCGTTCTTCCATATGAGGTCACGGCAGCACCAGCATCGTGTCGCGCCACCTAGGGACGCGAGCGCGGCCGCCGCAGCGCGCCTACGAGCACAATGGCTCCGAGCACAATCGTGGTAAAGGTGACCGAGAGCGCCGCAGTGTCGGTGGAGATGAGCCCACGCATCACGAGGGTGCCGAGGCCAGGGATCATCCAGAGCAGCCAGCTACAGACGACCATCGCCCGCCGGTCGTTCGGTGTCAGGCGTGATGCACCGTCGATGGCCAGCACTGTCGCGGCCCAGCCCATTAGCGCCAGCAATAACCCGGGAAGGTGGTCCAGGAACACCATGGCGATCCTCCACTGCCTCGTTGCAGGTTCCGTCGCCTTATGCTAGCAGAACCCCTGGATCTTTTCAACAGATAATCGGGGCTCGCAATTGGATCTTTTGCACAAATTATGCCGGATAACGGGCCACCCGGCCTCGGATCAGGTGGGCCACCACCAGGGCGCCACCTGCGTAGCCGAGCCCGAAGCCCCCGGACCGGACACGATTCAACCCGGGATGATCGCAGGGTGACGATCATCCCGGGTTGAGAGTACCGGGCCCACACAGCCCGGGCTTTGTGGCGAACCTGTGCGAACAGCGACCCTAATCGGCAGCGCCGGTGGCGCGCACCGCGCCCGCGAGGTCGGGGTAGGCCACCGAGCCGTGCTCGCCGATATCGAGGCCGGCCTCCTCCTCCTCCTTGCTGACGCGCAGGCCGACGGTCGCCTTGAGGACGTAGAACATCACGGCAGCAAGCCCTGCCGTCCAGACACCAACGGCGAGCACACCCACAAGCTGGGCGATCAGCAGCGTGGCGCCGCCACCGAAGAAGAGGCCCGTGGTGCCGGTATTGCCCGGGATGGAGGCGAAGAGACCGACGGCAAGCGTACCCCAGATCCCACAGATCAGGTGCACAGGCACAGCGCCCACCGGATCATCGATCTTCACCCGATCAAGGAGCTCGGCGCCGAAGACCACCAGGGGCCCGGCGATCACGCCGATGATGATGGCGGAGAGCGGATTCACGTAGGCGCAGCCGGCGGTAATGGCAACGAGGCCACCGAGCACACCATTCATCGCCTGGCCGAGATCGGGCTTGCCGTAGCGGAACCAGGCCGTGAGGAGCGCGCCAAGCGCGCCGGCCGCAGCGGCGAGATTGGTCGTCACCGCAACGAGCGCCACCGCATCGGCGTTGCCCTGCGAGGAGATCGCCAGCTGGCTACCGGGGTTGAAGCCGAACCAGCCGAGCCAGAGGATGAAGGTGCCGAGCATCGCCAGCGCCATGTTGTGGCCGGGAATGCTGCGTGGCTTGCCATCAGGCCCGTACTTGCCGAGGCGGGGGCCAAGGATCATCGCGCCGATCAGCGAGGCCCAGCCACCGACGCTGTGGACCACCGTGCTACCAGCAAAGTCGGTGAAGCCCCAGTTGCCCTCAGTGCTGCCACTGTAGGTGTTGAGCCAGCCCGAGCCGCTCCAGATCCAGTGGACGACCACCGGGTAGATGAAGAGCGAGATGATGAAGCTATAGATCAGATAGGCCGTAAACCTGGTGCGCTCGGCCATGGCACCGGCAACAATCGTGGCGGCAGTGCCGGCAAAGACCACCTGGAAGAACCAACTCGCCAGGGCGGGGACGCTGCCTTCCTCGCGAACATCACCGAGGAAGAAGGTGTCGGTGCCGATGAAGCCGGCCGCAGAGGTGCCGTAGGCGAGACCATAGCCCACCGCCCAGAAGGCCAGCGAACACATCACGAAATCCATCATGTTCTTGAAGAGGATATTCGTGGTGTTCTTCGAGCGGGTGAGGCCCGCCGTTAGCATGGCGAACCCGGCCTGCATAAAGAAGACGAGCGCAGCGGCGATGAGCAGGAAGAACGTATCCATCGCCACAGCCAGCTCACTCGTGGAGGGGCCCTCCTGCGCGAAGGCCGTACCACTGCTCGCAAGCCAGAGGCCGAGGCCGGCCCCGAGGGCCAGACCAGCTTTGCGCCAGGTCAGTCGCATCTGTCTCTCCTTCAACTGGTAGACAAGACCATAGGACGGACAGGGTCGGTCGCATGTCGGTGGTGCGCGGCGAGAGCACGAACAGGGGGCCTTCGCACACAGGGCACCGCTGAACAGACCAGGTGAGAACAGGTGGTGGTCCGACCTTTGGGGCTGCCACATCGCAGGAAAGGCAGGCGCACCGAACAGTCACCTCCTTAGTGGAAGCAAACGTCGCTTCACAGCCGGGACGCTAACCATCGGATATAAGGTATGGTAACAAAACCACTACGAACAGCAAGGGTTAAGATATCTAAAAAGCGCTACCCTCAAGATGGACAGAATGCATAAAACGGCACGCCACCCTGAGGTGACGTGCCGAGGGCTCAGGCTGGTAGGGTTTCAGGGGTGGAGCGCAGTGCCGAGCTGCAGGGCGCGTTCGCGCTGTGGGGCGCGGCGCAGGGCCTCGAAGATTGCAACCACAGCCGGCGCGGCGCCGCCGAGCTGGGCCTCGGGGATGATCAAGTCGTAGCCGGTGCGGCGCCGCAGGGCCAGCAGATCCTCACGTGTCGGCGCGGGCGCCCGATCCTCCCGACGGAGGATCCACTGGATGAGGCGCAGGCCACGGGCGAAGAGCCCTCGCGCGGCGGGGAGCCGCTCCTCGTAGCTCTGCAGGTAGGCCTCGGGATTGTGCAGGCGCAGGCCGAGCTGTCGGGAGCTGCCCAGCGCAAATAGGCTGGCGCGATGGGAAGTCACCCCGATGGCCTCGATATTCTCCCAGGCGACAAAGGCGGCGGAGTGACCGAGGTTCAACGACACGCCCTTGCTGTCGAAGACGAGGCCAGAACGCCGGTCGGCGGCGAGCAGCCAGAAGGCCACGCCGATCGCGATCATGATGGTGGCCAGGACGGCCCCGCTGGCGGCGAGCACCGGCGGTAGGTTGAGCATCGCCACTACGCCTGGCTGGAGGGCCCACCAGGCGCCGATTGACCAGCAGGCGAGGGCGACGATGCGAAGGCGAGGATAGTTTGGTGGAATACGCATACTCGTGTACTCTAGCGTAAGCAGTAGCTGTCGTTCCATGGTAGCCATCGCACCATTACCACAGCAATAGCACGGAGGTCCCGGAGGATGCCCGACGATCAACGCCTGGCGGCGCTGCGCGCGGCTATCACTGCGCGCGGCTGGCGCATCAGGCCCGGCAAAGCGATCCCCTACGGCGAGCAGCTGATCGTGGATGATGGCACCCAGGAGGCAACCCTCGACTTTTACCCCAGGCGTGGGCGAACGGTCGTAGGTGGTGCCGAGGGCCCCCTACGCCGCTCGCTCACCGAACTTGCCACGGCGACGGAGCAACGTTTCGGCGGTGTCGCCGCCCCGCCGCCGTCCCGCGATCCGCGCCC
>SFCB01000159.1 GCA_004367505.1 Chloroflexi bacterium OHK40 | reverse complement strand
TTGCTGCTGATCCTGGCCGCCTCCCTTGGCAGCTTCGTCGCCTGTGCCTGCGTGGGCCTCGTGTTGCTCGTGGCCTTCACCCCCTCGCTCCGCAGCCGCCTGCTCTTCGCCACCGCTAGCGCCGGCGTGCCCCCCGAGGGCCCCGCCAAGTTTGCGCCCCCTGCCAGCGGCCCCGTCGCCATCAGCGACGACTTCAGCAGCGCCTCCAACCGCTGGGACCGCTCGCAGACCCGGATCACCAACGGGGCCTACGAACTGACCCTCGAGCTCGCCAATTTCGACAGCTACGGCCTCTATCTCGGCGGGAGCACGATCCGCGACTTTGATATGGCCGTCGATGCCACCGTGATCGCGGGCCCGCCCACGGCCGAGTTCGGCATCCGCTTCCGCCAGAGCGCCCCCGATGAGCACCTGATCTTCTCGATCAGCCCCAACGGCTACTACCGGCTCGCCCGCGTGAGCAACAAGGCCTACACCTCACTCGTGCCCTGGACCCGCGACGCGCGCATCCGCACCGGTATCGGCGCCACCAACCGCCTGCGCGTTGTTGCCGAGGGCCCCACCATCACCGGCTTCATCAATGGCGAGCAGGTACTCCAGTACACCGACGAGCAGCAACTCGCCGGCCAGCTCACGCTCGGCCTCGTCACCTTCGAGCAGGGTGGCCTCTCGGTACGCTTCGACGATATCGAAGGTTTCGCGTTCGACTCGCCCGACGGGGTGCAGCAGGCCCGCCTTGAGCTCAACCAGAGCTTTGACGACCCGGCGACGGCCGAGTGGAGCGTGGGCGGCGCCACCGTGCGCGGCGGGGCTTACGAGGTCTTCGTGGCCGGCTCGGTACTCTCCTGGCAGCAGCCCCTGCCCACCGGCTCCTCCGAGGTGGATGGCGACTACACCCTGGAGGTCGATGCCACGCTCCTCAGCGGCAACGAGGGCGGCAGCGGCTACGGGGTGATGTTCGGTGACGGCGGCGCCTTCGATTTCTTTGCCCTGCTGCTGCTCCCGGAGGGCGGCGTGATGATGTACCGCAACGGCCCCGACGGCGGGCTGGTCATTCCACCCTCGCCAGTCCCGGCTGTCAACCCCGGCCTCGATGCGACCAACCGCATCCGCGTCGAGGTTCGCGGGCAGACACTTACCGTCACCCTCAACGACGTGACGCTCGACCCGATCGAGTTCCCCGAGGAGTTCAACTTTAGCGGCATGGCCGGCGTCATCCTCCAGGGCGCCGATGCCGAGGGCGTGCGCGTGCGCTTCGATAATTTCAAGCTGCAAGAGCTTGAGGAGTGAAGCCCCTCGTCGTGGCGTGGCAGCGTAGCGACGGAGGGATGCCCCCCTACTCTGCCACCACCCGCTCGGGGCCAAGCACACCGCGCAGGCTGTCGAGCAACCCGGCGGAGACGCTCACCGTGTGCTGGGATTGAAGCACCACCACGCCGACCCCGTTGGGGAGGTAGAGCGTCACCTCATCGGGGCCACGGCTATCGCGCAGAAGGCTGTAGATATCCTGCATGCGCCGCACATCGGCCTCATCATCGCCAGTGCGGGCCAGGTAGAGGCGCAGCTTGCGCCCTGAGGGCGCCGGGGGCTCACTCATGAGGGCTTCTCCGCGCTGGGGCGCGGCATCACGCGCCGCCTCAGCCTTGCTATTGCCGTTCAGCTTCACCTGCTGCCGGGCCCGGATCGTCACCACCGGCGCGGCAGCCGGCGCGGCGTCGGTGCGCTCGCGCTGGGGCGCCGCCGCTGGGGCGGGCGCGGGCTCGCTCCCCACCTCACCCAGGCCCTCCAGATCCATCTCGGTTGCCACGGCGGCCAGCACGGGCGCCGCCGAGGGCTCAACCGCCTCGGCCGCCTCTACTACTAACTGGGTCGCGTCGCGCCGGTTATCTACTTTAGCCGAGATCTTCACCGTTGCGTCGTCACGCAGGATCTCGGCGCAGCGAGCCAGAGCCTTGGGGAAAACCACGATCTCGATCGTCCCGGTGAGATCCTCCAGGTTGGCCACCAGCATCGCATCGCCCTTCCTGGTGGTGATGCGGCGCACCCCACTCAGCACACCCACGAAGGTCATGGTGGTGCCAACGCTCTCCTCGGTGATATCGCTCAGGCTACTCACACCGGTGAGGTCGATCCCCTCCAGGGCCCTGGCCACCGGATCATCGGAGACGTTGAGGCCGAGGAGCTCCTTCTCCCAGAGCAACTCTTCCTTCTTGTCGGCGGGCGTCTCAGGGATGAGCGGCATCGGGATGCGCGCGACATTCAGCGCGGTGGGGCCAGCGGTACTCTCACCGAAGATATCGAAGAGGCTGCTCTGGCCGATCTCACGGGCCTTCTGGGCCTCTGCGCCGGCGGAGAGCGCCTGGTCGAGGATGGCGAGCTTCTGGCGACGGCTCCCGGGCAGGCTATCGAAGGCGCCAGCCTTGATCAAACTCTCGACCACCCGCTTATTGAGCGCGTGGCGGTCCACGCGGGCGCAGAGATCCTCGAGCGACTGGAAGGGCCCCCCGCGCTCACGCTCGCGGATGATCGCCTCCACCGGGCCCTCGCCCACATTTTTGATCGCAGCCAGGCCAAAGCGAATACCCAGGTCGAAGCGCACGCCGGGAGGTACCTTGCCGCCGAGGGGCTCGATCTCAAAGCCCTTGAGCGAGCGGTTCACATCGGGGCCGAGCACCGCCACACCCAGGCGGCGCGACTCCAGCGCGCCCTTCGCCACGTCCTCCGTCACGCCCCCGGCGCCGGTGAGCACGGCGGCCATATACTCTACCGGGTAGTTCACCTTGAGCCAGCTCGTCTGGTAGCTGAGCAGACCGTAGAGCGTGGCGTGGGGCCGGTTGAAGGAGTAGCCGGCGAAGGGCAGGATCAGCTCCCAGAGCTGATCGGCGATCTCGCGGCTGATCCCCTTCTTCAGGCAGCCCTCCTTGAAGATCGCCTCATTCTCGGCCATCAGCTGCTTGTTTTTCTTGCTGATCGCCTTGATCACAATATAGGCCTGGCCCAGGGTGTAATCGGCCACCGTCTGGAGCAACTGCATAATCTGCTCCTGATAGACGATCACGCCGTACGTATCCTCCAGGATGGGCTGCAAGATCGGATGCAGATAGGTGATCCCGCGCGGATTGTTCTTATTGGCGATATAGACCGGGATCTGCTCCAGGGGGCCGGGGCGGTAGAGCGCCACCATCGCATAGAGATCCTCCACCCGCGTGGGCTTCAGCTGCATGAGGTAGCGTGTCATCCCCGCCGACTCCAGCTGAAAGACGTTGCGCGTCTCGCCACGGCCGAGGCTCTCAAACACCTTCGGGTCATCGGTGGGGATCTCGTCTAACCACATGCGCCGGCCGGTGGTGCGCTCGATATACTTGAGTGCCTCGGCCACCACTGAGAGGTTGGTGAGGCCAAGGATGTCCATCTTCAGCAGGCCCATTTTGGCCAGGGTAGGCCCCTCGAAGGCCGCCATCACGGCGTTCTCGTCTTTGGTGGTGCGCTGGAGCGGCACCAACTCTTCCAGGGGGGTACGGCTCACGACGACCCCACAGGCGTGGGTACCCACCGAACGCATCCGGCCCTCGACCTTCTGGGCCCAGTCGATCATCTCCTTGAGGTGGGGCTGCGAGTCGTAGATCTGGCGCAGCTCGGGTACCCGCTCGAGGGCCTGGGCGATCGTCGTGCCGACGGGCAAGCTGGGGATCAGCCTGGCCACCCTGTCCACCTCGCCGAGGGGAATATCGAGCACGCGGCCGATATCGCGGATGGCAGCCTTGGCGCCGAGGGTGCCGTAGGTGATGATCTGGGCCACGTTCTCGCGGCCATACTTGCCCGCGATGTAGTCGAGGATCTCGCCACGGCGGCTATCGGCAAAGTCGGTGTCGATATCGGGCATCTCCAGGCGCTCCCGGGAGAGAAAGCGCTCGAAGAGCAGCTTATTGGCCACCGGGTCTACGTCGGTAATGCCGAGGCAGTACAGCACCAGGCTCGCGCCAGCCGAGCCTCGGGGCAGGCAGGGGATTCCGCGCGAGCGGGCATACTTCACGTAGTCCCATACGATCAGCATATAGTCAGGGAAGCCCGTGGCGTTGATCACGTCGAGCTCGTCGGCGAGCCGGGCCACATAGTGGTCGGGCGGAGCGCCGCCGAAGCGCTTCATCAGCCCTTCCTCGCAGACGAGCCGGAGATAGGAGGCGGCATCGTGGCCCTCGGGCAGGTCGAACTGGGGCAACTGCACCCGACCGAAGTCGAGCTTGAGCTGGCACATCTCGGCGATCCGGCGGGTATTCTCCAGCGGGGCGGTGCCGTAGCGCTTGAACTTCGCCCACATCTCCTCGCCAGACATGATGTGGTAGCTCTCGTCCATGGCGAACTCTTTGGCGCAGAACTCCTTGTAGGTGAGGTTCATGCCCATCGCCATGACCATGTGCTGGGTCTTCAGGTCCTCCCGGCGGACGAAGTGGGTGTCGTTGGTCACGACGAGCGGGATGCCGAGCTCACTGCCGATCCGCACCAACTCATCGTTGACGCCCTCGAGCTCGGGGGTGTTGTCGTGGAGCTGTAGTTCGAGGAAGTAGCGCTCGGGGCCTAGCAGGTCGCGATAGTAGGCGGCAGTCTCCACCGCCTGCCGGCGCTGCTGGGCGGTGAGACTCTGGATCACCTCGCCGGCAATACACGATGAAGTGACGACCAGGCCCTCGTGGTACTCCTCTAGCAGCGCCCGGTCGATCCGTGGGCGCGCGAACACACCCCGGCCCATCCCATCCAGATGGGCGCGCGTAGTCAGCCGCACCAGGTTGCGGTAGCCGACCTCGTTCTGGGCCAGCAGGAGCAGGTGAAAGTAGTTCTTGCCGCCCTTGGTCATCGCGTCGGTGCGCGAGCCGGGGGCCATGTAGGCCTCCATGCCGATGATCGGGCGGATACCGGCCTTTTTCGCCGCGTCGTAGAACTCCATCGCTCCGTACATCACACCGTGGTCCGTCAGCGCAATGCTGTCCATGCCGAGCTCGGCCGCGCGCCCGGCAATCGCCTTCGTCGAGGCGTAGCCATCCAGCAGGCTGTACTCCGAGTGGACGTGCAGATGGACGAAGTCTTTCATGGGGGATTCCACGTGTGTGGGCGAGCGTTTGCTACCGCTCGCCCAGGAAAAGCTTTACACTACCAAACCAGCCAGGGCCACCGGGGAGGGAACGGAACAGACGTTTCTGGCTGTTTCTTGTCAGAAATTCCGCATCGCAACGGCATGATTAAACATAAGTGTGCCGTGCTGATGCGGGTGGCATTGGGTAGGCGTATTATAGCACACTCCATGCCCGCCGGAAGGGTGTAAAGGCTACATTCTGCGAACATGCATGTGGATAACTCTGTGGATAATGTGGAGAGTCGCATGGGTGTTCGAGAAGGAGCTGGCACGCTCCACACATTGGCGGAAGCTTCCCTCTTCCCATGTCGCCCAGGCTCACGCACAATATGAGGGCAACACGTCAATCGACGGCACCCGCGCGTTCATGCCTGTGTAGTACGAGCAAGCCCCGCCCGCAGCCGTCCCAACCCTGAGCGCTCCTATGGCCGCTTCACCCCTCAACCTGTCGGCCCTGCGCGCCCACCTCCCCCCCGAACAGGCCGCATCCCTCGACCAGGGAGCCGATCTGCCGGTTGAAGTGCGTGCCCGTCTCGGGGCCAACTTGCGGGCCCAGCTCGCGGCATGCGCGGCCTTTGTTCCCACGCGCCTTGTACGGGCCCAGCTCGACGACCCGCAACCCGGCCGGGTGAGCGGGGCCTTCTGGGCGGGCAGCCTGCTCTTCGCCGACCTCTCGGGTTTCACCGCCCTCTCCGAGCGCCTCAGCGTGCTCGGTCGCCAGGGCGCCGAAGAGGTGAGCGCCGTCGTCAGCCGGCTCTTCGACGCCCTGATCGCCGAGATCCACGCCCACCAGGGGGCGCTGCTCAAGTTCGGCGGCGATGCCCTCACCGCCTTCTTCGACGCCGACGTCCTCGGCGAGGCCCACGCCCACGCCGCTACCGCCGCCGCCCTCGCGATGCAGCGCCGCATGGATGCCTTTGTCAACCTGCAAACCCGCGCGGGCAGCTTTACCCTCCGCCTCCGCGTTGGCGTCCATAGCGGCCGGGTCTTCGCCGCCGAAGTCGGTGATGCCTCCCACGTCGAGCTCGTCGTTACCGGCCCTGAGGTGAACCGTGTGGCGCTGGCCCAGGAGATCGCCGAGCCGGGCCAGGTGGTCGTCACCGGCCAGACGGCCCGCCTGATCAACGGGGCGACCCTCCGCGCCAGCCGCGATGGCTTCCTGCTCGCCGAAGCCATCCCCGTGCCGTATCTCCCGCCACCCACCAGCGACCCGATCGCCCTCCGTGGACCCGACGACCTGCCCACCCTCGCCCGCCTCGCCGCCCGTCTCGCCGCCCTGCGCCCGTACCTGGTGCGCGGCCTCCCCCGTCGCTTCCTTGAGGCCGCCGAGACCGGCCTCGGCGAGTTTCGCCCCGTGACGGTGCTCTTCGCCAACGTCCACGACTTCAGCGCCCTACTCGCCCACCTCCAGCACGACCCCGGCACCGCTGCGGCCGTCTTCAACGCCTACTACCGCCGCGCCCAGGCCGTCGTCCATCGCTACGATGGGATCGTGAATAAGGTGGACATGTATACCCACGGCGATAAGCTGATGGTGCTCTTCGGCGCTCCCACCGCCCACGAGGACGACCCGACCCGCGCGGTGCGCTGCGCCCTGGAGCTGCGGGAGGCGCTGGAAGCGGCGAACGCCGACATTCGGGAACTGCTTGCGGCATACACGAGTACCAAAGCAAACATAGACACGGGGACACGGGGACACGAGGACAGCGCTGCCTTCCTCCCCCCTGCCGCATGGCGCTCCCCGCCACCCGCCTTCATCCTTCATCAGAAGATCGGGCTCAACACCGGCACGGTCTTCGCCGGGCGTGTGGGCGGTGCCACACGCTACGAGTACACCGTGATGGGGCCGGCGGTGAACCTGGCCGCCCGCCTGATGGCCGCCGCCGCCGATGGCGAAGTGCTGCTCTCACCCAGCGCCCGTGCCGCCGTGGCGGGCCAGGTGGTAGTCGAGGAGGCCCCCCCGATCCGTCTTAAGGGTATCGCCGCCCCGGTGGTGCCAGCCCGCGCCCTGCGGGTGGCCGACGTGGCCAGTACCAGCCGCGAAGGGAGCCGCGCGACGCGCCTCGCCAACGCCCCGCTGATCGGCCGCGACCGGGAGCTCGCCACCCTGCTCCAGGCCGCCAGCGCGGCCCTGGCCGGCCAGGGCCGCGTGCTCGCCCTGATCGGCGAGGCTGGCGCGGGCAAGACCCGCCTGACCGAGGAGTTGCTGCAGCGCCTGGTCGTCGCTAGCGTGGCTGGGCCCACACAGGGCGAGGTCCCACCCTTCGAGATTCTCCTCGGTGATTGCCAGAGCTACGAGCAGCGCACCCCCTACGCCGCCATCCGTGGCCCTCTGCGCGATCTCCTCGGGCTCTCGGGCCATCGCCCCGGCACGGACGGCGACGCCCGCCTTGCCGCCCGCGTCCGGCAGCTGGCCCCCGAGCTCGAGCGCTTCACGCCCCTCCTTGGCGACGCCCTCGGCACCCCGCTCACCGAGACACCCCTCACCGCCGCACTCACCGCCCAGCAGCGCCACGACCGCCTGCAAGACCTGGTGGTGGCCCTCTTCGCCGGCGCCGCCAGGCGCGATCCGCTGCTGATCGCCGTGGAGGACGTCCACTGGTCGGACTTGCCCTCCCAGGAGCTCCTGGGACGCCTGGCCGCCACCGCCGCCGCCTTGCCCATGCTCCTGGTGCTCACCTACCGGCCAGAGCCGCCGATCGACGCCCCGTGGGACGCCGAGCCTCTCACCTTCCGCCTGGCCCTCGGCGAACTCGGCCCGGAGCAGAGCGCAGCCCTGCTCGGCGCGCTCCTTGGCGGCGAGCCACCCGACAGCATTCTGCCATTGCTGGAACGGGCTCAGGGCAACCCCTTCTTCATCGAGGAACTGGTGCGGGCCCTGGTGAGCGGGGGCCTCCTGCTGCGCGACGACGGAGGCGCCTGGCGCCTCGCCCGCCCCGTCGAGGAGGTGGAACTTCCCAAGAGTATCGAGGGCCTGCTGATCGCCCGGCTCGACCGGCTCGACGAGCCGCGCCAGGAGCTGGTGCAGGTCGCCTCGGTGATCGGCCGGCGTTTCCAGCGCCCGGTGGTGGAGGGGGTCTATGCTGGCCCAGCCGCCCTCGACGAGAGCCTCCAACGCCTGATCCACTTTGAGCTGATCCAGGCCGAGCAGCTGGACCGGACCCTGGCCTACCTCTTCCGCCACGCCCTGCTCCGCGATGTCGCCTACGAGGGCATCCTCTACGCCCGCCGCCGCGTCCTGCACGGCCGCGTGGCCCGCCGGATCGAGGAACTGAGCCACGGCCGGCTCGACGACCAGCTGGCCCTGCTGGCCTGGCATTACCTTCAGGCCGAGGAGTGGCGCCCCGCGCTGGAGTACCACCTCCGCGCCGCAGATCAGGCCGCCCGCCGCTTCGCCAACCGCGACGCCCTGGCGCTCTACGCCACCGCGCTGGAGATCGCCGGGCACCTGCGCGATGGCCCCGGCGCGCCGTGGGTCGAGGCCCAGGTGGCCGTCGTCCACGAGCAGAGCGGTGAGCTCCGCCTGCTGCTCGGCGAGCTCGACGACGCCGAGGCCCACTTCCGCCAGGCCCTGAGCCGCGCGACCCCGGCCTCGGAGAGCTGGCTACGGCTCCATCGCCTGCTGGCCAGCGTCGAGGAGCGCCGCTCCCGCTACGACGAAGCCTTCGGCTGGCTGCAGCCCGGCATGGCCCGGGCCACGGCCACGATGCGCGGCGAAATGGCCCGGTGTTACTTGCTCGGCGCAGGGATCTACTTTCGCCAGGGTGACTATCTGCGGGCCACCGAGTGGGCCCGTATGGGCCTCACCCTGGCCGAGCAGATTGCCAGCCTGGCCGACCAGGCCGCCGCCCTCAAGCTGATCGGCAACCTCTACCGCGACCAGGGCGACAGCGCCCAGGCAATCGAGGCCCTCGAACGGGCCCGGGCACTCTTCGCCGAGCTGCACATCCTCAGCGGCGAGAGCGACGCACTCAACAACCTCGGCATCCTTTATACCCGCGCGGGCCGTTGGCCCGAGACGATCGCCAGCTTCGAGCGCAGCCTGCAGATTAGCGAAAGCATTGGCGATGCCCTGGCCGTTGCCCGCACGGCCAACAACCTGGCCGTGGTGCTGGTGGGGCGCAACCAGCTCGAGCGCGCCGGCGAACTCTACCAGCTGAGTAGCGCTATGTTCGGTCGCATCGGTTCGGCACTCGGCGTGGCCGTCACCACTGCCAACCGGGGCGAAGTGCTGCTGCTGCAAGGGCGCCCCGCTGAGGCCCTCACCCTGCTCGCGACAGCCATCTCCAGCTATGAGGCGATCGGCGCCCGCAACTTCCTACCCGACGCCCTGCGCTATGCCGCCGAGGCTGAGCTGGCCCTGGGCCAACCCGAGGCGGCCAGCGCCTACGCCGAGCGCTCCCTGGCCCTGGCCGCCGAGCTGGGGATGGCCGCCGAGGAAGCCCAGGCCCGCCGGGTGATCGGCCAGGTGGCCCTCGCCACCGGCAACCTTGCGGCTGCCGAGGAAGCCCTCGAGCGTAGTCGCGCCGCCCTGGCTCAGCTCGACAGTCGCTACGACCTCGGCAAGACACGCTACCAGCAGGCCCGCCTCGCCGCCGCCCGTGGCGATGCCGCCGCCCTCGCCGCCGCCCGGGCCGAGGCGATGGCGATCTTCGCCGAGCTCGACGCCCAGCGCGACCTGGAGCTCGCGCGGGAGCTCTGACGGACGCCACAAGCCAGCTTCGGTACCGGCTCCGACCGCAACACGGCGCGCCCCTTCGGGCGCTTCCGAGCAACAGCTACGCCCTAATCGTGCCGGGCGGCCCCACCGACGATTTTCTAAGAAAGCCTTTACCACGGTTCCCAGCCGAACCGCGTTTGATTGTTAGAGAGAGCGTATGGCAACGTTGTCGGCCCGGGGCCGGAGCAAACTGCACCCCGGGATCCAGATAGCCCTTCCATCCCCTTGCTGATGGAGCGTTTGGCGGCCCGGCCCAGACACCTACCAGCCTTGTTGCTAGCCCAACGTCGAGCCCAGCCGCCATCCGGGCTCCAGTATCCTCGCCAAAGGGAGATCCGCCGCATGCGACACCTACCTCGCTTCGCACTGCTCTTGCTCCTGGCCCTCACCCTCGCGCCCTTTGGTCTCCCCACCAGCACCCCCGGTACGGCCCGAGCAGCCCATTCGGAGCCCCCAACGCTGGAGCCCGCCCAGGCCCCGCCAACGCTCCTGCCGCCCTACCGTGAGAACGAGCCGGCCGATCCCAACGACGAACCGGCCAGTGCCGATACGATCGGCAGCGCCGAGACCCAGCGCTGGCGCCAGCTTGTGGAGGGCCGGATCGGCAGCTCCACGGACATCGACTACTATACCTTCACGCTTACCCAGCCGGCCTCCAGCGTCGAGCTCACGCTCGACGGCCTCACCGCCGACTACGACCTGGTGCTCGCTGGAGGGCCCACGCCTGGCGAGAGCTTCGACGCCGGGCAGGGCGGCCTGGAAGGTGTAACCGAGATCGGCTCCCAGATCTCCGCCATCGGCTCCCAGATCTCCGCCATCGGCTCCCAGATCTCCGCCATCGGCTCCCAGATCTCCGCCATCGGCTCCCAGATCTCCGCC
>SFCB01000118.1 GCA_004367505.1 Chloroflexi bacterium OHK40 | reverse complement strand
GCCCGCGCCTGCGCCCGCGCCGCCCCCTGCCGCCACCGCGCCAGCCCCCGCTGTCGCCGCGCCAGCGCCTGGCGAAGCCAGCACTCCCTGCCCGCGCTGTGGCCGGCTCAACAAACAGCGAGCCCGCTTCTGCGCCTCCTGCGGCGCGCCCCTCGCCGCTCCCCCAACCCCCCGGATCGTCGTCACCTCACCACACCGGACCTGGGAGCAGCGCCTCGACCGGCTGCCGCTGCGCATCGGCCGGCGCGACCCGCGCCAGAACCATTACCCCGAGCTCGATCTCGCCGAGCACGATCGCGGCATCGCCTCCCGCCACCACGCGACGATCCAGCGCGACGGCGATTTCTATACGATTACCGACCTCGGCAGCACGAATGGCACGCTGCTCAACGGCACGTTGATCACGCCCCGCCAGCCCCAGCGCCTCCGCCAGGGCGACCGGGTGAAGATCGGTGAGGTCGAGATCGAGTTCCGCTGGAGTTAGGCACGGTGATGGCCAACCAGCGATCGCCGAACGAGCCGCGAGCATATCACCAAGGCCCGCAGCCAGTCTTTAATATGTTGAAGTGTCAGCACAGGGCTACACCCTGCCTGTTGCCATTGCCCGGGCGAACTCAATGACCATACGTGTGTTAATTTTGCGAGCTCCGGGGATTAACCGTGACCAGGACGCGGCCCTGGCCTGCACGCTTGCCGGCGGCACCCCCGAGCGCGTCCACGTCAACCGTGTGGCCGAGGGAGCCGTGCGCCTCGCAGACTACGCCATGCTGGTGATCCCCGGCGGCTTCTCCTACGGCGACCATCTCGGTGCCGGAAGGCTCCTCGCCGTCGACCTGGCCCATCGCCTCGGCGAGCAACTCGAGCAGTTCGTCGCCGACGGTCGCCCGGTGATCGGGATCTGCAACGGCTTCCAGGTACTTGTGAAGGCCGGGATCCTGCCGGGTCCGGTTGAGCAACCCAGCGCGGCGCACGACGCGGGTGCGACTCCCTCGAGCGCATCGCCTGCCCTTCGGCGTATGCCGGTCACACTGACCGACAACCGCTCGGCCCGCTTCGAGTGCCGCTGGGTACGCCTTGCTGCCGAGCCCAGCAGTCGCTGCCTGCTGACCCGTGGCCTCAGCCACCCGATCGAGGTTCCCGTTGCCCACGGCGAGGGCCGCCTGGTTGTCAGCGACCCCGCGGCCGGCGCTTCGCTCCAGGCCCAGGGCCTCGTCGCGCTGCGCTACGTGGGCACCGTGAGGGGACCGGCCGGCTACCCCGCCAACCCCAACGGCTCGCTCGACGATATCGCTGGCCTCTGCAACCCTCAGGGCAACGTGCTCGGCCTCATGCCCCACCCCGAAAACGCCGTGCTCCCCCAGCAGCATCCCCGCTGGACTCGCGAGCCCGCGCGGGAGGAAGGCGATGGCCTGGTGATCTTCCGCAACGCTGTGCAGTACGCTGCCAGCTTATAAATGCACGCTACCGCGTGCAACGTGCCGCGCAGGCACCGTTGCCGTGAGTAGCGCGCATTGAGCATGTCACAGAAACCATGGTGCTCTATCCGCCAGACGACCCCTTCCTCTTCAGCATTAACCTCTTCGGCCTGCCGATCGCCGTGCGCTGGTATGGCGCGATCATCATGAGCGGCGCGCTGCTCGCCGCCTATATCGCCGCCCGCCGTGGCCAGGATCGGGGCTACCACCCCGACCACGTCTGGAACCAGTTGATGCTCGGCCTGCTGCTCGGAATTGCCGGTGCCCGGCTCTACTACGTGGCCTTCGAGTGGGAGCGCTTCGCGGCCAACCCGTGGAGCACGCTGAACCTTACCACCGGCGGCCTGGCCATCCACGGCGGGATCATCGGCTCCGTCCTCGCCGTGATCCTCTACGCCCGCTGGAATCGGCTCCCCTTCTGGGACTGGGTGGATGTCTCGGTGCCGGCCTACCTGCTCGGCCAGGGGATCGGCCGCTGGGGGAATTTCTTCAACCAGGAGGCCTACGGGCGGCCCACCAGCCTGCCGATCGGAGTGCGTATCGACCCGGAGTATCGCCTGCCACCCTATACCAACCTGCAGGAATACCCCGTCAATACGCTCTTCCACGCGACCTTCCTCTACGAGTCGATCTGGAATATCACCGGCGCCGGCCTCCTGTTCCTGGCTGATCGACGCTTCGGCCACTATGCCCCGGCGGGCAAACGCTGGCTGCGTCCGGGCGATCTACTCTTCCTCTACGCGATCATCTATTCAGTTGGACGCTTCTGGATCGAGGGCCTGCGCACCGACAGCCTCTGCCTCAACGGTGTCGGCGGCGACTGCGCCGGGTCGCTCCGGGCGGCTCAGGTGCTCAGCCTTGTGCTCATGGCCGCCGGTGTGGTGGCGCTGATCATCAACCACCGCCGCCCGCTCACGCCCACCGCCGACGGAGCCCCACCCGCTCCGCCTGATCAGCCCGACAGCGACACCGGGCGAAATGACGGTAACACCACCGCTGAGCGCGACGAGGCATCACCCGCAACGCCCTGAACAGACCGTTCCCCGCCTGGTGGCGTGCCACGCTGAAAGTGATGCCAGCCCGTCCTGTCAGGCCGCCATCCGCGTGCGGTGCTCCGGTGCCTGGTGCTCGGTTCGTCTTTCGGATAGGCACTTGGTACCTGACCCAGGCCCAGCCGCTGACGGGCGAGCGGGGCGAGGTTCTCAAACGGTGGACTCGGCCTGGGCCTGGCGATCGTGCAGCACCTGATGGAGCTGCACGGCTGCAGCGGACATGCAACCAGCCCCGGCGCTGGCCGCGGCGCCAATTTTGGCATGCGGCTGCCCCTGGCCGTCAGCGACGACGCGCCCACGGCAACCCCCTAGCCAGCCAACCCGGACGGCCCGTGCCCGCCCGAGTTGGCTGGGCTGCACGTGCTGCTCGTCAACGACCAGCCGGATTTTCTGGAGCTGCTGGGCGAGATCCTGGCCCCCTGCGGCGTGATCCTGCGCATGGGCCCGAACGCGCGCGAGGCGCTAGACACCCTGTGCAGCTGGCGACCCGACGTGCTGATGTCCGACATCGCCATACCCGGTGAAGACGGCTACTGGCTGATCGAGCAGCTGCGGGCCCTGCCGCCGGCCGAGGGCAGGGCTATCCCCGTTGGTGGTCGGTGGCACGTGTATACGGCCCGTCCTCAGCCCTCGTCCTCGACCATGGCGGTGTGGAGCGCCACCAGCAGCTCGGCCAGATCCAGGTTGTGTTGCCGGGCCGCGGTGATCAGGCTAAGCGAGCCGCCGCAGCAAGTGTCCAGCCCGAAGCGCTGGAGCACGGGTAGCGTCTCGGGCGCGCGGGCCACCAGCTCGTTCAGCGTCTCGTCGACGGCGATAGTGATGATTGGGGTTGTCATAGGTGTTCCTCCAGGAGAGTGGCCGGACCGGACAGGCGGGTTGAGACGCCCCGCCAGCGCGTCTTTACCAGGCCGGAGACACACAGGTGTCCCTGATCCGTCTACTGGGCATTGGGAAGGGCGAAACTGATTGTAAAGGCCCGCCCGATCGCCTCCTCGGGGCAGTAGCTCTCGCAGACCTCGCAGAAGGTGCAGTCGGCGGGCCGGACGATCGTGGCCTTGCCGTCGCACAGCTCCACCGCGTGGGTCGGGCAGAGCTCGACGCAGCGGGCGCAGCCGGTGCAGCGCGCAAGGTTGATGCTCGGGAGCAGTGGCTGGTCCGGCAGGGTGCTCATGGCTGCTCCTTCCGCAGGTGGCGAGCGGCGAGCTGCGGCCGGCGATCGAAGAGCAGCCCAGCGCCGAGGCTGGCGAAGATCAGCGCTGCAGCGAGTTGGGCCAGGCCCCCGGCGGCCAGCAGGATGCGCCCGGCGGTCGGCAGCGGCGTCTGGATCAGCCAGCCCAGGCTGGCCGCCGCCACCCCGCCGATCGCCAGCCAGGATTGCGCCGCGGCTAGGCGGACGGGCTTCAGCGGGCGCCCGCTGAAGCGCGGCAGCATGTGGTAGCCCATCCCGTAGATCAGCAGGGTCACCCAGCCCCACAGGTTCAACTCGGCGTGGAGTGGGCGCAGCTGGACGCCCAGGGCCCGGTTGAGCGCGAAGGAGATACCGAGCAGGATGCCGGCAGCCAGGGCCAGGAAGGCCGCCCTGATGCAGCGCAGGCTGAGCTGGCTCATGGCTGGTACTCCTTCACGGTCGGCGTGATCAGCTGCGTCCGGGCAGCGACGGCCCGCAGGGTCGGCCAGATAGTCCAGGCGAAGAGTGCCAGGGCCGCGGCCATCGTTACGCCGCCAGCGGCGAAGAGCCGGCCCCAGCCGAACCCGAGGCCGAGGACGATCAGGGCCAGGCCCAGCAGGTGCATGCCGAGCTGGGCGCGGGCCCAGGCCGCCCCACGCGTGCCGCGCCCGCTGAAGCGCGGCAGCACATGGCCGGCCACGCCGACGATCATCAGCATCGCCCAGCCGAGGGCGGCCAGGTGCTCGGCGGCCAGCCACCAGGCTCCGCTCACCAGGCCCAGGCGGACGCCGAGCAGCAGGGCCAGGGCCAGCGGCAGGCACAACCCCGCCGCCGTAGTGGCCCGGGTGCCGAGCCTGTCCACGGCGCGCTGGCCGGGGACAGGCGGCGGGGCCGGCGGCAGGCCCCGCCGGGCCCCGCGGGCGAACAGCAGCAGCACATTCAGCACAAAGAGCAGCGCGGCCAGCAGCTCCAGGGCCAGGCCCGCCGCCACGAGTCCCGGCAGCGCGGCCAGCAGACCGCCGGCAGCCAGGGGCGCCCCCACCGCCTGGGCGCCCAGCTGGAGCCAGAGTGGCCCGGCGTAGGGGAAGTCGCGCCCGGTGAAGACCGGCATGGTGTGGTAGTTCACCGCGACGATCATGCTGCTGATCCAGCCGAACAGCGTCAGGTGAACCAGGGCGGGCCACACATCGCGCAGGCCGAGCAGCGTAACGGTGTGCAGCAGGGCCGCGCCAGCCAGTAGCAGCAGGCTCAGCGCAAACCAGGCCCGGGTCGTCGTTCGCATTGTGGTGCTCCTTGGGCGTACTGCCGGGTATAGGCCTAGTTCTTCGGGTCGCCATCGCCGGCCTGGAAGAGCCCGAGGGCGCCGCGGCCGACGAAGTTAAAGGCGTGGGTGACGATCGGGTACAGGCCGTCCTCGGCGAACTCCATCTCGACGATCGCGCCCTGGGCCGGGGCCAGGTCCACGGCCTGGGAGCCCCAGTGGCCGGGGGTGGCCGGCGAGAGCGTCACGCCCTCCTTGATCACTGTGTCGAAGATCGTGCCCACGACGTGGAAGGCGCTGTCGATGCTCGGGCCGGCGTTGAGCACGAACACGCGTACCCGCTCGCCGGTGCCCACCTCGATGGGCGCGTCCTTGTACTGGTTGGCCACGCCGTTGAACAGCACCAGATCCGGCGCGGGGGCGGCGGCGTTGGCCTTTTCCAGACTGCTCACCTCGCCCTGCGGACCAAGGTACCACTCGCTCTGCACTAGGGCGAACTCTCTGTCCACTGGGGGCAGGCCGCCCTCGGGCTCGACGATGACCATGCCGTACATGCCGTTGGCAATGTGGTGCAGGGCCGGGGCGGTGCCGCAGTGGTACATCCAGACGCCGGCGTACTCCGCCTTCCACTCGTACACCTTCTCCTCGCCGGGCATGATGCTGGTCATCTCATCGTTCCAGGCCACCATGCTGGAGTGGAAGTCCACCGAGTGCGGCACCTCGCTGCCGGCGGGGTTCTTCAGGTGGATGCGCACAGTGTCGCCGATCTTGACCCGGATCACCGGGCCGGGCACGGTGCCACCGAAGGTCCAGACCTTCTGCTGGATGCCGGGAGCGACCGTCATCAGCTTCTCCTCGGTCACCAGCTCGATGTCGTGGACGGTGCCTGCGGCCACCGGCGGGGCGACCGGGTCGTAGCGCACGGGGGCTGGGGCGTTTGGGTCGGGCTCGATCGCGGTGTTCAGCGGGCCGCCGTGATCGTCGTGGCCCTGGGCGGCCGTCTCAGCGGCGACCGGGGCCGCATCGCCCGAGATCACCACCTTGCCGACCATCCCGGCCTCCTTGTGGCCGGCGATCGCGCAGATAAAGCCGAGTCCGCCCTCGGGGATAATCACCTCGCCTTCGGCGGTGTCGCCGGGATTGGCGACGATCCGGGTGCCGTCGTCGAAGGTGATGTCGTGGGGCAGGGCGCCGTCGTTCACCAGCTTCACCCTGTAGCGGCCGGACGCCTCCACCGTCAATGTGGCCGGCTCGAAGGCCAGGTCTACCGAGCGGACCTCGATCGTGCCGAGCAGCTCGACCGCCGCCGCAGGGGCGGTGGGGGCCGGGGCGCTGTTGGGCCCGCTCGGTGTGCTGAAGGCGGCCGGGGTTACGTCGGCGCAGGCGGCCAGGCCGACGGCCAGGGCCATGGTGGCGGTTAGTGCGGTCAGGCGGGCTATGGTATGCTGAGATCGGCCAGGCATCGCGCGCCTCCTTCGTGGGCGGTGCTTCGATTGGTTCCTGTGCCCAGGATACGCCGCCAGACCGATGCGAACTGCGATATTTGTCACAACCGATGATGAACAATGTGACATCCTTGCGCCAGGTGAGCTTCTGCGCCGATCTCGACGAGCCGGTGCTCCAGGCTCTGGCCGCGATTGCCATCCCGCTGGAGCACCCGGCCGGGACAACCCTGCAGCTAGAGGACGATCCGGCCGAGGCCATGTATGTGGTTGCCAGGGGCCGGGTGAAAATCAGCCGGATCTCGGCGAGCGGGCGCGAGCAGGTGCTGAATAGCATCGGCCCGGGGGGCCACTTTAACACTGTGCCGATGTTCGACGGCGGCCCTTGCCCGGCCAACGCCGAGGCCCTGAGCGACGTGACCCTGCTGGCGCTGCCGAGGGCGGCCCTGCTCGGCGTGGTCGAGGCGCACCCGGCCCTGGCCCGGGCGCTGCTGCGCGAGTTCACCGGGCGGCTGCGCCACCTGGTCGATCTGGTAGACACGCTGGCCTTGCACACTGTGCAGGGGCGGCTGGCAGGGCTGCTGCTGGAGCAGGCCGAGACGGCGGCCCGCGGCGAGCCCGTGCCCCCGCTGACCCAAGCCGACATGGCGGCGCGGCTGGGCACCGTGCGCGAGATGGTCGGGCGGACCCTGAAGAGTTTCGAGGCCCTGGGGCTGATCAAGCTGGAGCGCGGCGCAATCGCGGTGCTGGATCGGGAGGGGCTGGCCAAGCAGTGCGAGCTCTAGGGCAAATTGACAGATCGCAAGCACTGTGACGCGAATCGGCCACGACTACGAGCAGTGCTGTAAGGGGCGCGGCTGGGGCTACGATGGGTTGCGCTCAGGGCCCGCAGGGCGCGGCAGGTTGCGGAAGGGCAGCACGCGCCGCCAGAGGTAGCCAACGGCGGCGGCCGCGGCCAGGGCGTAGAGCAGGCCAGCCAGCAGCAGCATCCAGCCGAGGTCGTCGGCATCGCGGGCGGCGGCCAGGGGCGCGTGCAGCGCGGCCAGGGCCACCCCGGCGTTGAGCGCGCCGTAGGAGAGCCAGGCCAGGGCGAGGCACCCGCAGCTGCCCGCCGCGTCCAGGCGCGGCAGGATCCAGATCGCCACCCCGCAGGCCAGCTGCACCGTCCAGCCCAGCAGCATGATCTGAATATGGCCCGGCCGCAGGTGCCACAGCCAGGGCGCCAGGCGCAGGCCCTTCTCGGCTAGCAGCAGCCCGCCCATAGTCGCCCCGAGGGCTAGCTGGAGCAGGGCGGTGCGGATGAAGAAGACGCTCACGCGCGGCATCAGCTCACCCCTTTCGTCAGCCGGCCCGGCCGCCCCTTAACCCGTGGCCACAGGGCAAGGGCCAGGGCCCAGATCGCCAGCACCTGCAGCAGCGCCGCGAGGGCCAGGGCCCAGCCGGCCCAGGCGCTCGGCCGGATCAGCTGCAGCGGCTCGGCCACGGCCCGCAGCAGCAGCCCGCTGTTCAGCGCGGTGTAGGCGAACCAACCCAGCCGCTCGTCGCCGCGCGGGCGCTCGCGCGAGAGCGGCGGGAACATCCACAGGGCCACCCCGCCGATCAGCTGGGTGGCCCAGCCCACCATGAGCAGGTGGTAATACACCGGCAGCAGCGTGCCGATCCAGGGGTGCAGCCGCAGCCCGCTGTTGGCCAGTAGCAGACCGCCCAGCAGCACGCTGATCAGCAGCTGGGCCAGGGCTGTTTTGACAAAATATCTTGCCTGAAGATTCATTTCGATTGTAGATTGCAGGTTGCAGGTTGTTGGTCCTGAGATAGGATAATGTAGGAGTACGCGGTTGGCTGTGATATTTGTCACAGGCCCAGTGTCGGGTGGCGATAGGTGGTTAGTACTACAGTTGTAGATGTGGTATCCGTATCCGTTCAGGGGGTAGGTGCGGGGAGCAGGGCGGGGGGCGGCTGGTTGGCCCAGTGGGCGGCCACGGCGGCCACGAGGAAGGGGAGGAGCGGGCGGTCATGCTGCTGGCAGGTCGCGGCGACGGTGAGCATGCGCTCGGCAAAGCGGCTCCCCTCAGGGCTCTGGGTGCCGAAACAGCCCTTGCGCCAGAGCACGGCCGGCCGCAGGGCCCGCTCGGCGGCGTTGTTGGTCGGCTCGACACCCTCCACGCGCAGGAACGTCCACAGCGCGTCCCAGCGCGGCGCCAGATCGCTGCACAGACTGCCGAACGTATTGAGCTGGCGCTGCCCCGCCGCCACATGCTGCCACAGCGCCTGCTGGTAGGCGCGGAGCATCCCCTCCATGACCTCCGTGGTCAGTGCGCCGTCACGATGCATGGCCCAGACGACCAGCACCTCCTCGGCCAGCCGCTGCATCGCGAGCGCCTCGGCCTGCCAGGGGCCACGGGCCTCGGCCCGCCCGCGCAGATTGCGCACCAGGTGTGCCCAGCAGAGCTGCCGCCGCGCGGGCGGGAGGCTGTGGTAGGCGCAATAGCGGTCGGAGCTGACGATGCCCACGAACGTCGCGCCGAGCAGCGGCGCCAGCTACCGCTTGCCGCGGCCGCACTGGATCATGAAGAGCGTCGCCAGGCTGCCGACCGCCACCCAGAGCCAGGGCTTGGTGCGACCCTCGCGCCAGCTCGTCTCGTCGACGTTGAGCCGCGCCTCGGCGGCGACCGCCTGCTGGGCCTCGGCGTGCGGCGCCGCGAGCGCCTCGGCGGCCACCTGCTGGAGCCCGACCACGCTGCCGAGGCTGATCGGCAGCTGCCAGACCATCTGCAGCAGGGTGACGAGCTCGCGGTTGGAGATGCGGTAGCGGCCGTGGAGCAGCGCGATCAGGGCGACCACCCGCAGGCCAAACGCGCCGGGCGGCGCGGAGAGCGGGCGCTCCGCCGTGACGCGGTCGCCGCAGCCGGGGCAGCACAGGGTATGGAGCTGGTACTCGGTGACGACCGGCGCGACTGCGGGCAGCTCCCAGACCTGCTGGCGCTGCGGCAGGCAGACCGGGGTCAGGCTCGGCCCGAGCGGCTCGTGGCACTGGGGGCAGCAGTCCGGCCGGACCGCGACCACCTGCTGCACCTGGTCCTCGGGCAGTAGCGGGCGCTCGTGGGGCGGGTGGCCCGGCTGGCCGCTCGGCGTGCGGGGCTTGCCGCGGGGCGTCTTGGGTGGTGGGGGC
>SFCB01000202.1 GCA_004367505.1 Chloroflexi bacterium OHK40 | reverse complement strand
GCAATCGCCCTCCGCCTGCCCCCGCCCGCCCGACGCTGGTGGAGGGGGTGCCCTTCCCGCCCGATGCCCCGCCCCGCCTCCGGCTCGTCAGCCTGCGCCGCCACGGTGACTACCTCTTCCAACGCGCCCGATTCGTCTGACCTGGCTGTACTATTTTTTGTCGCGGTCTGTCACAGGCGGGTGGGCTGACCATCTGCTAGGCTTCATCTCAGCGCCAGTTCGGCGTCATGGGGATGGAGCGTCGCACGATGCATACTGAGCCCACCGCAGCTCGGACATCTGAGGGCCAACCTGTGAGGCTCTGCTATAATGAGGACCGAGCACAGGCCCTGTGGGAGCACCGCCGCGCTATGACCAACGAAGAGCAGCGCCTGGTTGAGGCCGGCCAGCGGGGGGACGTTGAGGCGTTCAACCAGCTGGTGCGGCTCTACGAGGGCCGCGTCTATAACCTCTGCTACCGCATGCTCGGCGATGCCGATGCCGCCGCCGATGTAGCCCAGGATACGTTCATCTCGGCCTACCGTAATCTCCACCGCTTCCGTGGGGGCGTGTTCCGCTCCTGGCTGCTCCGGATCGCTACCAACGCCTGCTACGATGCCCTGCGCGCCCGGAAGCGCCGGCCTGCGGTGTCGCTCCAGACGGTCCAGGAGGATGAGGACGACGGCCCGGGCTTCGACCTGCCCGACCCTGGCGAGTCGCCCGATGACGCGGCGCTGCGGCGTGAGCTGGCTGCGGCCATCGAGCAGGGGATCGCCCAGTTGCCCGAGGATCAGCGGGTGGTGGTGATCCTGAGCGATGTGCAGGGGCTGGCCTACGAGGAGATCGCCGAGGTGACGAATACCAATCTCGGAACCGTCAAATCGCGCCTGAGCCGGGCTCGGGCGCGCCTGCGCGACATTCTGCGCGCCGGGGAACTGCTACCGTCAAAATTTCGTCATGGTGACGTGTAGCTGCCGCGCCGCTCACCGGGCGCGCCGCCCGCTGAGCGGGCCTGGCCCCCGCCGATGCCCGTAACGGCCGCAACCGTGGCCGTAGTAGATACGACGATGAACAGTTCGCAGCCCCAGCCCAGCAGCCCGACCGAGCGCGACCTCGAGTTGCTCTCGGCCTACCTCGATAACCAGCTGTCTGTCGCAGAGCGGGTCTCCCTCGATCGCCGGCTGCAGAGCGATCCCGCGCTGCAGGCCGAGCTCGAGGATCTCCGCGCGACGACGGTCGCGCTGCGTGCCCTGGAGCCCGTGCGCCCGCCTCGATCCTTTACCCTGGACCCGGCCACGGCCCCGCGGCCGCGGCGGATCTTCCCGTTCGCCTTCGTGATGCAGATGGGCAGTGGCCTCGCGGGTCTCGCCCTCGTCCTGCTGGCCACTGTGCAGTTGCTGGGCACGGGGCTTGTGCCTGCCGTGCCGAGCACGCCGGCAAGCCAGCCTACCGCCGCTGCGGCGATGGAGGCAGCTCCGGCACCTGGCGCCGAGATGCGCATAGCTGAGGCGACGGCGGCCCCGGCGGCCACCGAGGCGCCCGCCAGCGCTGCCCAGGCGCTGCCGGCGGCCACTGCCGCACCTGCCGCTTCAGAGGCCCAGAGCGACGCCTCCGCAATGTACGAGGCCCCGTCGGCGCTCCCGGCGCCCGAACTCGGCTCAGCCGGCGGGCCGGCCGCCAATAGCCCTCCACCTGGCGGCGCGGGCGGCCCACCCGCGATCGATGCCACCGTCGATGTGCTACAGTCGAGCGGGTCGAGCTCACCGGGCACCGCTCAGCTCCCACCGCCTGCGGCGCCCCGGCAGGCTCCTGCCAGCACTGGTGTGCCGCCCGGCCTCACGCTCGCGCTCGGCGCAGCCCTGATCGGCCTCGCGGTAGGCTGGAACCTTTACAGCCGGCGGCGCGCCTGATGATCCACGCTGCGTCTCTACGGTGGCCCTTCGCCTGCCCACTCCGGGCGATAGTCGGCACCAATGATCAGCACGATGTCGGCCTCGAACGGGGCGGGCGGCGCGTCGGCCGGGGGCGTGGGGTAGACGCGCCCCGGGTCGAGCCCGAGGGTGTCGGCGAGGCGACGCAGCGTCTCCGGGCGGCCGCTGTAGTCAATCAGGCGCGTCTGCGCGGCGGCGGGGGCGTCGCTCGGGTCGTTCAGGGTGAACCCCTGGGCGGCGAGGCGCCGGCTCACGCGCCCGGCGAGCCCCTGGACGCCGGCGGCATTGAGCACCTGCACGCGAGCCCATTCGCTGGCCGCTTCGGGGCCGGCTGTGAGCCGCGCCACCTGGGCGGCCACATCGGCCGGCTCCCAGTAGATATCAGAGCCGTCTTCGGTGACAATCCGTACATCGTTGGGATTGATGCTCAGCGTGAGGATGCCCTCCGGGTCCAGGCTCTGGGCGAGCGTGGCGAGGCCGCGCAGGGTCTCCAGGTCGCTCAGGGGGAGCGTCGTACTCACGCTGGCCTGGAGATCGGCGGCGAGCTCGGGGAGCAGGGCGGCCTGGCTGAGCAAGCCACGGGCGCGCACTTCGGCGAGGATGGCGCGCAGCACCTGCTGTTGCCGGCGCGAGCGGTCGAAGTCGCTGGAGCTGTGGCGGCTGCGGGCGTAGCGCAGGGCGGTGGCGCCATCGAGCACCTGAAGGCCAGCGGGAATGTAGACGCGCTCATAGCCGAAGTCGTCGCTGGGGTAGCTCGGGTCGAGGATGGGGCGCTCGATATCGACGGTGATGCCACCGAGTGTGTCCACCACCCGCTGGAAGCCCCGGAAATCGATCTGGGCGATATAGTCTACCTTGAGGCCGAGGAATCCGGCGACGGCCTCGGCGGCGAGGGCGCCGCCGGATTCCTCCGGTGTCGTGCCGGGCCCGTAGAGCTCCTCGGCGTTCAGGAATCCGTAGGTGTAGGCAGTGTTGATCTTCTGTAGGCCAAGGCCCGGCACCTGCACGACCGAATCGCGGGGGATGGAGAGCATCCCGGCCCAGCCGGCGGCGGGATGGACGTAGACGAGGATGAGGGTGTCGGCGCGGACGCCCTCGTCCGGGTTGGGCCGGCGATCGACCCCGAGCAGCAGCACACTGAAGGGCTCGCGCAGGCTGGTCGGGAGCTCGGCCGCGCGGGGCGGCGCGCTCACTCCGGCCTCAGGCGCTCGCCGTGGGTCGGCCTGCTCGATCGCGCGGAGGGAGGCGCCGGCCCAGCCTCCGACGGCCAGGACCACGGCGGCCAGGGCCGCCAGGAGGAGCGCGGCGAGGGCGAGCAGGGTCCGGCGACCTCTGCGGCGCCGCTGCGGCAGAACCCCGCCACGGCGGGCGGCCACGCGCTCGCGGGCGGTGCGGTAGGGGCGGCGCTCAGGCGATGGTGGCGTCATGGATCACATGGGGCACTGGCGGGACGGCCTGCGGGATGAGGTGAGGCGCGTGGCGCGGACAGGGAGGCGCCACCGCCACTCCGTCATTCGGCCTCGGGGAGCGCGGGCGTGGGCCAGGTTGGCGCCTCGACCGGCATCGTTGTAACCAGCCGGCGCACACGCTGCTCGGCGTTACTGGGGAGCACTGCCAGCGTGAGGATGCTCATGTCATCGCTGGGCTGACCCCGATCCACCTCCAGGGCCCGACGTAGCACTTCCTCGGTAAGCTCCTCAGCGCTGCGACCGGCCTCGGCGGGCCACCCCGAGAGAAAGTTTACCAGGCCGAGGTCATCGCCGTAGCGCTCGCCGGCGCGGTTAAGCCCATCAGTGAAGACCACCACGTAGGTGTAGGGGCTCACCGGCAGTTCGGTGATCACCGGCTTGATCATCGGCTGCAGACCGATCGGGCTGGAAGGTTCGTTGTAGCTGTGCAGCCCCGAGCGGCTGATCACGAAGAAAGGCGCGGGGTTGTTGCGCGACATCAGGATCTTGCCGCTCTGAAAGTCCACTGAGAGGATATTCAGCGTGGCCGCCACCTGGCCCATGCGGTAGGTATAGAGATAATCGTGGACGGCCCGGGCTGCCGCGCCATCGCGGGCGCCGTCCTTCAGCAGCGAGATGGCCCGGGTGGCCAGCAGGTTGCTCAGCGTTTTGGCGCCGCGGCCGCTGCCCTCCCCATCGACCAGCACGAACGAGAAGCCCCCGCCCGGCCGCTCGATCATCTCGAGCGTGTCACCGCTCTCGCCGTTGCCATGCCGTGCCACCTTGGCGACTGCAACCTGGATCTGTAACATGATGACCTCGACGCCGCTACAGCTCTGCCGCGAGGCGCCCGCTGGCCCCGAGTGTTGCTGATTGCTAGTATAAAGCATATCATGACCTGGAGTCACACCGGGAGCATCTATGCGTGAGCCTCGCCAGCAGCCCTTCCTGCTGATCAGCCTCTCCACCGATGCCGAGAATACCTGGCCGGCCGCGCCGATCGGTGCCAGTCCGATCTGCCTTGGGCGTCCCGAGGCCCACGCTGCGGGCCCCGATTTTATCGACCTGCGGCTAGAGTCCGTCTCCCGCGAACACGCCCGTATCTGGCGCGAGGAGCACGGCTATGTGCTGGAGAATTGGAACGGTCGCTACGGGATCGGCCTGTTTGAGCGCGAGCTGCGCCCCGGGCAGCGCCACGAGTTGCGCCACGGCTACGTGTTCCGCGTGCCCGCCCTCGCCGAGCACGTACGCGTGATGTTCGTGGCCAACAGCCGTGAGACGCAACTCTGGCCCCTCTACCTCGAACCCGCGCTGCAGAAGGCCTTCGTCTTTGGCGCCCAGGTAGAGCTGACGCCTCAGGCCTTCGCGTTGCTGCGCTACCTCTACGAGCGTCGCAACCAGCTCTGCCCCTACGACCAGATCATCGACAGCCTCTGGCCCGGCATGCGCGCCAGGGGCGTGGTCGAGAAGGGCCGTAACCTCGACGTGTTGCTCACCACTCTCCGCCGCGCGCTGGCCACGGCAAGCGGCGGCTTTACCTTTATGCAGACGGTGCGCGGGGAGGGGATCAGGCTGGTCGTGTAGGGGAGAGACTTGTCGAGCGGGTCGCCACGGGGATGCTGCTGGATCGCGATTGTGCAGAGACGCCCCATCGGGGCGTCTGATCAGGGGGGATGGCCATGCGTGGGTCGCCACGGGGATGCTGCTGGATCGCGATTGTGTAGAGACGCCCCATCGGGGCGTCTGATCAGGGGTGGGCCACGGGTGGGTCGCCACGGGGATGCTGCTGGATCGCGATTGTGTAGAGACGCCCCATCGGGGCGTCTGATCAGGGGG
>SFCB01000024.1 GCA_004367505.1 Chloroflexi bacterium OHK40 | reverse complement strand
GGCCGGGGGGCGGCACAGGGGCGGTTCGATCGGGAGGAGCGAGGCGACGGCCAAGCAAGCTCAGCAGCACACGCTGGCCTGGCGGCTGTTCGGGCCAGTACTCGAAGCGGGCCTTCTCGAAGTACTGCACCGTATGCCACTCACCATTCTCCAGCACCTCGTCGATCTCCTCGCTGATCGGGAAGCCGAAGATCCGCTCGGCGCCCCGCGTCTCCCAGATCTCCTTGAAGCCGTACTGGATTACATGCTGGGTCTGGGGGATGTAGCGCCGCTGGGGCGTATTGGTGATCGGCGGAACACGGGGGAAGACGCGGCCCTGGGTAGCCTCCAGACCGAGGTTGCCGAGCTCGACCTGGTACTGCCCGCCCGACTGCACCAGCTCGAAGCGGGCCCGCTCGAACCATTGCACCAGCCGCCCATTGCTGGCGGTGTACTCCTCGCTGATCGGCAGGCCGAAGATGGCCTGGGCGCCGTTGCCCTCCCAGAAAAAGCGGAAGGCCCCCCGCAGGGTGTGGCCCGTCTCGGAGAAGTAGCGCACATCGCTCTGGGCGCCAGTGGTGGCGAGCAGCGCCGGCAGCAGCGCGAGGGTGAGAGCGATTGCGACGAGACGCAGGGCAGCGGGACGTGAGTGGGGCGTGGTCATCGGTCCCTCCTCTCCGTGGCGACGAGCGGGGCAGACGGCTGGGATGGCGCTCGCTTCGCTTTACGGCTGTTGGGCACTTACGGGCTCTATCATAGCCTTCGGCGAAGCAGGTTGTCAAGAAACTCCGGCAGAATGGCGGCGCGGGCGCTACCCCATGGCGCCCGAATCCCGGGGATCAGCGCCGCCCAGGCGAATCCTCCGAGCGCGTGGCGCGGTAGATAGTGTGGAGGATGTACGCGATGTTGATCCACCTCGCCATCGCCTGGATGCTCGGGATCGTCGGTGCGCACCTTGCCCCGCTGCCGCACGTGTCGGTCGGGGTTGCGGGTGCGGGGCTGGCGCTGGCTGCGGCGGCCCGGCGGGCACCCGGTCCGCGTCTGGCCGGGCTGCTGCTGCTCTGCGCGGCCCTGGGCGCCCTGCGCTACGGCGCGAGCCTCCCGACGCTCGGGCCAGCAAGTGTGGCTGCCCTTGCCGGCGCCGGCGAGCTCACGCTAGTGGGCAGCGTCGCGAGCGAACCACGCCGCAGCGAGGATGGGCAGCGGGTGGTACTGCGGGTAGAGGCGGCACAGCCGGGTGGCACCGTCCGCCCCACCGAGGGCCTGGCCCTGATTGTTGTACCGCCCTACCCGAGCTACCGCTACGGCGACCGGCTAGCGGTGGTAGGCGCGCTTGAGCGCCCGCGCGAGGCCGAGCGGCCCGGCGACTTCGACTACCGGGCCTACCTGGCCCACCGGGGGATCTTCGTGATCATGCGGGAGCCAGAGCGGGTAGCGCGCCTGGAAGGCCAGGCGGGCCTGGCCCCGCTGGCCACATTGCTGCGCTTCCGCGAGCACTGCCGGGCCGTGCTGCTGCGCTCGCTACCGGAGCCCCAGGCAGCCCTTGCCGTCGGCGTACTACTGGGCATCCAGTCCAGCATTCCGGAGGAGGTCTACCGCACGTTCTCAAGCACCGGCACCAGCCACATCCTCGTCGTCTCGGGCTGGAACTTCACGATCGTGGCCGGCGTTCTGGGGGCCCTGGCGGGGCGGCTGCACCTGGGGCGCTGGCACACATTCGCCCTGGCCCTGGGGGTGATGTGGGTCTACGCGCTCTTCACAGGGGCCTCGGCGGCAGTACTGCGGGCGGCAGCGATGGCCAGCCTGGCGGCGCTGGCGCGGGCCGCCGAGCGTGGCAGCGAGCCCTGGCGCCTGCTACTCGGCGCCTGCTGGCTGATCACCCTTGCCGACCCCCACACGCTCTGGGATCCGGGCTTCCAGCTGTCGGCCCTGGCTACGGCCAGCCTCTTCGCCTTCGCCGGACCGCTGGAGCGCTGGCTCGGCCAGCGCCGGCCCTTCTGCTGGCCCGCCATGGCCCCGGTGACAGAGGCGCTCACGGCCACTCTGGCCGCTCAGGTGCTCACGCTGCCGCTGATCCTCTACCAGTTTGGCAACCTCAGCCTCGTCGCCCCGCTCGCCAATGTGCTGCTGGTGCCAGTGGTGCCCTACAGCATGCTGTTCGGCACCGTGGCACTGCTGGGCGGACTGATCTGGCTACCCCTGGGCCAATGGCTGGCCGTGGGCGCGTGGCTCCCGCTGACCTGGCTGGCGGAGGGCGCCCGGCTCCTGGCCGCGCCCCGCTGGGCCGCCGTGCAGGTGCCCATCTTCCCACTCTGGATGCTGCTGGCCTTCTACGCGACCGTGGCGCTCGCGTGGTGGGCGCGGCGCTCCGGCGGCAGCCCCGGAGTGGCCTGTGGCGGAGCGCAGACCGATTGAGGCCCCTACTCCTTTTTGTGTGATGCATGGCCATTCGCGGGTCTGGTAACGTGGCGCCACAGGGCACGGAGCCGTTGCGCGAAGGCCGCCCGGATGTCGGCGTCAGGAGGATTCAGCTGTGAGCGACCCCGTTCGCGAGGGTTCGGCCCGAAGCGGCGACGTTCCGCCCTTCTTTCGGGTTCTCGCGGCCACTCGCTACATCTTCGTCCTGGCGATCTTCAGCACCTTTGCTGCCACTGTCGTGCTCCTGATACTGGGCACAACGGAGATGCTCCACACCGTGGCCGCCCTGGTCGGGTTTGGCGAGGCGCTCACCACCAACCAGGCCCGCCTGCACCTGATCGAGGCGGTTGACCTGTTCCTCATGGCGACGATCCTCTACGTGATCTCGGCGGGCATGTACCAGCTATTTGTGAACACCCGGCTGCCGCTGCCGACGTGGCTCCAGGTGCGTTCCGCCAGCGACATGGAAGGGCAACTGATCGGCATGCTGATCACCATCCTCGGCGTCTTCGGGCTGGAGCTCGTGACTTCCTGGGAGGGTGGCACCGACATCCTGGCCGTGGGGGTCGTGGTGGCGCTGCTGATCTTCGCCCTCGGCTACTTTGTGGTACATCACGGGCGTGGCCACCACCCGCCCTCTTCGGACGAGCACGCGTGATGCGAGCGGCAGCGAGTACCGGAGGGCGACCCGGCGCGGCGCGCGTTGCGGCCTTGCCCGGGGTAGTGGTCGCCGGGCCACGCGAAGGACCGCCATGGTGAGCGAGGCCACCCAGCCAGGCCGAGCGACCGCCGACAGCGCCGCCCAACCGGAGCTCGGCCCGGTACGCTGGTGGATCCTGGCCGCCTGCTGCCTGGTAGGGTTCGCCAAACTTGCCGAACCACGGCTGTATGTTATCGGGCTGCAGATCCCGTTTCCGCCTTCGGCACCGCCTGGCGCGACTACCAGGTGCTCACGAGTCTGGGTGTAGTGCTGTTTGTGGCATGCCAGCTCCTCGGCGGCGTGCTGGGCGATCTCTACGGACGCCGGCGGATCTTTCTGATCGGTGCCGCCGGATTCACGGTGGGCAACCTGATCTCGCTCCTGGCTCCGAGCCTGCCCGCGCTGGTGGCCGTACGCGCCGTGATGAACATGATGGGCGCGCTGGTCTTCCCGCTGACACTCGGCCTCATCCGGCTCACCTTCGAGGCCCGTGAGCGCTCGACGGCCCTCTTGATCTACACGCTCAGCACCGCCCTCGGCACCCTGGCCAGCCTGGCGGCCATCCCGATCGAGGCCCTGCTCGGCTGGCGCATGGCGCTGGCGCTGCCGATCACCGCCGGCATCGCCGGGACATTCCTGGGCTGGCGCCATCTGCCGGAGAGCCGGGCCCGGGGGGGCTTCCGCCGCGCCGAGGCGGTCGTAGCGAGCTCCTGGACCCTGGTGTTCCTGCTCGTGATCTTCGGGATTGCGCTCGCCGGCGCCCGTGGAACCTGGCGCAACCCCGGCACGCTCGCCGCAAGCGGGGCCGGGCTGCTCGGTATGCTCCTTCTGTCGCTCTGGCCGCGCTTCACCCTCCAGTGGGGCGGGCGCACACTGAGTGAGCCTCCGCCGCGCCACCTGCTCTCGCTCATGTTGCTGGTGTCGGCCACGCTGAGCTTTGCGCTGGGCGGCTATGTGCTACGGCTCTACAGCTTTTTCACCACCGCGCAGCAGTTCCCGCCCCTGCTCGCGGGCGTGGCGCTCGCGCCGATCTTGCTGGTGAGCGCCATGGCGCTCCCGTGGACGGCCCGCATCGCCTTTCGCCAGCAGCCCCACCTGACGGTCTGCCTCAGCATGACCGCAATGGCCGTGGCGATCGGGCTGAGCAGCCTGGCGCGGCCGGGCACGCCCTACCTCTGGCTTGTGCCACCGATGGCGCTCTTCGGGCTCGGCTTTCTGCTCGCCTCCACCACCTGGAGCAACATCTTCCTCAGCGCGCTCCCCACCGACCTTGTGGGTGTGAGCTCGGGGATCAGCAAGGCGGCCGGGCTGACGGGTGGCGCGCTGGCCGGGGTGGTGCTGGGCGCGGTGGTGCAGGTGGTCGGGCTGAGCGACTTTGCCGCCCGGATCAGTAAGCTGGGGCTCAGCGTCGAGCAGCAGGCCCGGGCCCTGGACGCGCTGAACGAGGTGCTCCAGCAGGGGGTGAGCGGTGTTGATGGCGACCCACAGGTGATCGTCCAGCTAACGCTCTTGAGCCTCTACCGCGATGCGTTTAGCGCCGGCGTCTCAGCGGCGTTCCTGGCGCTGGCGGGGCTCTGCCTGGCCGTCACCGGCCTCACCTGGCTCTGGCTGCGGCCGCTGCCGGGGCAGCGAGGGCAACTTGCGGTTGGCGGTGGTGAGTAGACTCGGCGGTGGGCTCTCGCGATGAGCTTTGCGCTCAAGCGTGCCGCGCTTCGCCAGAACCCGTGGCCCGTGCAAGCGCTTCGGCCACGGTCGACTCCAGGCACCGGGCCTGGCCCCGTGCCCATACCAGCCCGAACCGCGTCGCGCCGAGCTCTGCGCGGGCAGCCGCACATGTCTGCTCGTAGGCGACCTGCTGGGCCGGTTCGAGCCGCGCGTCGCCGCTCTGGCTCAGGTGGCTCGCGGCGGCGAGCAGCCCCGCCGCCACCTCAGGCGAGCCCGTTGCGCACCGAATGGCAGCGAGCTGGATGAGGCTTGCGGCGGTTCCGTGGCGATCGGCGTGCCCGTGGAAGATGTCGAGCGCCTCCTGCGACCAGCCGGCAGCGAGCAGATGCTCACCCTGCTGATAAGCCACCGCGCCCAGATGGAGACGCACCCAGGCGCCCAGCCTCCAGTCGCCGACGGCCTCGGCGATCGGGAGGCAGGCCTCCAGGCAAGCCTGCGCCTGCCCATAGGCGGCGGCCTGTAACGCCATCTGTCCCTGCAAGAGCATGCACAGAGCGATCCGACGCTGGTCGTCCATCTGCCGGGCCAGGGCCACGCTCTCGGCGGCCACATGGAGCGCCTCCTGGGAGCGACCTAGCGCCCCGAGCGCAATGGCCTGGGCGTAGCGCACCGCGCTCATGCCCAGCACATTGCCGAGCTGCTGCTCCAGGCTGTAGCGTTCCTCGTTCAGCGCGAGCACGCGGGCGTAATCGCCCAACTCCTGCGCCACAATGCCGAGCTGGCCGAGCGACCATGCGATGCCGATCCGGTCCTGGAGCTGGCGGCGGATCGCGAGGGTTTCCTCGAAGAGACCAACGGCCCGCTCCAGCTCGCCGCGCACGAGGGCACTCCGGCCCAGGTGGTTCAGGGCCCAGGCGATCAGCCAGGCATCGCCGGACTGCCGCGCGTAGACCAGGCACTCCTCCAGCAGCACGTGGGCCAGCTCGGGTTCGGCCGGGCCAGCATCGCCGGAGAGCAACTCGAAGCCAGTATAGAGCAGGCACCAGGCGATCAGCCAGGGATCGCCCTGGGCGCGCGCGCGCCACAGGCTCTCGGCCAGAAGGGCGCGCCCGCCCGCCACGGGGTACACAAAAGCGGTCGCGGCACCGAGGAGAGCGAGGGCAGCGGCCTCGCCCCAGGGCTCATCGGCGGCGCGAAAGAGCGCGCTGCTCCGCGCCGCGAGGGTACGGGTAGAGGGATAATCGCCATGGGCGATGCTGAGCGCGGCGGGCGCCAGCAGCGCCCTAGCCCAGAGCCGGTCACGGATGGCAGGCGGAAGGAGCTCGGCGCCCGGGACGACGGCGCCGAGATCGTCGGGCAGCCAGCGCAGCCACTCGGCGTCGGAGCCACGCAGCACCCAGTAGTGCCACAGGGTACCGGCAAGCGCCAGCACCATGGCGGCGCCGATGCCAGGGTTTGTTTCGTGGGGGTAGCCCTGTTCAGGCCAGGTTAACACCGCGAGCAGATTATCGCGCTCTGTGTCGAGCCGGCGGAGCCAGCGCAGCTGCTCGGCGCCCATGAGCCCGCGCTCGGCCTCGCGAGCCAGGCGGAGGCAGTAGCGCGCGTGCTGCCAGCGCAGCGTATCAAGCTGTCCACTCTCGGCCAGGCGCTCCAGCGCATACTCGCGGATCGTCGTCAGCATGGTAAAGCGCACTTCCCCGGCCGGGCCAGCGATGCGCCGCACGAGGCTATGGTTCACGAGGGCCGCCAGCCCATCAACGACGTTGACGCCGAGGTCCCCGTCGGGGTCGCAGACGGCAGCGGCGGCCGCGAGCGACCAGCCGCCGACGAACACACCGAGCCGGGCGAAGAGCCGCTGCAGGGGCGGCGTGATCAGGCCGTAGCTCCACGCAAGCGTATTGCGGAGAGTCTGCTGGCGAGGCGGGAGATCGCGCGGGCCGCCGGTGAGCAGGGGCAAGCAGTGGTCGAGTTGCTCTAGCAGCGCCTGCGGCGGAAAGAGCGCGACACGGGCGGCAGCCAGCTCGATCGCCAGGGGGATCCCGTCCAGGCGCGCGCAGATCGCCGCCACCGCCGCCGCATCATCCCAGGCCGCCGATTCGGGCTGGAGCGCCCGCGCCCGCTCCATGAAGAGGCGCACCGCCTCATACTCGGCAAGCCGCTCCGGCGACGTCGGCAGGGCCGGATCGGGATAGGCCAGGGGAGGCACCTCGACCCGATGCTCGCCCGATACGGCCAGGAGCGCCCGGCTCGTGACAAGCACCTTCAAGGAGGGCGCGCTCTTGAGGAGGGCGGAGACGGCGATGGCTGCCGTAGCGACCTGCTCGAAGTTGTCGAGAACGAGGAGCAGCCGCCGCGACTGGAGGGCGGTCTGCAAGCGCTGGAGGAGCGCCGAGCCCTTCGGATCGGGGAGGCCAAGGGCCGCAGCGATGGCCCCCGGCACAAGCGTGGCATCGCGGATGGGCGCGAGATCGACGAAGACGACACCATCGGGGAAGGAGGGCGCGAGCTCGGCGGCAGCCTGGAGCGCCACACGTGTCTTCCCAATACCGCCGGGACCCATGAGGGTCAGCCAGCGCACGGTGTCGCCCATGAGTGCCTGGCAGACAAGCGCGACCTCCTGCGCGCGGCCGATCAGAGGGGTCAGCGGGGTAGGGAGTGACACCGCCGCAATCGCCGGCAGGTGGGGCGCCTCGATGTCCGGCTCAGCAAGCGGGCGGCCACGGGCCAGGCGCACAAACAGCTCCCGTTCCTCGCCAGCCAGGGCGAAGATCGCCGCCATGCGCTCGGCGATCTGGCGTGAGGGGCGCAGGGTGCCCTGCTCGAAGCGCTGGATCGTCACGCTGGCGCAACCGACGAGGTGGGCAAGCTCCGTCTGGGTGAGATCGTGCCGCTTACGCTGCTGCTTGAGGGTCCGCGCAAAGCCTCGCTCCGAGCCCTCGATCTCCGGCGATGGCCCGGGGTGAGTGTCGACTGCGCCGGAGCGAAGCGCGGATGAACCGGTTGTATGAGTTTTTATATGAGTCATCGGCTCCCCCCGAGCACTGACTCGCACTACACTCGTAGAAGAGGCGCATCACACGGCTCTGACTGACACTGCGATTCGCTCTGGGCGCCTCGCAGGCGCAGTACCCTCGCTGCACGTGCGACCGAACGAAAAGCGTGGTTCGATTGCGAGCCACACGTCGCGAGATAACGGCATGCGCTAGGACGTGCGCGTGCGGGGCAGGATCATCACCGACCGTCGGTAGGGCTGTGACGATGATCGACCGTCCCAGGCTCAAACGAACGGGTCCGCAGCAACACGTTGCCCGGTAGGTACCGGGTGCGTGGCCTGCCGACGCCGGAGCCAGGCTCACTATAGCGGAATCACCCACGCCGCGTACTCGCCCATGGACCAGGATCGCGCTACGAGCGGCCATGCCGAGCAAGGCGACGGCTCAGGCAGCGCGCTGGGATTACCCATCCGAGCGCGTTGATGGGCCAGGCTACGTGCCAGCGACGGTCAGCCTGGCCTCGGCCCCGCTCCGCATGCCGCGCCGTCCCCGAAGGTGCTATGCAAGCTCCCCAGAACTTGCCGCCACTGGTTCCGACGAAACTCTCTGCACCACAGCCGCTCCACGAGTGGGTGCTGCGTGAGCGACTCTTCGCACTGCTCGACGCCACCCCCTGTGCCGGACTGACCCTGGTTGTCGCTCCGGCGGGCTTCGGGAAGACGACGCTCGTCGCCCAGTGGGTCCAGCGCCAGATGAGTTACGAACGGGCAGTTGGAGTACGGGGACACAGCTCAAGCCCCGCGCACGCGCCTGCGGCGTGGCTAACTCTCGACGCCTACGACCAGGAAGGTCTGCGCTTTCTGGTCTACCTTGCCGGCGCGATCGAACACGCCCGCCCTGGCACGCTCGTCACAACGCTGCCGCTGCTCAACGCGGTCGGGCCGGCCCCGCTCTACATGCTGCTCCAGGCAATCCTGGTCGATCTGAGTACCGTTACCGGCACCCTGACGCTAGTGCTCGACGACTACCATGCCGTCACGAGTACGCCCGTGCACCAGCTCGTGGCATATCTGGTACGGCGGCTGCCGCCCCAGTGCCGGCTCGTCGTGATCAGCCGGGTTGATCCGCCCCTCCCTCTGGCGCAACTGCGCGCTGCCGGGCGGCTAGCCATCCTACGCTCAGCCGACTTGCGCTTCACTGAAACGGAGGCCCGGCTGCTCATCCGGCGCCTGACGCACAGGGCCCTGGATGAGGCGGCCATCGCCGCGCTCCTGGAGCAGACCGAGGGATGGGCGCTGGCGCTGCGGCTGGCGATCACCGAGCAGGCGGGCGAGCCCGGGAAGAGCCAGCTACCTGCCACCACGCGCTTTGCGATCGGCGAGTACCTGGCCAACGAGGTGCTCGCGAACCAGCCGGAGCCGTTGCAGCGATCCCTGATGGCCCTGGCCATTCCCGACCGCTTCTGCGCGGAGCTCTGGGCAGCTCTGGACGATCCAACCGATACACCCGGGGGCATGGAGCGACGTATCGAGGAGTTGCTGCGGGCCAACCTGCTGATCGTCGCGCTAGACGAGGCGTGGCACTGGTTCCGCTTTCACCCGCTCTTTCGTGACCTGCTGCTCCGCCGCCTGCGCCAGACCACCGACGCTCCGACGCTGCGGGCCTTGCAGCTCCGGGCAGCCCGCTGGTTTGGCGAGGCGATGCTCCTCGAAGAGGCCATCCAGCTCTACCTGGCGGCCGGCGACGAAGACACGGCCGCCCGGCTCATCGAGCAGGCGATGGCCCCGGCCCTCGGGCGCAACCTCAGCACGGGGCCAACGGAAACCTGGCTCCGCCTTCTGCCGCCCGCCGTGATCGCCCGGCGTCCCGGCCTGGCCCTGATCGAAGCCCGCCTGGCCAATGCACAGATCAACATCCCATTGATGGCCAGGAGCCTGGCGCGGGTCGATACGCTACTGGCAGCCCAGCCGCCCGCCGCCTTCGAGCCGCCATGGCCCACCTTCAATGGTGACCGCATGGCCCTGCAGGGGATGCTCGAAAGCTGGCGGGGGCGCCACGCGGAGGCGCTCTCGACGCTGTTGCTCGCTCTGAAGCAACCGATCGCGCCCGTGCTCGCGGCCTCGGCGGTCAATCACATCGGCATGGCGCTCGTGGCGGAGGGCCGCTACGCGGAAGAGGTGACGCTTGCCCGGGCGTGCATCACTCCCCCCACAACGAAGGCTGAGGCGGCGGCCACCGCATCGCAGTACGTCGGCCTGTGCCAGATGCACCTGCAAGCAGGCGATTTTTTGGCGCTCGCAGAGGATGCAGGTAGGCTGGCGGAACTCGTCGCCGCGCAGCAGCCGGGCGAAGTGTGGCGCTGCTACGCCGACGCCTTCCTGGGGCGTGTCGCTTACGAGCGCTTGGACATGGCTACCGCCGAAGACGTGCTCCGCGCCGTCATCGACCGCCGATACCAGGTCAACACCCTGCTGTTCATCAACTGCCTGATCGGGCTCGCCAGGATCGGCGCGCTGGCTGGCGATGGGGCCAGCACCGCGCGCTATGAACAGGATGTCCAGCGATTCGCCCGTGAAACAGGCGGCGTGGCCCTGATGGACCACGCCCGTGGCTGCGCCACCTGGCTTGCCCTCAGGGCCGGCAACGTGTCCACGGCCCTGCGCCTGTCGCAGGAGATCGGGCCGGACCGCCTGATGCTCAGCTACGGCTTTGAGTCACCGCAGCTCGCCCGCGCCGCCGCGCTGGTGGCCAGTGGCGGTCGGGGGAACCTGATGGAGGCTGAGGTGGTGATAGCGCGTTGCATCGCCGAGAGCGAGCGACTTCACCTCACCCGCCACCTGACAATTGCGCTAGCCATGCAGGCGCTTCTGCGCCAGGCCCAGGGCCGCTCCTTCGAAGCCCTCACGCCGCTTGAGCGTGCGGTGACACTGGCCGCGCCACGGGGGATGGGACGCACTTTGCTCGATCTCGGCCCCGCACTGCGCCCGCTGCTCCACGCCCTGGCCGAACGTGGGATCGCCCGCGCCTACGTGGAGGCGCTGCTCCGACACGACGAGCGCGAGCCGGATGCCTGGCCCCTGCCGTCGCACAACCTCGCCTCGGAGCACCTGCCCGAACTCCTGACGCGGCGCGAGACCGAGGTGCTTGCCCTGCTGGCGGAGCGCTGGTCGAACCAGGAGATCGCCGAGCGCCTCGGGATCACCACCAACACTACCCGCAAGCACACCAGCACGATCTACGAGAAGCTCGGCGTGAACAGTCGCCGCGAGGCCGTGACGGTGGCCAGAGCGCTCGGCCTGCTTCCGGCTGGGTAGCGCAACCCACTACTCTCTTTTGGGTGATGTGCCATATCGGGCCGGCCACTACACTCGTTCTGACCAGGACGTGCACAGGGCAAGGAGGGCCTGATGGCGAACACGGTTGAAAGCCAGACCATCGTCCGCGCCGTTGAGGCGGTACAGCCTACGATCGCGCGTATCAGCGCCGCCGTCTGGGAGCTGGCCGAAGTTGGCCTGCACGAGGTCGAGTCGGCCAACGTACATCTGCGCGAGCTCGTCGGAGCCGGATTTCGGATTGTGAGTACCGGGACGGCCGGCGTGCCCACGGCCTTTCTCGCCGAGTGGACGCAGGGTGAAGGTGAGCCACGGATCGGCTTCCTCGCCGAGTACGACGCCCTCCCCGGCCTGGGCAACGCCCCTGTGCCACGCCAGGAGCCCCGGGCCGACGGCAAGAGCAGCGGGCACGGCTGCGGGCACAACCTGATCGGAGCCGGCCTCACCGGGGCCGCGATCGCGCTCAAAGCGCTGATGGAGGCACAGGGCATCCCCGGGACGCTGCGCGTCTACGGCTGCGCCGCCGAGGAGACTGAGGGCGCCAAGGTGTATATGGCGCGCGAGGGACTGTTCGCCGATCTCGACGCCTGCCTGCACTGGCACCCGGGCCCGATCGCTGCGGTGATCAATGTGCGCATGGCCGCCAATGACTCGCTCAAGATCGAGTTCCACGGCACAAAGGCCCATGCCGGCATCGAGCCCTGGAAGGGCCGCAGCGCCCTCCACGCGATGGAAGTGGCGGCCCACAGCGTGAACCTGATGCGCGAGCACCTGGAGCCCACGGCTCGCCTGCACTACGTCTTCGAGGCCGCAGGCACGGCGCCGAATGTCGTGACCGACTACACGCGGATCTGGATGAAGGTGCGCGACGCCGACCGCCGACGAGTCAACGCGGCCACGGCGTGGATCCGCCAGATCGCCGAGGCCGCCGCCCTGGCCACTCAGACGCGGGCGCATGTGATTCACTACTATGGCGTCCACGATCTGTTGCCCAATACGCCCCTCGCCGAGCGCATGCAGCAGCACCTTGAGCATGTGGGGACGCCGGCCTGGACCGAGGAGGAGCAGGCGTTTGCCCGGGCGTGCCAGCGGGAGCTCGGACTCCCCGAGCACGGACTCGCGCGGCAGGTGGTGCCGCTGCAGCACGAGCCTACGATCGGGGGCTCCTCCGATGTGGCCGAGGCAAGCTGGGCTACCCCGACAATGGGCATCATGATGCCCTCGCTGCCGCTCCATGCCTCGTTGCACACCTGGGCCGCTACGGCGTGTGCGGGAATGTCGATCGGCCTCCAGGGCGCCGTGGCGGCAGCCCACGTCCTGACGCGCATGGGCCTGGATCTGCTCAGCGATGCCGAGCTTCGCGCGGCGGCGCGGGCGGATCTCGCCCGGCGCAAGGGCAACTATACCTACCAGTCGCCCCTGCTGCCAGAGCAGCGGCAGCCGCTGAACTTGCCACAGTGGCTGAATAGCGACGGCTCGGTCGAGGCGGTGGCCGGGATGGAGCAGCTGGCTCCAACTTGAGCGAAGAAGCGAGCATCAGGCACCAGGAACCGCCAGCAGCTAGCTGGCTGACGCGCGCCAGCCAGCCGCAGATGAGGTTGCATAGCGGGGGAGGCGTGGGCGCGGGGCGCGGGAGATCCGGACAGAGCGATGGAGCAGAACAAACGAGAGGGCGCCATGTCGGATTTGTCCCGGGCGCGGCAGGTAGCTGATCGGCTGGAGGGCCGCTTTGGCCTGAGCAGCAAGCGCTGGGAGCAAATGATCGAGACGCTGGGCGCGTTGATCCTCTCCCTGGCGGCGCTGATCACCTCGTGGAGCGGCTACCAGGCCGGACGTTGGAATGGGGAGATGGCAGCGCACTACAGCAGGGCGAGCGCCTTGCGGGTGGAGTCGGTGCGGGCAGCGAACCTCGCGGGGCGGCAAACACAGGTAGACCTGCAACTCTTCGGTAGCTGGCTCGAAGCCTTTGCGGCGGGGAACCAGCAACTGGCCGACTTCTACCGGGCGCGCTTCCGCGACGAATTCACGCCGGCGTTCGAGGCCTGGATCGCGACACGGCCGCTGACCAACCCCGATGCGCTCCCCAGCCCGTTTGATCAGCCGGAGTACCGGCTCGCCGCCTCAGCCAGGGCCCAGCAACTCGAGGGCGAGTCGTCGGCCGCCTTTGAGCGGGGTACGCAGGCGAACCAGATCGGCGACAGGTACGTCTTTACCACCGTGCTCCTCGCCCTGGCGCTCTTCTTTGCCGGCATTGCCGATCGCTTCTCCTGGCTGGCGGTGAAGGGGGCCCTGCTTGGCATCGGCCTGCTGTTGCTCCTGACCGGCATCGCCAGCATCGCCCGCTACCCGATCAGTTAGCGCGCCGCGATCCCGTCGAGACGCCCCATTGGGGCGTCTGTACGCGATCCCGTCGAGCCGCCCCGATGGCCCCCGCAGAGCCACGATCCCGTCGAGACGCCCCAGTGGGGCGTCTGTACGCCATCCCGTCGAGCCGCCCCAGTGGGGCGTCTGTACGCCATCCCGCGATCCCGTCGAGACGCCCCAGTGGGGCGTCTGTACGCGGTAGGATCGGGGTGGTGGGCGCTAGCGTGTGCCCGTCACCAGGGCGATGGCGAGGCCGTCGTAGCCCTTGCTCCCCACTGTTTGCAGGGCGGTAGCTTCAACTCGTGGATCGTCGGCGAGCATCGCGAGCGCCCGACGGATACCCTGGACGCTCGCGTCGCGGCTGGCGGCATCGCTCACGGCACCGTCGCGCACCACGTTATCGATGATAATCAGGCTGCCGGGCCTGGTCAGCTGGAGCGCGTAGGCCAGATAGTCGGGCGTGGTGGGCTTGTCGGCGTCGATGAAGACCAGGTCGAAGGGGCCGGCGCTCTCTGCGACAAGCTGCGCGAGGCTCTCCGTTGCCGGCCCTACCCGAACCTCCACCACCTCGGTGAGACCAGCACGGGCAAGGTTGGCACGGGCCACCTCGGCGTGACGCGGCTCAAGCTCCAGGCTGATCAGCCGCCCGCCCGGCGCGAGAGCGCGGGCAAGCCAGATCGTGCTGTAGGCGCCAAGGGTGCCGATCTCGAGTATCCTGCGGGCGCCGATGCTGCGGGCCAGCAGGTGCAGCAGTTTCCCCTGATTGGGCGCGACACTGATCTGCGGCATGCCAGACGCCGCCGTGGCCTGCAGCGCGGCGGACAGGGCCTCGTCATGTGGAGCCAGCAGGTCGGACAGGTAGTCGTCGACGGCGGTCCAGCGTTCCTGGGTCATAGGGGATCGCTCTCCTCATTGGAGCTGGCCCTCGCTCCTGCGTGAGCCAGCAAAGCTTCAGCCAATACTCTGTGAAGTTTCGGCAGAATTTAAGCTTTGCTCATTAGAATTGAGGCATACCTTTCAAATGAGCACGCTAGCCCCCCGGCGAATAACACTCGTCGAGTCCCCCCGTAGGCGATGAGTGTTGCGCTCATTTGAAAGGTACTGTGTATCCTTACCGCCGAATGCATCTTCGGTGTAACTCAAGAATCAAAGGCATGAGACCACGAAACCGAATCCTGGCTACAATCACCGTTCTGCTGCTCGTGCTGTTCGCCGTCCCCCCCCTGATGGTCAGCGCCCAGGGACAGTACGTTGGCTTCGATCGTGCCGCTCAGGCCGCCACCGCCTTCCGTGGCTCGGGCATTGTACACAAGGTTGAGCTGGATCAGGAGCGCACCGGCTATCTGTACGAGGTCAAGTTTACCGATCGGATCGAGGTTTACGTCGATCCGGTGAGCGGCGCCGCGCTCTACAGCGAAGGGCCCGGTGGGCCTCGTGGCGGCCCTGGAGGACGGGGTGGCGGGCCATTCCCTGGTCGCGAGAGCGTCAAGCAGGCACGGCTCGAGCAGGCGATCACGGCAATGCCCGGGCGCATCAGCTTCGACCAGGCTGCGGCGCGGGCCTCGGCTCACCTCGGTGGCGGCTCTCCGACTGATGTCGAGCTGAAGATCGCCATCGGGATGCTCGTCTACGAAGTCACCTACCTGGACGGGACCGAAGTCTTCCTCAACCCCGCAACTGGTGATGTCTATGGTGTCGAGACGCCCTACTGAGGCTCGGCCAGCGCCAGGCGGATGGTGAACGTTGCTCCGCACCCCACCTGACTCTCAGCCGTCACCGTGCCGCCGTGTGCCTCGACAATAGCCTTGACGATCGCCAGCCCGATCCCCAGACCGCGCCGCCCCTGGGCGGCGTTCTGGCGTGCGTAGCGCTCGAAGACCCGTGGCAGCAGTTCGTTGGGGATACCTGGCCCGTCGTCGCGCACCGTCACGACGGCCTGGCCATCCTGGTTCGACGCCCCGATCTGGACGCTGGTTCCGGCTGGAGTGTGTCGCAAAGCATTGCTCGTCAGATTGAGGATGGCCTGCTTCAGCCGGTCGATGTCGCCCCAGACGAGGAGCGGCCCGGTGACATCGAGGCTCACGACGTGATCGGGGCCCATCAGGCTGGTTTCCTCGTAGATTTCGTGGAGCAGATCGGCGAGATCCACCCGCTGGCGCTCGAAGGTCATCGCCAGGTCGGTACGCGCGAGGGTGAGGAGATCCTGGACGAGGCGGGCCATTCTGGTGATCTCGCGGCGCATCGCGGTGGCGAGCGGTGCGACCGGCCGGTGATTGCGCTCCGCATCGCGCACCATGTCGGCATAGCCACCAATGACCGCCATCGGTGTACGCAGCTCGTGGGAGGCATCGAGCACGAAATTGCGTAGACGCTGCTCCGAGGCGTGCTGGGCGTGAAAGGCGCGCTCTAGCTCGGTCGCCATCTCGTCGAGGGCCTGCGCCAGCAAGCCCACTTCATCCCGCCCCACCCGGAGCTCCAGGCGCTGGCTCAAATCGCCTGCGGCCAGGCGTTTGGCTAGCTCCGCCATCTTGCCGAGCGGCGCGAGACTCGAACGCACGAACAGGCCGATGAGCGCCGCAGCGACCAGAAAGGTGATCGTGGCGCCGCCGATACTCAAGAACATCTGCGCCCGCAAGATCGTGTCGATCGTCTCGAGAGGCGTGTTCAGCACCAGCACAGCCTCTGGAGGGCGCCGGGGCGGCAACGGCACGAGCACCAGCATCTGCCGCTGCCCCGCTCCGTTCGGCAACACATAGGTTACGTCAAGATCACCCGCGAGTGAGGGCGCATACCACGACGGCTCAAGCAGCGGGGGCGCAGGCTCACCGATCTGGCTGGTGTACTGGCCGATCGGCTGGCCCTGGTCATCGACGATCAGCGCCCCGGTTTCGCGCGAAGTGAGGTTGCGAACCAATCCTGGCGCCTGCGCAAGAAGATCGGCATACTCCAGCTCCGGGTTGAGCAGCCGCTCATCGATGATCGGCTTGGCCTGAGCCCGGAGCCGCACTGCCGTGCTCTGGATGAGAAACTGCTCAAGGCTGCGATACTCGAAGAGCACCAGGCCGATCAGCAGGCAGGCGGTGATGCCCCAGAGCCCGATCGTCAGCCGCCAGCGTAATCCAAGCGCGGTCATAGCGGTGTTTTGAGCATATACCCAACCCCTCGCACCGTTTTGATCAGGGTTGGCGGATCGGTGTCAAACTTCTGGCGGAGGTAGCGGATGTACACCTCAATGATCGTATCGCTGCCGAAGTAGTCGTAGCCCCAGACCTGATTCAGGATCGTTTCGCGCTCGAGCACCTGGTTGGGGTGTCGAAGGAAGAGGTGCAGGAGATCGAACTCTTTGCGCGACAGGGCAACCAGTTGACCGTTGCGGAAGGCCTCACGGGTGCTGACATTCAGGAGCACCGGGCCGATCTGGAGCACATCGCTCGCGGGCTGATGGGTGCGCCGGAGCAGGGCACGGATGCGGGCCAGCAATTCCGGAAAGTAGAACGGCTTGGTGAGATAGTCGTCGGCCCCCTCCTCCAGACCGCGCACCCGCTCACGCACCTCATCGCGGGCCGTGAGCATCACGATGAGCGCGTCGGTTGCGGCGCGGAGCCGCCGGCAGACCTCCAGGCCGTCCAGGTCGGGCAAGTTCAGGTCGAGGATCACAATATGGGGACGGAAAGTCTGGGCCAGCTCCAGGGCCTGGCGGCCGGTGACGCTGCTCTGCACCTCGAAGCCCTCGTAGCTCAAGCCAAGGGCGACGACGTCGATGATGGCCTGTTCGTCATCAACGACCAGCACCCGAAGCGCGGAAGGCGTTGTGGCACTCATTCCAACCTCTACCTGATATCCTGGCATGCGAGCGTGCTAATCGAGGTGAAAGACCTCCTCCAGCCGCAGGAGCCCCTGATCAGCGGGCTTACCGCCGATCCCCTCGAAGAAGGGGGCCATTGCCTGCTGCCAGCGCTCGTTCACCTCCTCACCGGCCATCCCGGCCAGGGAAGCCTCCAGGCTCTCGGCGCACTCGACGTAGCCAAAGAGGAGCCCATCGTCGCGCATGAAGAGCGAGTAGTTGTGCCAGCCGTGGCGGCGCAGGGCCTCGAGCATCTCCGGCCAGACGGCGGCATGGCGGGCGCGGTACTCGGCGACGAGCTCGGGGCGAACCTTGAGCAGAAAGGCGGCGCGCTGCATAGGATCATGCTCCATTCTTTTGATACCACAATGCCTCGGGGAGAGTATCCACTGCGGGCAGCAAATGAAGCTCGGGCGCTTCGAGGGCCAGGCCAAGGGCGCGGCTGCTCGGGGAGGTTTCCTCCACCGTATTGCTCGCGCGGAGGGTGAGCCGGCGCTCACCGGGCGGCAGCAGCAGCCGCAACACCAGGCTGGTGGCCGCCGGCTGAGCCGCCACGGTGAAACGACCGGTGGGCCGCCCATCCAGGAGCAGCGTGACCGTCTGGCCCGCCCCAGAGCTTGTGAGGGGCAACCGCAGCTCAATCGCTTCGGGGCGCATGCCAGCGTTGATCAGCCGCAGCTCGCCCTCACGGCCCATCCAGCGCCAGCGCCGGTCTCCATCCGCCTCCTCAGGATACCAGCCCTCACCGTAGAGCGCGAAGCTGCGCCGCGTCTCCGAGGCCGGCGGCAGGTGGTAGACGCTCAGTCCCGCATCGGCGTAGGCGGGCGCGAGACCCGGCAGCGCCGTGGCCAGGAGGCCAGCCACGGCTGGACGCAGATCCTCCCGCAGCTCAGCCCAGCGCACCACAACGCTACCGAAGCCGTAGGCGCGCAACAGGGCCAGGGGCTCCTGCTCGTCGCCGATCAGCCGCAGATCGCCCGGCTCCATGTACCACAGGGCGCGAAAGAGCGGCACCTCTTCCACCAGGGGCACTAGCGGCATGCGCGCAAGGTAGCCGCCGACAATCGGCCGGCCATGGAGCAACTGGGCCTGCTGAGGCGCCACCTTCTTGTAGGCGGCGGGAGGGATATCGAGTACGGCCCCGGCGCGCGCGGCAAGGGCTTCGTAGGCCGGGTGGCGCGGCTGGGGGAGCAGCGGCCAGCGGGGCGGCGCGTACTCCAGGGCGATCAGCAGTGTGGCGGCGATGAGCAAAGCCGGCCGCCAGCGGGGCGCACAGCGCGCGAGGAGCCAGCACAGGCCGAAGGCGGCGAGTACGGCGAGCACCAGGCTCAGGAGCGCGGCAAAGAGCATGGGCCGGCGGCCCAGGGCGGCGCCAGGCAGGAGGCCGAGCAGCCCATAGGGGCCGGGGATGCCCGTCTGCCAGGGGCCGATCTGAAGCTGCGGGCCAAGGGCGAGTGCGAGGCAGGCCAGCGCGAGCAGCGCCCAGCGCCAGGCGGCGCGCCAGGCGCCGGCCACGCCTAGCAGCGCGAGCAGCAGCACGCTATAGCCAGGTGCCGCGTTCCAGTCGCCGGTGAGTGGGTGCCAGGCCGAGCCGGTACGCCACGCCGCATCGCCCCAGAGTGGGTGCAAGTAGCTCGGCAGCAGAAAATCCAGCAGGTTTGCGGAGCGCAGCATCGCCTCGCCCGAATCAGGGCTGAGGTAGGCGACTGGCGCGCCCACTACCCCGCTGAGCAAGGGCACCAGCAGAGCGATGGCGGCGATGGCGGCAACCAGGAGCGCGCCAGCGAGCCGCGCCCAGGCTGGCCAGGGTTGCCGGTAGGGCAGCCACAGGAGCAGCACCAGCGCACTGAGGACGGCAGCGTAGAGCGTGTAGTAGAGGCTGGTGTAGGCGGTGAGCGCCAGCAGCATCCCGGCGAGTAGCCCCCGCCCCCACCCGGGCCGCTCCACGCAGGCCAGCAGCGCCAGCAGATAGAACGCGGGCCACTGCAAAGTGAGCAACTCCAGCTGCCCGTCCCACAGGCGGGTGAGGTGAAAGGGCGAGAAGCCAACGATCAGCCCCGCCACAAAGGCTGCGCCGGCGTGCCCAGTAAAGCGCAGAGCCAGCGCGTAGCCGGCCAGTGAGGAGAGCGTGAGGGCCAGCACGACCGCTGTGTTGTACCCCGCCACCGGCCCCCAGGCCACCGTGACCGGCAGCACCAGCAAGCCGTTGCTCAGGTTGATCGGCTGGAGGTGCAGGGGCACGCCCCCGGGGTGGTAGAGCAGCCGGGTGAAGAAGAGGTCCTCGCCGCCGAGCGCTGCCCGCCCGGCCCACCAGAGGTGCCACACATTCTGCCAGCCGTCTACCGCGGCGATGGCGCTCCCGGGGATCGCACTGCCGAAGGAGGGTAGCAGCGGCGTGAGCGTGAGGAGCGTGAGCCCGAGGTAGGCCAGCGCTGCCGTAGCAAAGAGACGGGCGGCGCGTGCTTCGGGGAGGTGGGGCGCGGCGGGAAGGATCTGGCGCATGACCTTATTGTACGGCACCCCGGCGGGGTGCGCGCCACGGCCCACGCCCCGGGGTCGACGCGCCTGTTCCGGCGCGCATCAGCCAGAAGCCGGTGGTGAACAAGCGTGGTGGCTTGAAAGGGCTGGAGTACTCTATTTCGGATGATGCGTCGCCGCCGGAAATCACCTATCCTGTCGCTGCTACGGCGAACCACTATCACGGTTCGGTCGCACGCGCCGGGCCGCCGCAACGCCAGCCTGTCGGGGCATGCCTCGTAGGGATGCCGCGCCCTTCTACGATTTCAGATCGCAGATCGTCGCGCAAGGCATTCGGGTGCGCTTTGCGGCGACACTGCGTGCGGTGTCTTCAGGGGGAACTGGGATGACAGGGCAGAGAGACGGATCGTGGGTTCAACGCGAGCGATGCGCTTGAGAAACTCAGGCCCATGCCCACACGCCGAAGGAGGATGCGGCCATGCTCAACCTGTTCAGCACGGTGCTGTTTGGCGCAATCGTGTTGCTCCTGATCACGGCGGCTCTGGCCCCTTTCGAGAGCCTCGGCTGGTGGGCCGGCTGGTTTGGTGATCAGGCTCCACCCCACCCCGGGGAGCGCCCGGCCGCAACCACTGCGACGCCCGAGAGTCCCCACGACCACTTCCTGATCTACCTCTCCGGCATCGGGGCCATGGACCCCTACGCCATCCCCCAGGAGGAGATCGACTGGGGTCTTATGGCGATCAAGCGCCTTCCCCAGACCACCGTGGTGCCCGATGTCTACCCCTACTCGGTCACGAACGCCGGTCTGCAGACGCAGCGCTTCTTCAGCCGCATGTGGCGCTATCTGGAGCAGCGCCGCCTGAAGAATCCCTATGATCTGTTGCAGTTCCTGATCAATGTACGCAACCTGTTTCAGGTGGGCATCTCGGCGGATCGCCGCTACGGGCCAATCTACAATCTTGGCGTGGCCCGTGAGATTGTCAGGGCGCTGCAGGGCCGTGGCTACCGCCTGGGCAGCCGCAAGCCCGTCACGCTGGTAGGCTTCTCCGGCGGCGGCCAGATCGCCCTCGGGAGCGCGACCTATCTCCAGGCCTGGCTCCAGGCCCCCATCCGGATCATCTCCGTGGGCGGGGTGATGAGCGACGATGTGGGCATTCGTGCCACCACCCGGCTCTACCACCTCTACGGCCAGCGTGACCCGCTCCATGGCCTCGGCGCGTTACTCTACGCGGGGCGCTGGCGCTTCTTTCCCCACTCCGACTGGAACCAGGCCCGCGCCGCCGGCGTCATCCAGTTCGTCGATATGGGCCCGATGCACCACAATGGATCGACGAACTACTTCTCCTGGACCGCCTTCACCCCCGATGGGCGCTCCCACGCCATTGCGACGATCGACACGATCGGCGAACTGCTGGTGAAGGAGGGGCTGATCGAACCCGAGGCGCTGCGCGCCGCTCAGGCTGCCAACGATCCGGAGGCCCGCACCTACGAGCAGGACCGGGTCGCCGCCGCTGCTGCGGCCAGACGGGCGAAGCAGTAGGGTGAGCGCCGGTTCTCCGGCGCCCACCCCGCACGGTCTGGTCTACTCGGCTGCCAGCACGACATCCCGGGTTGCCGTGGCCCCAACCGTGATCTCGACGGTGATGCTCGTGCCCGCGTACGAGCGCACCACGGGCCTGGGCGATCGGTCGGGGTCAACGCTGAGCGTCACCGTGCCCTCCGGGAGCCCTTCCAGGAAGTAGCGACCGGCCTCATCGGTGACGGTGGCGCCCACCAGCGTATCGCCCACGGTGGCGATGACCGCCACCCCGGGAAGGCCAGCGCCGCTGCTCTGGCCAGTCACCAGCCCGCCCACAGCCCCGCCCGGGGAGAGATCCACGTTGCGGATGATCGGCGCCAGCGCCCGGCCCACGATCAGGGTGTCGGCGCTGGCAAGGGTAGGCCGGTTGTTGAAGAACTCGTCCTGGTAGGTATGGGTGGTGGGGTCGGTCGCGAAGATGGTCGTGAACCAGATCGTGTAGGGGCCCGATGCCAGTGCCGGCGAGGCGTAGCGGCCCTCGGCGTCGGTGCGCGCGATGCCCGCGATGCTCGGGCTCGGGCCCGGGTTGCTGATGAAGACGACCAGCACCTGAGCGAGAGGCTGGCCTGTGTCGCCGGCGCTCACGGTGCCGACGATCTGCGGGCCACGACCAAGGGTGATGTCGATGCCGGTGAGGGCGGCACCGGCAGCCAGGTCGACCGGCGTGAGCTCGGGCGTAGCCGGGGTGGTGTCGTACCCGCCATCGAAGAATCCCCGCACGGTGCTGCTGGTCGAGAGGCTGCTGAAGGCTCTGAGGGTGTAGCTGCCCGCGCGGAGGCCCGCGAGGGTGTAGCTCCCCGCCGCGTCGGTGTGGCTGATGGCCCGTGGTATGCCATCACCGTCGAACGCGGCCACAAGTACTTCGGCCAGGGGGCCGGAGCCGTCGCCGCTGACGGTACCGGCGATGCTTCCATCAGCGGCCAGGGCGGCGTCCGCAGCCGTTGGAGTACCGGCGCTCACACTCACCGCGTCCGACTCGGCGAAGCTCGGCGCGTCATTGTAGAACTCGCCAGCGTAGGCGCGAGTCTCCGCGAGCTCGGAGAAGAGCGTCACGAACTGCACGCGGTAGTCGCCCGGGTCGAGCGGGTCGCTGCTGTAGCTCCCGTCGGCACTGGTGCGGGCGATGCTCACGAAGGTCTCGCCCTGGGGGGCCTCGGCGCGGGTGATCACGACCAGCACGTCGCCGATGCCAGCGCCCGAGGCCGCGTCGCTCACCGTGCCGGCGATCACACCGGTACTGGCCGAAGCGGCGAGGGTCACGTCGCCGACGTTGCTGATCGCGCCAGCGGTAACCACCTGGCCCGGTAGCTGGCCCTCGGCGTAGAGGCCGGCCCGGGCGACCGCCTGCGGGTCGAAGTCCAGGGTGTAGCTGCCCGCAGGCAGGTGGGTCACGCTGTACACACCCGTCGCGTCGGTGTAATCGGTGGCAACGGCGTCGCCACCGGCGTCGAGGGCGGCGACACGCACGCCCGCCAGAGGCGCGCCACCGCCGAGCACACGTCCGCTCAGGCCGCCAGCGGCGGGCAGGGTGAGGCTGACCCCCGGGGTGAGGTCGGGCGCGCTGACGGCCACCGGCCCGGTAGTGGCGGCGGCGTAGAGCGCGAGCTCGGGGTTGAGCGAGGGCCTGGCCGTTACGAGGTAGTCGCCGCTGGCGAGGCCGGTCGGCACCAGGAAGTCGCCATCGGCGCGGCTCCGGGCCACGGCGGCGAGCTCGCCAGCGACGCCGCGCACCTCGATCGGCACCCCGGCCAGGCCGGCGCCGCTCCCATCCACGACGCGACCGGCCAGCCCGCCCTCGCCGCTGGTCTGAGTGGGGGCCGCCATGGGTCCGGCCGCAGGCTGTGGGGCAGCAGCGGCGGCGCGCGCGATCCCGGCGGTGAATGCCGCCGGTTGGCCACCGATCTGCACGATGAAGGGCCCCACATTCTCGACGTTGCTCTGCTGGCCGTGGGCGACCATGCTGTAGAAGCCGGCCTGGGTGATCTGGCCCGTGCCGAAGGTGAACTGGATGCGGCCTGCGGAGTCGGCCCTTCCGGTAATCGAAAGGGGCTGCACCCCCGACGGTGTGTTCAGCCAGGTGACGAAGGTCTCGCCAGGGCGGAAGCGCGAGCCGAAGAAGGTGTGGGCCGTGCCGGGCGGTCCCCGGTCGGGCGAGACAGTCATGGTAAAGGTGCCGCCGCTGCTCCCCTCCTCGGCGTTGGGGATCACCTCTACCTCGGCGAAGTTGGACTGGCAGATCTGGCCGTTGCGGCAGGTGTACTCGGCGTAGAGGCCGATCCGCGAGCCGGTGGCGGCAGTGGCGAAGACCAGGAAATTGATCCGGCCAGTGCGCGTCTCGCCGGGGGCCACGTTGCGCACCTCGATCGTCACCTGCGTGGCGTTGTGGGAGAGGTAGCGATCATTCGGCGCATCGAGCTGGATGAAGGAGAGCAACCGGCTGGGGTACAACAGACTGAAACTGGCCGTCGCGCGCTGCGCGGCGTCGTTGCGGAAGCGATACTCCACCGAGAGCGTATTGCCGCGCTGCACCTCGCGCAGCGGGGCGGGGCGGATGGTCAGGTCGGCGATCACCGGGTTGGGTGCCGGTGGCGGGGCGACGGTGCCCAGGAGGGGGAGGTTGACCACCCTGCCGGCGCTCAGCTGACCGGCGTCGTCGCCGGGGCGTGCCACCGCAGCCGGGGCGGCCACCAGGCCAACGAGGGGGGCAAGCAGGGCCAGGGCAAGCACGATCCTCGAGGCCAGGCGTTGAACGGTGTGCATGAGTTGGCTCCCTGACCAGGCCACATCAATGGGGCCTGGGATGCGAAAGAACGAGGCGGGCCGCGCCCTGCTCGGCGACCTGTTCCACGAGCAGCGGCAGCCCGATCCGGTACGGTCCTGTGGCTGGCGCGGCGCCGGGCCGCGCCGTGCCGTAGCGCAGGGTATTGCCCCCGGTCTCGAGCTCCTCCAGCCAGTAGCTTACCGGCACGGCGGGGTCGGTAGCCTCGCCATCGGTCCAGTTGTAGGCGGCGCCTTCGGCCGGGCCGCCGCGAGCCGGGATCAGGGCCAGCGTCACGCGGGTGGCATCGGCGAGGTTGCCCGTGGCGCTGCGGAGGATGTGGAAACCAAGCGTATTGCGCTCGGTGCCCGTCTCCCAGCGCAACTCAACCCCGGCGGCGCTCCGGTGCGCCGTGAAGCTGCGCAGGGTCACCGCCGTCGGGTCGATAATGTTCAACGGCGTCTGGAGCGAGTTGCTCGGGTAGTACGTCCAGAGGTCCAGGCCCTTCTTGTCGCCGAAGCCGCCGTCTGGCAGACAGACGGATGCCGGGTTGGCGTCGAAGGGGAAGCCGAAGGATCGCTGCCCGGAGCGCGTATCGAAGCCGAACACCTGGTCGCTGGCCGCGATCAGCGGAGGGTTACCGAAGCCGCGGGGGTTGGCGCCATCGCCGGGGCAAAGCGGACCGCCGACAGCCGTGCCGACGAGATCGCCACTGGCCGTGCGGTAGCCCCGGTCGTCGTAGAACGCGCCGAAGCAGCCGCCGTTCCAGGGCGGACAATCACCTGCGCCGTCGCCGGTGCGATCCGGGGGGTTGACGAGCTCGATGATCGGGCCACCGGCGACATTGTTCTCCACATCCAGGAAGGGGAAGTGCACTTCACCGCCCTGGATAACCGCCCCGGCCCGGAATTCGCCCAGCGGGAAGGGCGTGCCCTCATTGTCGAGGCCGTCCCAGTCCACCGACACAGAGCCAGGCGTATCGGCGACGCCCAGCTGCACCCGATTACCCGGCTCGGTCGGGTCAAAGTTGCTTCCGTCGCGGCTGACGACCACGGCGAAGACGCCGGGCTGGGCAGTGGTGAAGCGAAAAGTGCCCCCCTGGCCGACACCAGTGTTCGCGCCGCCGAGCGCGCCATTGAACGTGAAACTACTGATCGCCGGGGCGTCCGGCGTACGAGGGATGCCCAGAGCATCGAGCACGAGCGGGTCGGGCGCGCTGATGAAGAGCGGGTACTGGGGCGGCAGCAAGGTCACGCCGCCCTGCAACTCACGGAGTTGGTTCTGCTGCTGGGTGCTCACCAACGGGTCGGCCAGGAGGTTATGGTAGAGCGGGTTGCCGTCGGTATTGCGGAAGCCGAACTGGTTGGCATAGAAGATGAAGCCGAACGGGTCACCGGTGAAGGTGATGCGGTAGAGAAAGCCGCTGGCCGTGATGGCGAAGGCCTGGCCGCTCAAGGGCCGGCCACCACCGCCAGTGTTGCCCGTGTAGTAGTAGGCGAAGAGCCGCCCGCTGCGCGTGGCGCCGCCGGTGTCGCGCACCGTTACGTCCCAGGCGGTGACGCCAGTGCGCTGGTTGACGCCGAAGTCGGCGGCGGGGGAGTCGAGCGAGCCGCTCACGTTAGGCTCAGTGTTCGCGTTGTCGCCTGAGGGCCCGGTAAAGACGACATCGTAGATCCCCGTTGCCGGGGCGACGTAGACACAGGGGGCGTAGCCACCAGTGTTCGGCAGCGGCCCGGCCAGTTCCTGGGCGCGGCTGCTGATCCGGCCACGCCCATCGGCGGTCAGCGCCCGCTGCGCGACGCAGCTGAAGCCGTTGGCGAAGCCGCCATCCTGGGGTGGCGAAGCGCTCCCGGTGAGCGCGGGGATCAGCTCCTGGCCGATCGTACCCGTCACCGCACCGGGATTGAAGACGCGGATATCGCCGTTGTCGGGGCTGGCGCCAACGCCGATCCCGCTGGAGCCGAGCAGGATCGACTCGCCCGCCAGAGCGTAGACCTTCAGCAAGGTTCGCCGCAGGAGCACGAACTCCAGCGAGTCGCCGCCGCCATAGCTGGAGGTGCGCCACTCGAGGTGGCTGCGGAATTGTGTCGGGTCGCTACCCCGATAGATCGTGCCGCTCCCCTCGCCCCGCACCAGCGTCGCGCCGGCAAGAGTGAGGGCGATGAGCGTCAGGCTCACCAGGACGCGGGAGCGAAGCCGGCGCGCTACAGCAGGTTCGGCCATAGGGGTCTCCTCTACCGCTCGCCTCACCCACCTAGCGGGATGGCGATCGCGACCATGAGCACGGCTACGACGACCAGGAGCAGCCCGGTGCGCAGCGGATCGGCGCCGGTGTATTGCCCCCAGCGGTAACCGGCGATGAAAAGCACGACGAAGGACACACTATTTGAGACCCGAATCGCCAGGTTCGGGTCACTGCGGATGAGGATGAGCGGCAGCAGCGACGGGAGCACGGCGAGTACGGACACGATCACACAACCGAGCGCGCCAGCAAGATCCGAGCGCTTGATCCCGACCGGGCGGGGCTGGCTTGCCTGCAGCCGCGCGAAGACGCTGTGGTAGAGGGCTGTCCGGTCGCTTTCGTCGGCGATCGGCTCCAGCACGTAGTCGAGCTCCTCCGCGATCACTGCCACGCCGGCCCGTTCGCTCTCGGCGGTCTGAATGAGCCGCAGCAGGCGGTGGCGCTCGCCGCGCTGGAAGATCTCCAGCAGCACGTGCATCAGCCCATCGATCAGGCCCCAGGCCACCGTCGCGCCGAGGGCCGCGACGAAGAGCTCCGTCATCGCCACGCCCGGATCGGATGGGTCCGGGGCGCCGCCGAGCTTGAAGATCCGGAAGGCGAGGGTAAAGGTGAGCAGGATGAGCACGCTGTAGATCGTCTCGGCGAGCCTGTCGATCGGGTCGAGCAAGGAGCCGAGGAGGCTGTTGTCGGGCACCGGCCTGTGCTTGCGCCGCTGCGATAATCGTGCAGACATGCGGTGTGAACGGCTCCCTCGGGCACTACGAGGCGCCTGCAGGCGGTGAGGGTCCCTACGCGGCGTTTTCGGCACCGCGTGGATCGGCGTCAGTAGCGCAAGATCAGCGCGATCCGCCCGTGCTCCGGCAGGGTTCCGTCGTCAACAAACACGACCCGGCCACCCTTCTCCAGCACGGTGGCGATCACCGCGTCAACGGCGTCGTCGAGAACGCCGGGCTCGGTGGCGTCGGGGGCAGGCTGCAGGTGCAGCCCCGACTCGTCGATGGTGGCGGGCTCGTGGTAGCCCTCCTCCACCACCAGCGTCTGCCCGCGTCCCTCCTGGGCGAAGCGCCAGACCTCCCCAAGCGTCGAGGCGCTGCGCTGCCCCCCGACGGCCGCGTTCAACTCGTCGAAAACGGCGTTGCGGCGGGCAGCCAGGCTCTCCCGGACCAGCGACCAGACGAGCCGGCCCAGATCGTGGGCCGAGGTCTGGTCGTGGTTGCCGGTCACGGTGGTCACGATCCGATCGGTGCGGCTGCTCACCTCGCGGAAGAAGGCGAGGTAGCGATCCACGCCCACCACGACCAGCGGCAGGGGATCAGCGGCCATGTAGCTCCCGAGCGCGGCGTCCACGTCGCGGAAGAAACCCCGGTGGTGCTCGTCGCGCAGCTGCGAAACGTTGATCGCCGGGTCGTTGGGGAGGGTGCGCGCGCCGCCACGACCGCCATGGACCATCGGGAAGGGGGTGCCGCTGGTGAGCTCCTGGAGATCGTCGCGCGTACCCTCGAAGAGCCTGGTCGCCTGCTCGGAGAGCGCCAGCACCCAGTAGCGGGGCGAGCGATTGAAGGCGTACACGAGGTCGCGGGTGAAGAAGCGCTCGTCCACGATCACACGCTCGGGTAGGGTGAAGGGCAGGCGGTAGGCGCGGGCGAGGTCCGCGCCGACGAAGAGCGCCAGGCCGTCGAGATGATACTGGTGGTCAAGCGTCGCTACGAGATCGTCGAGCGCCCTCAGCACGGCGGCCACCTCGCGTTTTCCGAGCTCGGCGGTGAGCCGGTTTGCCGCCTCGGACTGCAAGTTCTTGAGCCGGATCGGGTCCTGGCGATTGTCGGGCGAGGTACGATGGGTGGGCAGGGTGATCGTCACGGCCGGGTAGCTCCCCTCCGCGAGCGCGAGAATGTCCTGTCGATTCATACGCGCGTTTCCTTGGTATCGGTCGGCCGGGTGCCGACGGGTACGGCGCCCGGCTCAGCGGGCAAGCTGCCGCAGTTCCAGGGCGGCGAGCAACAGGATCACGCCGCGCACCAGCAGGCTCACACCGACGAGAAAGCCAAGCAGCACGAGCAGGAGCGTCGGTCTGAAGAGGATGGCGACGCCAAGGCCGACGGCAACCAGCGCGATGAGCACCGGCCAGATCCAGCCGGGCCGCCGGGCGAGCAGCGCGCGAACAGCTTCGAGCACGGCATCGGCGATCAGCCCGATGACGACCAGGAGCGCGATCAGGCTGCCGGTTGTGACGGGCGCGGCCACGAGTACGGCGCCGAGGGCGATGCTCAGGGCGCCGAAGAAGATCTCGACGCCAAACCCACCGAAGCTTCGGTAGAGGACGGCGCTGGCGATCTGCAGTACCCCGCCGCCGATCAGCAGCCAGCCCAGCACCACAATAAATACGCGGGCGCTGAAGGAGAGCGCGCTCATCGCGAAGAGCCCGAGCACGATCAGCAGCGCCGCGAGCGCGAGCAGCCAGACGTACGTCCGGCTCGAACCTGTCGGTGTCGAGGAGGAAGCCATGGCCCACCGTCCTTTGTTCCGGGTGCTGCCGGGCAGCGGCACACAACGACTACCCGGCAACCGCTCCCGCTACTCGTCGGCGACCTCGTAGACAAGCGTCTGGCGCCCGCCGTCGTAGCTCAGCCGCAACTCATCGCCTGCGATCTGGTAGGGCACCGCCCCCTGCAGCGCGCCGAGGATGGCCTGCTCCTGGGTGGTCAGCCCTTCGTCGGTACAGAGCCGCAGGGTCGCGGCGAGTGGCCCGAAGGTGATCGTCGTGCCTGTCGCCTGGTAGCCGCCACTGAAGCTATTGCAGCCGGTGGAGCCCGACACCTGGGCGCCGTCGAAGCTGAGGGTCGCCGCCGGCTCGGCGACGGCGGGGGTGGGCGCGTTGTTCGGGCCAAAGGCGACGAGTTGCCACGGCTGGCCCGCCAGCCGCAGCGGCGGCACGGCCCGGTAGCGCAACGTCTGGCGCCCGCCGTCGTAGCTCAGCCGCAGCTCATCGCCTGCGATCTGGTAGGGCACCGCCCCCTGCAGCGCGCCGAGGATGGCCTGCTCCTGCGCGGTGAGGGCATCGCTGGTGCAGAGCGCCAGGGTCGAGGCGAGCGGGCTGAAGGTGATCGTCGTATCGGTGGCGCTGTAGGGCCCCCGGACGCGGTTGCACCCGGTGGAACCGAAGACATTCCCGGCCTCAAAGCCGAGGGTCGCCACCGGCTCGGCGACGGCGGGGGTGGGCGCGTTGTTCGGGCCAAAGGCGACGAGTTGCCACTCCCGACCGACGAGAGACCCGGCGGCCCCCCCACCGAGCTCAGCGCCAAGGCGACCGAAGAGCACACGGAAGGACGGCTGATTCTCGGGGTGCAGCTCGAAGCGGGCGCGTTCGAACCACTGGACGGTGTACTCACGCCCCTCGACCGTCTCCGTCATCGCCTCAGAGATTGGCAGCCCGAAGAGGGCCAGGCTCTCGGCATAGGTGACGCCCGGCGTATTGACGAAGCTCAGGCCGTTGCTCCGGAAGGCCTGGAGGAACTCGTCGCACACCTGATGGTTCGTCTCGCGGAAGAAGGCGCAACGCTCCGCATCGGCGTTGTTCAGATCCAGCGGGGGAAAAGCCCGCCAGTCACGGCCCTGCTGGGTCAGCCGGTCCACGCCGAGGCGGCCGAGCTGCACATTGTAGGGCGGCTGGTTCTCGGGGTGGAGCTCGAGGCGGTGGCGCTCGAACCACTGGGCCTCACGCACCTGGCCGTCTTCACCCGTCGTGGCCTGCTGGGGGCCAATGGGCAGCCCGAAGACAGCCAGGCCACCATTCTGCTCCCAGAACGCCCTGATCGCCCCGCTGATACACTGGCCCGTCTCCGGGAAGCAACGCTCCCCCTCCTGGGCCTGAGCGACGCCCGCAGCAGGAGCCGCCAGGAGCAGGGGCAACAACACGAGGAACCCACCGAGAACCATGGACCTCTTACCCATCGCTTCCATCCTCCATCCCGCCAATGCTTCCAGACTGAAGGTCGCCCGGACCCTGAAGGGCCCGGTGACAATGCGATAGCGCGGAAGGCTCAGGTGGCGGGCCAGGTAGCCCGGGCGGAAGCCGGCCCTGGCCGCCGCTGACACCACCTGCGCCACCCGCAATTCCCGGGCCATGGGCCCATGGCCAGGTGGTCGTGTGCTGTGAACGGGATCGCGGGGCCTGGACCATTTAGCTCACAGCGGCCAGGGTGCGGCGCCAGGCCAACTCCTGGACGTGCTCGGCCGACCGCGTAAGGGGCGCGCGGCGCTGCGCGTAGACGGTGGCGAGGGCCTCGGCGCGGGTGCTGACGCCGAGCTTACTGTAGATATTGCGCAGATGAAACTTCACGGTGGAGCAACTGACGCGGAGCCGGGCAGCGATCGAGTTATTGGAAAGCCCGGAGAGCAAAAGCGCCAGCACGGCCTGCTCGCGCTCCGAGAGCGCATCCGGCTCACGCTCGGGCTGTGCCGCGCGCGCGAGCGCCGCCGATGCCACCTCCGGCGCCAGCGTGAGCAGCCCCCCGGCCGCACTGCGCAACGCCTGCATGAGGTCGAACGGATCCACATGCTTGAGCAGAAAGCCAACCACGCCGAGCTCAAGCGCCCGGCGCAACAACGAATCGTCGATCCGGTCGGCGAGGATGACGATCCCAACCTTCGGGTGGCGCTCGCGTAGCTGGGCGATCAGGCTCATGCCACCAGCGAGTGCCCCGTCCATCAGCAACAACGTCGGCCGGAGCTGATCGCAGAGCACGATCGCGTCGGCGCAGCGGCTCGCCTCGCCCGCCACCACAACGTCGGGGAACGCGGCACAGATCTGCCGGATGCCCGCTCGGAAGATCGGATGGGCGTCGATCGTTACAATCCGGATAGTCGTTGCGGTGCTCATCACAAGCCTCACTCGTCAGATCGCCGACTCCCCAGCGTGGCAGGGTCGTGCTTCAACCAGCCACCACACTTCTGCGACACGCCCCAGGGTACGCCGCGCGTTCCCAGGGCACCGCAGCCATCCCGATGGTGCGGTACCCGCTAGCGTAACGCGGCGAGGTGCCGTTCGGCATCACTCAAAAAGGAGTACCTCGAGCCCGCATGCCGTCGCAGCCGGCGACTGGCGGTTGGGCCAGTGGGCCCGGCAGGGCGTCAGTGCTCACGAGGCAAGAATCCTGACCTTCTCGGCGGCGAACTCCTCCTCGGTAAGAATGCCCTGCTCCCTGAGCGCGGCAAGCTGCTGCAGCTGGGCAACCCGATCCACGCCGGCGGTAGCTGGCGCCGGGGGCGGCCCGGCCACAGGAGGTGGCGCCGCAGCGACCTGTTGCTGGGCCAGGGCTTGCTGAACCGCATCGTCGATCCGCTGCTGCTCCGCGGCGGCTTTCTGCTGGGCCGCGACGGCCTTCTGCTGGGCCGAGCTCTGCATCGCGCCGCTTACGCCGTGCGATACGGCAGTGGCCGTGCCGGCGATCACAGCGGTGCGCCCAACGGTACCCAGCAGCCCGGGACCACTCCGATTCGAGCGTGCGCCTCGTCGCATGTGAGACCTCCTCCTGGATATGTATGATCGTACGGTCCTGCTGGCACCGTACCCACTGGCAGCGGGCCTGGCTGGCCCGTCCGCCGTCTTCGTCAGGCCAGGAGCGCCTGGCGTGCCGCCTCCACGATCGCATGCGGGATACGCTCATTGGCAATCACCTGGCCGTTGGCGGCCCGCACGGCCTCGGCGAAGCGAGCGGCCCACAGGTTCTCCCACACCAGCAGCCCGGCCGAGCAGTTGTTCGGGAGCTCCGCAGCCGCCAGTTCGATGTCGGCCATACTCAGCAGGCCGTCGATGTCGCCATCCAGCGCATCAAAGGGCGCCGATTCCTCCGCATCGATGGTGCTCAACTCCGCCACGAGCAGATTGCCCTCTGCATCCTTCTTGACGAAGAGCAGATCGATAATGTGAATGAGCTCCTTGTCCACCAACTCCTGCAGGGCAGGCACGATCTGGCCATTGAAGCGGTTGCCGGGGAAGGCAATCAGGATGTACTCAACCGGACCGGTAGTCATTGGTGTGCTCCTTCGTCGGTATCCATCAACACATCGGGTAGCCGTCATCACTCCAGGGCAGGCAACTCGCTCTGCTCGCGGACATCGGCGGCATGCGCGGCGCTGCGCAGCCAGAGCCAGGCGAGGGCGCCGCAGCCCAGGCAGACCGTGGCCCCCGTGAGCAGGGCCGTACTGATCGCCACACCGTAGGCCTCGCGGTAGGCGCTGAGCAGACCGAGGGCCGCAAGCGGGGCCTCGGCCTGAATCAGATCGTCCATGGTCAAATTGTTGCGCAGGGCGAGCTCCACGGCTTTGAGCGCCAGCGCCTGCTGCTCAGGGGTGAGCCCCAGGTCGGCCATGCCTTGCGCGAAGGTAGCCTTGCCGGTCAGCTCCACCACCGCGCTGAGGATCACCCCCGCCAGCGCGCCGCCCACGAGGCCGGCCGCCCGATGAATCCCCGCGCTCACACCCGTCAGGTCGGGTGGTAGCGAACTGAAGAAGAAGTTGGTCCAGGCCGCCGAGGCCACCATGAAGCCGAGGCCGAACAGCGTCATGACCGGCACCAGCAGCAGGTAGGGAAGGCTCGGGCGGGCCAGGCTGCTGAGCAGCATCGCCACCCCCATCATGCCCAGGCCACTCCCGATCACCACATGTCGTGGCTGCTCCACCGCAAAGCGGCTCGCCCAGCGCAAGGTCAACAGGTTGCCAAGGGCGATCGGCGCCAGCGCGAACCCGCTGAGCAGGCCCGGGCGCTGCTGGACGGTGAAGAAGAACTGGTAGAGCTGCAGCACGTAGCCGCTCAGGGCAAAACTCAGCGTCGCCGAGACGAGCAGCAGCAGGGAGAGAAAGAGCCGGGGAACGTGGCGCTCCCGCTGGAGCAGCGTCGGCGACGAAGGTCGGGCCGACCAGAGGATCATGGCCGTGAGACCCAGCAGGCCAACCGTGCCAGCCGCGATAGTGATCGGGTTGCGCCAGGTTCCGCTGGTACGCGCAACCGCCAGCCCGAGGATGAACGCCAGGAAGACCACCGCCCACGCGGCGGCCGCGATCGCCTCTGCCCGCCCAACCCCACCGGGGGCGCGGCTCTCCGGCACGTGCCACCAGGCCATCCAGACTCCCACCGCCCCGGCGACGATCGGCAGGACCAGGGCCCAGCGCCAGCCGAACCAGTTCTCGATCGGGATGCCGAGCAGGCTCGCCAGCGTGCCCAGTGCCGTCACGAAGGCGAAGATCAGCAGCGCCACCTTGCGCTCGGCGCCAACGAAGGAGAGCCGGATCACGCCGAGGGTGAGCGGGAAGGCCAGCGCACCGAGCAGGCCCACCAGCCCCCGGGCCACCACCAGCGCGGGCAGACTCCAGGCGGCTAGCGAGAGCAGGTTGGCGAGCGTCGCGCCTACCGCGCCTACGAGCAACAGACGGCGCCGCCCGAAGAGATCGCCCAGCACCCCACCGATCAGCTGGAAGGCCACGAAGAGCACCACGCCGATGTTGGAGACGATCCGGTAACCACGCCAGGCCGTGCCGAAGGCCGAGGCCGGGATCTCCAACCCGATCATCCAGAGCCGGGGCTCGGCGAGTTGGGCGAACGCCACGGTGCAGCAGGCGGCGAGGATCCACCAGCGCTGCGGATCGTCCACCGCCACGAGGGGGTAGCTGCCGATCGCCGCCTGGGAGCGCATACGCAGTGCCATGGCTCAGCCACCACCGAAGATCAGGAACAACGCGACCGGCACAACCACCAGCAGCGCCACGGCGGCGATCAGCCAGCGCCGCAGTCGCTCGGCAAGCCCCGGTGTCGCGGCGATCGAGGCGATCACGACCCCGGCGACGAGCAGCACATAGAGCGCATAGAGCCGCATCACGTCCTCCGCCATTCGCGCCCGGACGCAGCATGCTGAGTCGGCGAGGCACCCGGAGAGCAACGTGCCATCTAGAGCCAGCCCAGCAGAATGCTCGCCGTCTGCGGGAAGTAGCCCGGCCCGAGCGGAACGTTGATCAGGAACCAGATCGCCAGCAGCAGGAGCCAGGCCACGGCGATGATGACGGTGTAGGGCAACATCAGCGCGATCAGCGTGCCGATACCGGCATCCTTCTGGTAGCGCTGGGCGATGGTAAGGATGAAGGGCAGATAGACCATCAGGGGGGTGATCGGGTTCACCGGCGAGTCGCCGATACGGTAGGCCGCCAGCACCGACTGGGGCTCTACGCCCAGCCTGATGAAGAGCGGCACGAAGATCGGCGCGAAGATCGCCCACTTCGGCACCGAGCCCGGCATGATGAAGTCGAGCAGAACGATCACGATCGTCATCAGGATCAGCAACGGCAGCGGGCCGATCGCCAGGTTCTGCAGGATGCCCGCCAGGTTCACCGCGATCACCGTGGGCAGGTTGCTGTAGTTGAAGAAGGCGATGAACTGGCTGATCATCAGGAACATCAGCACCATGCCGCCCAGGCCGGCGAAGGTCTTGGAGGCCTTCTTGATCACGTCATTGCCGCTCTTGATCGTACCGACCGCAGCGCCGAAGGCGATGCCCGAGACCAGGAAGAAGAGCGTAATAATGAAGAGCAGGCTATCGATCAGCGGCAGGTTGCCGCCCATCTGACCTGCGGGCCGCCGCAGCGGCGCCCCGGGGATAACCGTGAACAGCACCACGATGGCAAGCACGGCCAGGAAGCCGTAGAGCGCCCATTGCAAGCCCTTCGCCTCGAGCTCAGGCGCAATCTCCTGCTGGGGCGCGTCCGTCTCCTCCTGACCCTGCGAGGGGTCCCACGCACCCAGGCGCGGCGCGATGACGCGCTCGGCAACCACAGTGGCCACGATCGCCAGGATGAAGGACGAGGCGATGTTAAAGTAGAGGTTGGCCACGATCGAGATCGGCTGGCCGCCAGCGAGGGCGATCGCCTCGTTCGTGATCTCGGTGAGCATGGCGTCGATCGCCACGGGCACCAGGTTCACCGTGAAGATCGCGGCCACACCGGCGAAGGCGGCCGAGAGCCCCACCAGCGGATGCCGGCCCACGCTGGCGAAGGCCGCCGCAGCCAGCGGGATGAGGATCAGGTAGCCTGCGTCCGAGGCCAGCGAGGAGATCACGCCGACGAAGACCATGCTGAAGGTGAGTAGCCGGGCTGGGGTCACCGCCACGAGCTTGCGGATCAGCGCGTTCATCAGCCCGGCCTGCTCAGCCACCCCGGCGCCCAGCATGGCCATGAAGGTCACGCCGATCACGGTGAAGCCCGAGAAGTTGGGCAGGAACGAGGTGAAGAAGTGGCGCAAACCCTCGGTTGTGAGCAGGCTACGCACGGCGATCGTCTGCTCCTGCACGATAAACTCGGGGATCTCCACCACCTCGCCGGTGTAGGGGTTGTAGGGCACCACCGAGCCGCCCAGCGCGTCGCGCAGATCGGCCAGTTGCTGGATCGGCACCGGGGTGATGATCTCATCGGTGACGCTCACGCCGAAGAGAAAGAGGATGTGCGAGAGGATCATCAGGCCGATGATCAGGTAGAGGAACATGAGCACCGGGTGTGGCACCCTGTTGCCAACCCGTTCGATCCAGCCGAAGAATCCGGACTGCTGGCTTTGTGACGCCGGAACCGCTCCTGATGCCATCGGGACCTCCTCGAAACACGTGGTGAACCGCCTCCTCGCTCTGCTAGCCAACCCGGTCGGAGGTGCCTTCGGTATGGTCCGGGGTGGCAGGCGCGGCCCGCGCCTCCGCGCGTTCGCCGACCCAGAGCTCCGCGAGCTTGAGGCACATACGGGTGGCGCGCCCCATATCCTGCACGCTCACCCACTCCAGCGGCCCGTGGATCTCCTGCATGCCGGTAAAGAGGTTCGGTGTGGGTAGACCTAGCTCGGTGAGCCGTGAGCCATCGGTGCCGCCACGAACGGGCACCGAAAACGGCTCAACCCCCACCTGGCGGCAGGCCTCCCGCGCCAACTCCACCGGGCGCATATCGTGCTCGAGCCAGTAGCGCATGTTGCGGTACTGATTGGTGATGGTGCAGCTGATCTGAGCCCGGGGCTCGCCGGCCTGGACGGCGGCGCAGACCTGCTGGATCAGCTCGCCCTGGGCGCGCAGCCCCTCTAGCTCGAAGTCGCGCAGGATGAAGTGGAGCTCTGCCGCCGCTGCCGTGCCGGTGAGCGTGTGGACGTGGATGAACCCCTGACGCCCGTCGGTGGTCTCGGGTGTCAGGGTTGCATGGGGCAGCGTGTCGATGATCTTTGCGGCCAGGTGCAGCGCGTTGACGAGTTTGCCCCGCGCCCAGCCAGGGTGGATGGCCACACCCTGCACCTTCACAGTCGCCGCGTCGGCCGAGAAGGTCTCGTAGACGATCTCGCCCAGGTGGGCGCCGTCGAGGGTGTAGGCCACGTCGGCCTGGAGGTCGGCCGGAAGCTTCGGGTGAACGCCCCGGCCGATCTCTTCGTCCGGCGTGAAGCAGATCCGGATCGGGCCGTGCGGGATCTCGGGGTGCCGCAGCAGGTGGCCGGCCATGGCCATGATGATCGCCACGCCGGCCTTGTCGTCGGCGCCCAGCAGCGTGGTGCCGCTCGCCGTGACGATATCCTCGCCCACTTTGGTGCCCAGGTAGGGCAGGCTCTTCGGCGACAGCACCGCGCTCGGGTCATCGGGCAGGACGATCTCGCCCCCGTCGTAGTTGCGGTGAATGATCGGCTTCACCCCGGTGGCGTTGAAGCCCGGCGCCGTATCGACGTGGGCCAGGAACGCCACCGTCGGCGTCGCCGTCGTAGTGGTGGCAGGGATCGTGGCCAGCACGGCGCCATAGTCGGTCAGCCGTAGCGCATGGGCGCCAAGCTGCTCAAGCTCCGCCACGAGCATGTTCAGCAGGTCGTACTGCTTTGCGGAGCTGGGTGTGGTGGACGAGGTGGGGTCGGCCTGGGTGTCGATGCGGGCGTAGCGCATCAGGCGCTCCGCGAGCTCATCGTCAAAGACTGTCCTCATGCTGCGGCTCCTGCAAGCAGACCGTTAGAGCTCTACTGGCTGGTCGGCGCCTCGCGGGGCCAGCGCGCCTCGGAGGCTCTGGGCGAAGGCGCAGGCGCGAGGCGCACCAGCGCGATACCGGCAGCGGCCCGGGCGCTCCGTTTTCGGTCGTCGGGTCAGGCAGGGCTCAGGCCACAGCACCGCCTGAGCCCACCAGCGATGTGTTCAATTGCTCTACGTTAGGCGACGGGGCACCGCCGCCACCAGCCTCTCAGCTGGTGATGGGCGCCGTGCTCGCCGCTTCGCCCGGGGCCGATCCATCGTCCTCGGGCACCTCGTCGGTAAAGGCCGCATCGGCGATCAGCACCCCCTCGCTATCGGCGATAACCCCACTGACCCGGCTGCCCTCGGGCGAGTCTGCGATCCGCGCGGCGCCGACCATGTCGCTGCCGGCGGCTGCGGTGTAGAGCACATTGCCGCCAGCCTGGAGCTGGGCGGCGATATCGGCGGCCAGGGTCTCACGGACCACCCTGGCCCCCTCGGCCACCAGCGCTTGCTCCAACTGGGCCACCCAGGTATGCTCGATCACCGCGACGATCGCCGACGAATTGGGCGTGAGACTTGCGCCGATATCCTGCATGGTGTTGCGGAGCGGTGCGTTGGCCACCCGGCCCGCCAGGGCACCGATGGCGCCACCGCCCACCGCCATCAGGCCCACCGGCCCGGCCAGCAAACCCAGCAGACCGCCCACTACGCCACCGGTGATCAGGCCGCGCCGGCCACGGCGCCGGGCGTTGGTGATCTTGAGCTTGCCGTCGCCGTCCTTGACCACCACGGCGGCATCCTGAATGCCGATCAGCCCGGCCTTCTTGCCCTGCTTCAACTCGTCCATCAGCTTACCAGCGCCGTCCGGGGCGCTGAAGGCCGCCACGATCACCTGCACGGGGCTCTCACTCATGCCCATCTCCTCCTGCTTGTGGAAGCATCACCCGATCGCCAGCACGCGCCGGCGTGGGAAGGATCAGCCCCGGCTCTGGCGTGGAAGCTGCGCCAGCTGCTCAAGGTAGACGATCGCCGTCTCGATGCCGCGCTGGAACATCTCGATACTGTAGCTCTCGTTTGGCGCGTGGAGACCGTCGTCGTCCAGTCCGTAGCCCATCATCACCACCGGGATCCGCATCAGGTTGTAAAAGTCGGCGACAACGGGAATACTGCCCCCGCCACGGGTAAAGACAGGGGTATGGCCCCAACCCAACTCGTAGGCCCGCGCCGCCGCCTGCATCTCAGGCAGATCGAAGGGGATCAGCGCCGGCTCGCCCGTGGTGAGCAGGCGCACGTCTACCCGCACGGTCGGCGGCGTGATCGACTCGATGTAGCGCTTGAGCTGCTGGAAGATCGTGTGGGGGTTCTGGTTGCCCACCAGCCGCGAGCTGAGCTTGGCGCCGGCCCGCGCCGGGATGATCGTCTTGGGGCCGGGACCGCTCCAGCCGCTCCACATGCCGTTGATATCGAGGGTTGGCCGCGCCGAGACGCGCTCGCGGATCGTATAGTTCGCGTCGCCCCAGGTGGCCGGAACGCCGGTCGCCTGCTTGAACTGCTCCTCGCTGAGCGGATTCTTCGCGATCATCGCCCGCTCTGCCGGAGTGAGCGGCACTACGTCATCGTAGAAGCCGGGCACCGCGATAGTATGGTCGGGGTTGTAGAGCTTGCCCAGGATCTCCACCAGCGCCAGGGCCGGGTTATGGGTGGCGCCGCCCCAGAACCCACTGTGCAAGTCGTCGGTCGGCCCCTGAACTTCGAGCTCGATGTAGGTCATGCCGCGCAGGCTGTGGGTGATTGCCGGCTCCTCGATCGCGCGCATCGACGAGTCGCTGATCACGCAGACATCGGCCTTCAGCAACTCCAGGTTGGCCTCGATGAAGGGGCGCAGGTTCGGGGAGGAGACCTCTTCCTCGCCTTCGATGAGGAACTTTACATTCACGGGCGCGGCCCCGCTCGTCTGCAGGTAGGCCTCCAGCGCCTTGACGTGGATGAAGAGCTGGCCCTTATCGTCGGTGGCGCCGCGAGCGTAGATCCGCCCGTCCTTCACCACGGGCTCAAACGGGTCGGTCCGCCAGCCATCAGCCAGTTCGGCGGGCACCACATCGTAGTGGCCATAGACCAGCAGGGTGGGCCGTTGCGGGCCTGCGCCGAGCCACTCGCCGTAGACCACCGGGTGGCCCGCCGTCTCCATCACCTGGACGTTGGCAAGACCGAGCCCGCGCATGTGGGCTGCCAGCCACTCGGCGGCCCGGCGCACATCGCCCGCGCGGGCCGGATCGCCGCTCAGGCTGGGGATACGCAGCAACTCGAAGAGCTCCTGCTGGAAGCGCGCCCCGTACTCGCGGGAGTAGCTCCGCGCGGCATCGCTTGCGCTCGTCATCGCCGTTTCCTCCTTCTCAGGCCACCGGTGCTGGCCGCCTGGTGCTGCGCTTTGGCGCCGCCTCGACTGGTGGAACCTCACCCGGCACATAGTTCGGCAGCCGGCTGGCCGGGAAGATCGCCAGCAGCGCGATCGCGGCGAGGATCAGAAAGGCCGCCCGCAGCGCCCGCAGGCGCGCCGATTCGTTGATCTGCACAGCCTCCTCAACCTCAGCCGGGGTAGCCGAAGTGCCCGCAAGCACCTCCTGGAGCTGGTCGTTGCTCACGAAGTTGATCGTGTCGAAGTTGATCTCGCGCTCCAGGGCGGCCGGAAGGTTCGACTGGCTGAAGCTGGTGGTGATGATCAAGCCGAGCAGGCCGACGGCCACCACCCCGCCGAGAGCGGTACCCAGAGCCGATGAGACATTGTTCACCACGCCACGCAGCGCGCCGACATCGCCCGCCAGCTCTTTGGGCGACGCCGAGACGAGCACATTGAAGAGCAAGGTCAGCAGGGTGCCCTCGCCGAGACCGACGACGATTAGCCCGATGATCACCGGCAGCGTCCCCCAATTATTCGAGATCGTAAAGGCGATGAGCACCAGCCCGAGCGCGACGAAGATGAAGGAGACCACCCCCAGCCGCCGCGGGGTCAGGCGGTCATAGAGCCGCACCGTGAGGATGGCCGCCGCCGCGATCGCGATCGTGTAGGGCAAGATCGCAATCGCCGTGAAGAGCGGGCTGCGATCCTGGACAATCTGGATGTAAAGGGGGATGAGGAAGGCGACGGCCGGACCCAGGCCGCCGGCCACGAGGAAGGCGTACACGGCGCTCTGCTCCTCGGTCGAGTCGAGCACCTCGGGCGCCAGCAGCGGCGTCTTACCATCGGCCATGCGCTTCTCGGACCAGGCGAAGAAGCCCTGGCCGAAGACGATCCCGAGCGCGATCAGCAGCGGAGCCGGCGACAGGCCGAGCACCGTGAAGGGGGCAGCACTCTTTGCCAGCAGCAGGCCCCAGGTGTTGATATTGTTGAAGCCCATCAGGACGAGCCCGATGGCAGCGGCAGAGAGCACAACACCCACCAGATCGATCTTCACACCCGCGATGCGCGGCACCGGCTTGAGCCTGAAGCTCAGGATGAGCACGGCGATCGACATGAAGAGCAGCAGCCCGAAGGAGTAGCGCCAGCTCAGCAGCGTGCTGAGGATCCCGGCGATGACGAATGCCAGCCCACTGGCGATCGCGGGAGCGCTCGCCAGCACGCCGAGGGCCTGCTCCTGCTGGCGGCCCTGGTAGTTCGCGGCGATCAGCACCACGAGCGTCGGCACCAGCGCGGCAGCGGCGACACCGGCGATCGCCTGGGCGGTATTCATGGTGTTGGCGTCGGTGCTTACCGCCATCATGCCCATGGAGACGCCGTGGGCCACAGCGCTCACCTGGAAGAGGAGCCGTGCGCCGAGCAGCTTGCTCAGCTTGGCGCCCAGCATGACAAAAGCAGCAACAAATAATGAATAGACGACGATCGCCGTCCCCACGGCGGTCGCCGGCGTGTTCAACTCGTCAACGATCGGCCCGATCGAGACCGGCAGGGCATTGACATTGAAGCCCATCTGGAGCTGGGCGAGCATAATCACGACCAGCGGCAGCCACGAAGCCTGGGCCACGGCACTCGCTGTGGGCGGTGAAACGGACTTGCTGGCCATACGCGCTTCCCTCTTAGGGGGCAGCCCGGCGCCACGCGGGGAGCCTGGCACCGGGCCGGGGCGGCTGCTGATTGAAACCGCCGTTCTCGATCGGCACCTCATCGAGGCAGCACGCTATGTCGCTGCGCCTGCAGCCGCATGATGGTGGCAGCCTGCTTTAGTTCTCGCTGAAGTACTCCCGCAGCTTCGCCTCCTGGTCGGCCGAGAGATTGCTGGCGATCAGCTCGAAGGGCTGGCCCTTGAGCGCTTCGCTCACCCGGTCGAGCACGGCGCCGGTGCTCATGAGGAAGAGCGCCGACGTACCCGGCGTTACCTTGCTCTGCACCTCCTTGATGAAGGCGTCGTCGATCCCCACGTCGGCAAAGGCGCCGGTGAGCGCGCCCATACTGGCGCCGATGGCCGCCCCCACGAAGGGCATGAAGAAGAGCAGGCCAAAGAGCATCCCCCAGAACGCGCCGCTCAGCGCGCCGGCGCCTGTCAGATTGTAGAGCTGCCGAATTCGCGGCTTCTTCTTGCCCTCGGGCCACGTAACGGTCGCCGCGTCCAGAATGGTGATCAACTGCTGCTTCTGCAGGCTCTCAAGCGTGCTCAGCACCTGCTCCGCGCCGCCCTCGGTCGGAAACTTCAAGACTGTCAGCGAGGCCACAAGCTCCTCCTTCTGGATTGGCCAGACCGCCCCGCGTGGGGCGACAGCACAGCACCACCGCCTGCCACAATGGGCGCCGCGCACATGGCGCGCGGTCCGGTTCGGACCACCTGCCGGCATCAACCCTCTCCGGTGTGTCATCGCAGAGTGTATGACGTAGGGAGGCAAGCTACGTCACACAAAAAGGAGTATCTTCCGCCACCGGCGTTGCCCAATGCTTCAAAGTGCCGTATACTTCCGCGACCCACGACACATAGCATCCCGCGTCGGTAGCTCCACAGCGTCACAACACCCCGTGCGTGGGCGCGGTCGCGTGGTGAGGTTGCCGCCGGCCTTGTGAGGTCCTCGGGCTCAATTGGGATGATCCGTCCGAAGCGGAGGAGTATGGCAACACGGCGCTTGACGCAGCGGCTGATCCCAACCAAGCTCGTGGCGCCAGCGTCGCGGCCAGGCTGGATCGCGCGTGCACGGCTGCTCGACGAGCTCGCAGCGCCACCTCCGCCCCGGCTCACCCTCGTTGTCGCCCCCGCCGGCTTTGGCAAGTCCACCCTGGTGGCCCAGTGGCTCGCCACCACCTCCCGGCCGGTTGCCTGGCTCTCCCTCGACGAGTTCGACCAGGATTCGGTGCGACTGCTGGCCTACCTGGCGGGCGCCATCGCCCACGCTGGCTGTGCCCTGCCCCGGATGAGTGTCCTGCTCGCCGAACGCTGGTCAAACGAGGAGATCGCGACACGGCTGGTCGTCACCGTCAATACGGTGCGCAAGCATACCTCCGCGATCTACGACAAGCTCGGCGTTGCCAGCCGCCGCGAGGCCGTGGCCATTGCCCGCACGATCGGGCTCCTCCCCGCTGGCTGACCCTTACAGGGGTACGTAACACCGAGATAGGATTGGCGAAAAGCGCATCACAATGGCAAAATGAGGGTGCATAGGACCTCACAAGCCAAGGAGTGTGATG
>SFCB01000041.1 GCA_004367505.1 Chloroflexi bacterium OHK40 | reverse complement strand
GCACCTGGGGATTGGGGGCCTGGGGAGCGGGCGGCGGAGGGGCGGCCACGGCGGGGCTCCGCCCTGAGCGCATCCGCGCGACCGCCCTGAGCAGGCGCATCACCCGACCGTTCTCCAGGCGGCGCACGAGCTCCTCGAGCCGGGCGATGTGGGCGTTCTTGGCGGCCAGTTCGGCTTCGAGCCGCGCGGCGTAGGCTTGGAGTTCGGCGGCGTGAGCAGCGTGGGTCGCCAGGGCTTCGCGCAGGCGGCGCTTAGCGTCCTCGGCTCCCGCGTGCAGGCGGCGCTCAGCGGCCTCTGCCCGCAAGGTACCGGCGGCGGCACGGGCCTCAGCGCCGGCCAGTTGCTCGCGCTGCTCCAGGGCCAGTTGGCGCAGATCGGTGTTCGCGCGCAACAGTTCGGCCAGGCGGCGCTCGTAGGCGCGCACAACGCGGTGGGGCGGGTCGGCGCGGCGGCGAAAGCGTACCGCCCAGGGCGTGATGAACGAGGCGTCGAACTCCACATCGCGGAAGAGCCCGTGGCGAGCGAAGAGCTCGGCCCAGTACTCGGGCGGGTTGACATTAAAGTGGGTCGCCTCTTTATGGTCGTGGGGCGATGAGGAGAAGAGCACGTCATCGCTGTGGGCGCAGAAGTTGGCCACGGCCTGCTCCGCCTCGGCGCGGGGCATGTGCTCAAGCACCTCGATCGAGACGATCAGGTCGTAGCGGCGGCCAAAGGGCTCGGCCACCGAACCCACGCGCACAAAGGGCCGCACCGATGGATGGGCCTGGCCGATCGCAAAGCTCGAAATGTCTACGCCCTCCGCGTCCACCCCCCGCGCGCGCAGTCGCTCCACCAGCATCCCGAGGGCGCAGCCGGCGTCCAGGGCTGAGCGAGGGTCGATCTCCGCCACGATCCGCGCCGCGATCCCGTCGAAGAAGGCCAGCCAGCGCTCATCACGCCGGTAGGGCAGGCCGAGGCCGGTTGCGTAGTAGTGCTCGTCGAACAGATTACCTGTGCTCAATGCATCATCTCGTTCATGCCAGATTCATGCGCCGGCGCCGCTCGGGTTCGGAGTCGCCCCCTCAGCCTCGTAGTGCTCCCACGCCCGGTGTGGTGGTGTGGGGCCGTCGAGATATCGCACGCTATGGTGTGGCCCCATCCACCTGGAATCACCCCTTCCACGACCACGTTCCCGGGATGGCCATCATCCCGTAAAGCTCGCGGCCGGGGCTGTGGACCACGAGGGGATAGAGGCGGTCGTGGAGATCGTACACGTGGGTCTGGGAGCTGTCCACGACGGCCGCGCTCACCTGGTAGCGGCCGGTGTTCAGCGGCAGGCTAGGAATGTGGTAGTCCACATAGCCCTCGCCGTCCACGACGGGGATGGGGAAGCCGTCGAAGCCGGTGTTGGGGCCAGTGAGCCAGGTGCCGCTCTCGTGGAAGATGCCCACGCCGAAGACGGGGCTACGCACAGGGGTGTGGGCCAGGTAGTGCATCCGCACGGTGAGGGGCGCGTCGGTGTGAAAGACAGCGGGCTCGGCGCCCTGTGCGTCGAGCAGTTGCACACGGGTGATCTCCACCTCACGGGTGCCCCGGCGGAAGGGGCTGGCGTGGCCCTCGGGGGGGGTGTCGCGCGGGCGCTCGGCGGCGAGACGCTCCTCTTCCCGACGGTTCACGTCGGCGAGGTAGGCATCGATCACCGGGCCGGCGGGGCCGCTGGCCATCTGGCGACCGTGGTCGAGCCAGACGGCCACATCGCAGAGCGAGCGCACCACATCGAGCGCGTGGGAGACGAAGATAATCGTCTTGCCGGCGCGGCGGAAGCCGTAGATCCGCTCCATGCACTTGCGCTGGAAGGCCTCGTCGCCCACGGCGAGCACCTCATCGGTGATCAGAATGTCGGGGTCCACTGCGGTGGCCACGGCGAAGGCGAGGCGGGTATACATCCCGGAGGAGTAGTGCTTGATCTCCGTGTCGAGAAAGTCCCCAATATCGGCGAAGGCGGCGATCTCGGGGAGCTTCGCCTGCATCTCGCGCTGGCTCACGCCCATCAGCGAGCCGTAGAGAAAGACGTTGTCGCGGCCGCTGAGCTCGGGGTGAAAGCCGCTGCCGAGCTCGAGCAGGGCGGCGATACGGCCACGGGTACGCACGCTGCCGCTGGTGGGCTCAAGGATGCGCGTGATCAGCTTGAGGGCGGTACTCTTGCCAGCGCCGTTGTGGCCCACCAGGCCGAGGCTCTGGCCCTGTGCCACGCTGAAGCTCACCTCGCGCAAGGCCCAGAACGAGTCGGCGGGTGGGCGTGGGCGCAGCAGGCCGATCACCCGCTCCTGGATCGTCTTGCGCTCCTCGCGGTGGCGGGCAAAGCGCTTGGAGACGTTGCGGAATTCAATGACACTCATATGCAAGGGTACAGGGACGCGCCTGCGAGGGCTGTGCCAGGCGTAACCTTTGTACGGCCCCAGACGGTTTTATAGTGAGCATCCTGGAACAGGAGAGCGGGTCTGTCAAGTAGGTTGTGTAAACGGTCTCCTTTTCCCTAATTAGCTGAGCGGGAAGCGGCCCTCGAAGCGGATGGCGAGCTGGTTGAGGATGCAGG
>SFCB01000055.1 GCA_004367505.1 Chloroflexi bacterium OHK40 | reverse complement strand
GCCCGCGGGCAGGGAGGGGACGTGCGGTAGCTCACGATGGGCGTGGCCCGGGGTGGGCGGAACCCGACGAGGAGCACGAGGAGCGGCAGCGCAAAGGCTGCCAGGGCGACCCCCTCGTAGACAGCGCGAGGCAGGGAGCTGACGGCAAGCAGCGGAAGGGAGATCTGCTCAGCCGCGACTGCGGTGGGCGGCTGGCTCATCAGCGCCGATAGCTCACACAGAAAGGCGGCGCCTGCTTCGACACCGGTGCCATGGGTGTGGGCTTGGAGCGCGCGCGCATCCAGCGTGGCGCAGTGAATGACGCAGGCGAGTGGGTTCAATATCGCGAGGGTCAGCACGATGATCGCAGCGACGCTCGGCGAGAAGTGCGCCGAGCGTAACGAGGGCCGGATTCGCAGCCAGATGTGGCGGGCCAGTCGCCCCATACGTTGCACAGTCCTTCACGATACATCGTGATTATAGCAATCCCTGGATGTGGTGTAAAGCATCGGTTGCCGAGCGGGACGAGACGCCCGCGCTCACGGCAACCGGCAAGGGTCTTCCGGCCGGCTGCACGAGAGCATACCGGTGACGAAACGTTGCAAGCAACCTTCCCGACCTGCCCGTGCGCGTTGAGTGCGCAGCGACCTGTGGGCGGTAGCCGCCACGGCAACTCGATCGTGCGGCGCAGGGGCGGCCCTGCGCCGTGCTGGGGAAGCCATCGAAGCCAGCGTAGCTCCCCGCGCCGGCGCTGCGCCTGCTGCTCGATCCGGCTGCCGTAGAGCTCGCCGCGCTGCCGTGGGAATTGCTCTGGGCGGACGTCCCGGCGCCGCTACTGCTCAGTGCTACACCCGGCCTGATCCTCACGCGCCACCTCGACCGCCCCGACCCGCTGCCGCCGCTAAGCGAGCGAAGCAACCGTTCGCTGTGCATCCTGGCGCTCACACCGCAGGTGCGGCGCGCGCCCGGCGAACTCGCCGAGATCCAGCGCGAACTCGCCGCGCTCTGGGCCGAGCTCCGCGCCGCCGGGACAGCGGAGATCACCGAGATCAGCCCGGTCACCCGCGCCGACCTGGCCCGGGCCATGCGCAATCCACCGGATATCGTGCAGTTCACCGGCCACGGCTGGTACACCGACGGGCGCGGTGTGCTGATGCTCGATCCCATTGGCAACGGCGCCTCGGCAGATCCGGTCAGCGCCGACGAAATCGCCGTGGCCCTGCGTGGCGCGCGCATGGTGCTGCTCGCGTCCTGTCGAGGCGGGCAGAGCGCCGGGATCACCGGCGGCGCGGACAGCCTGCTCACCGGCGTCGCGCCGGCCCTGAGCGCCCTCGGCGTGCCGATCGTCGCCGGCATGCAACTGGGCCTGCGCGTCGGGTCGGCGCTGCGGGCCAGCGCCGCGATCTACAACGCCCTCGCCGCCGGGCGCAGCGCCCAGGCCGCCGTGGGCCGCGCCCGCGACGAGCTCTATGTCACCGAAACCCAGGACGGCCCGTGGTACGTGCCGGTGCTGTACGTGGCTACGCGCGACGGCGGGCCGGTGTATGTGTGAGCCCCGTTTTGGCGGGATGGCACCGAACGACCGCTCCCACGCCGCGATGAGCTCTCGGCCCCCCGGGCGGCCCGGGCCAGCGCCTCTTCGCAATCCCACCCCGGTCAACGTGCCCTGGTCGAGGCACTGCTGCGCGAGACGCTTGCGGGGGGCTTCCTGCGGGCCGTGGCGCTGAAGCGCCCGGCTAGGGGGCCGCGAAGCCCGCCCGCGCGGGCTCCTGAGGATACGCTCATTCGCCCGGGTGTCCTGGTCCCACAGTGTGCGGGTGATCCGGATGGGGCCGGCAGGGATGCTGGCAGATCGTTACGCTTCCGGCGCGGGCTCATCAAGGACGACCATAATGTCGGGGCCGTGCGGCTTCAGCTCGGGCCGATCCCACTTCACGCGCACGTCGTCCAGCACGAGGGCCTGCGGGTCGTTGGCCAGCCGGGCCTCGAAGATGGTGCAGAGGTAGCGGCGCCGGCGCCGGCATCGTGCTGCACGTAACGCCAGCCGTACCGGAACGGATCGGCCGGGTCGGCGAGGCCGGGCAGCGGGACAAGCACTTCAACCGTGGTAGTGGATACGGGCGGGTGCCCTTCTGCCGGCGAGCGAGCGGAGGGCGCTGGCGGTGTGCCGGCTCGAACTGTGCGTTCAATCTAGCAGTCTGGCAGCCCGGTGTCAACGGCGCGAGACCCTTGGGCAACGCTACGCAACCGCCGCCGCAGGTCCGCCCGTGGCCATTCCCCTGCCGGCCCGGCCTCCCGTTCAAGGCTGTCGCTATTCGGAGCGAAGCTGGCGCCGCGCTGAATAACCGGGAGCATGCGCCGCTCGTTGGCCCCTATACGGACCATCAGGTCACGTCGTGTTCCGCTTGTGGGAGCGGCATTGGGCCGGCGTTCATCATTGCGGCTGGCAGCTCAGATCAAGCCCCGCTCACGGGCAAGGCGAGCGGCGTGGGCGCGATTGTTGGCGTGAAGTTTGTCGAGGATGGTCGAGACGTAGTTCTTGACGGTGCCCTCGGCCAGTGCGAGCTCCTGCCCGATCTCGCGGTTGCTGCGCCCGTCGCCGATCAGCCGGAGGATCTCCCGTTCCCGCTCGCTGAGCGGCTCGCCCTCCGGCTGTGGCTGGCTGCCGCCCCGGCTGAACTCGGAGATCAGGCGCATCGCCACGCTCGGCTGCACAATGCTCTCGCCGCCGTGAACTTGCCGGATCGTGGCCAGGAGCTCGGGGGCGGGGGTGTCCTTGAGCAGGTAGCCCTGGGCGCCGGCCTTGATCCCCTCGAAGACGTAGGCGTCATAGTCGAAGGTGGTCAGAATGATCACCCGCGTCCGGGGGAGCGCCGAGGCGAGGCGAGCGGTTGCCTGCACGCCGTCCAGCCGTGGCATCTGTACGTCCATCAGCACGATGTCGGGCTGCAGCCGCAGCGCAAGTGCGACGGCCTCTTCGCCGTCAACGGCCGTGCCGACTACGGCGAAGCCCTCCTCCAGCTCCAGGATCGTCCGCAGACCGTCGCGCATGAGGGCCTGGTCCTCGGCGATCAACACGCGAATGTCGCTCATGCACCCACCATTGCCGTACTCGGGATATGCGCCGCCACCAGGGTCCCGCCTTCCGAGCGCGCGGTGATCGCCACGTGCCCGCCAAGGGCGTCGGCCCGCTCGCGCATCCCAACGACGCCGAAGTGGCCAGGTTTGCCCAGGTCGGCCGGGCGTACGCCGATGCCGTCGTCGGCCACCTCGATGCGCCAGCTGTGGCCATCGTGCTGGAGGGTGAGCGCGGCCTGCCGTGCCCGGGCGTGGCGCTCGACGTTCACCAGGGCCTCGCGGGCGATCAGGAACAGGGCCTCGGCGACCTGTGGCGGGGGCCGTTGGGCCTCCGGGGCGGCCACGCGCACGGCGACCACGCCACGGGCCGTGACCTCGGCGGCCAGGCGCCGCAGCGCCGCCGGCAGGTCGTGGTGGTCGCCTGTGGGGGCCCGCAGGTCGGCGAGTGAGCGTCGCAGTTCGCCCATGGTCGCCCGCACCAGGGCGCGGGTGGCCTCAAGCTCGGCGTCGCCCCGGGCGGCGTCCACCCGGTACAGGCGCTGGGCGGCCTCCAGCTTGACGTTCACCGCCACCAGGGCGTGGCCGAGGCTGTCGTGCATCTCGCGGGCCAGCCGGGTGCGCTCGCGCAGGATGGCCAGTTCCTCCTGCTGGGCGGCGGCGGCCTCCAGTTCGCTCCTGGCCCGCCGCAGCTCGGCCACCAGCTCCAGCAGCCGGTAGCGCTGGCCGTACAGCACCGTCAGCAGCGCGCCGGCCAACAGCCAGACGCCGATCATCAACGCGAAGGTGGCGATGCTGGCCCACTCAGCCCGAAGCACGGCTTCGGCCCAGCCGAGCGGCCCGGCGAGGAGCGCGAGCAGCGGCACCAGCACCGTCGCCCACCAGCGCGGGCGCAGCGCGCCGAAGGTCTGACCCATGAAGGCGAAGCCGAGGCCGAAGAATGAGCTGCTCAGGGCCAGCAGGGCCGCGAAGATAAGCAGTTGCAGGGTGAAGTAGGCGCGGGCCTGGCGCGGGCGCATTGGCCAGTTGCGCTCGGGCCAGTAGACCAGCAGGAAGAGCGCCGCGCTCGTAGCGCAAAGCCCGAACGCGGCGACGAGCTCCCAGCCCCTCAGGGGGTCGTCGCGATCCCGGGTGGCCCAGAGCAGGCTGATCGCGATCGAGGCGTAGTAGACGATCGTCCAGATCAGCGGCATGCGCTCCAGCATGCGGTCGCCGAAGAGGCGCTGCTCGGCCGGCTGCGGCTCGCTCACGGCACGCTCCCTCCGCGTCTCAAACCTGGCGCCACTATCATACCCTATCGCCACGGTTCCCAGCGGAACCAGCGGGCGGCGACGAGCAGCCCGAGCAGCCCGAAGAGTGTGAGGCCGGCGAGGTTGAGGGCGGTGGCCTGCACCGCGCCCGCGCCCGTCAGCGCCGGGCGCACCAGGTCCACCAGCATAAAGGCGGGGGTCCAGCGGGCCGCATCGGCCAGCCAGCCGGGGAGCATCGCGGTAGGCAGGAACAGGTTCGAGATGAACATCAGCGGGAAGTAGATCACATTGCCCACTGCGGAGGCCGCGCCCGCGCCGGGGGCCAGGGCGGCAATGGCCTGTCCGAGCAGCACGAAGGCCAGGGCGCCCGCCAGGGCCACGACGCCCGCCAGCAGCACGGCAGCCGGGGCGAAGCGGGCGCCGAGAGCGACTACGGCCACGGCGGTGATCAGCGCCGATTGGAGCAGCACCAGCAGCAGCCGCACGCCGGTGTAAGCCAGGATGAGCACGGCGGGCGGCAGCGGGCTGGCCTGCACCCGCTGGAGGATGCCCTGCTCGCGGACGCTAACGAGCCAGCCTGCGTCGCCCAGGAAGGCCCCGCCCATGATATTGAGCACGACGATGCCGGCGGTGAGCCAGGCCACGGCGGCGCCCCGCTCCGGCCCTTGCCCGGCGAAGATCAGGCTGTTGAGCAGCAGCAGGCCCACCGGGAAGGCAAAGTTCCAGAAGAGCACCGACGGGTGGCGCAGCTCCATGAGCAGGAGCATGCGGAACAGGGTGACAAGGCGGCGCATCACAGCCTCCCCCGATCATCGCGGTCGGGCTGGTTGCCACGGCTTTCGCCGAGATCCTCACGCTGGTTCGCGCCAAAGGGAATCCACCATGCGGTACCGGAGAGCAGGAAGAGGACGGCGGCGGCGAACCCGCCGATCGGTTGCGGCAGCAGGCCGGCGGAAGTCGCCATCGAGCAGATCACCCCGGCGATGGCGAATGACATGGCGATGAGCGTGCGATTCATGTTCATGGTCCTTATCATTGTGGTCAGGCGGTCCCAACAAGCCAGGCGGCATCTTCATCGGCGGCGCTCGCGGCGACGGGCAGTGAGCGGCCGGTGAGGGTCAGAAACACGTCTTCGAGGTTCAAGCTGCGCTGTCCGGCCTCGCGCGGGCCCGGCGGTGGGGCGTGGCGGGCGACCAGCTCTGCAGGCGTGCCCAGGGCCAGCAGCCGCCCCTCGTCGATGATCGCCACCCGGTCACACAGCTCTTCGGCCTCGTCCATGGAGTGGGTGGTGAGCAGCACCGTACGGCCCTCGTTGCGCAGCCGGCGCACCTCGCGCCACACCGCCCGCCGAGCCTGGGGGTCGAGCGCGCTGGTCGGCTCGTCGAGCAGCACGACCTGGGGGTCGTTGACCAGGGCGAGGGCCAGGGCGAGGCGCTGCTGCTGGCCGCCCGAGAGCTTGCGCGGGCGCGCGCTGGCCTTCTCGGCCAGGCCGAAGCGGCGCAGCAGCGCCAGGGCCTCGCCGCGCGATGGGTAGCGATCGTAGAGCGCGGCGTACAGCCCGACGAGCTCCAGGACCGTCAGTTCGGCGAAGAGCGCGGAGCGCTGCAGCTGCACGCCGAGCAGGGCCTTGACGGTCGTGGGAGCAGTGGCGACATCGTGGCCGGCGACGGTCACCTGACCGGCGCTGGGGCGGACGAGGCCGGTGATGCAGGCCAGGGTGCTCGACTTGCCCGCGCCGTTGGGGCCGAGCATCCCGAAGATCTCGCCCCGACCGACGCTGAAGCTCAGCCCACGAACCGCATGGAGCGGGCCGTAGCGCACCTCCAGCTCTCGGAGCACTATCTGTGGCTGCTGCATGGGGCTCCTCCTGTAGCGTATCCAGCTCCACGTGACGGCAGCGTTAGCTACCGGGAGCATACAGCGGGAGCCCGACGAGCTGAAGTGCGAGTGGTCATCACTCGGGTGGTGACGATCGTCATCCGTGAAGCCGGCTTCTCGGTTTCGGCGACTGCTGCGGGTGGGCGTTGTGCCCGGGTACAAGCCACGCTCGCGCCCAACAGTCGCTTGACAGGCCAGGCTTGCCGTGCTATGCTCAGATTACTAGCCTTCTAGCGTTTGCGGTGTCATGCACGACGCGATCATTGCACTGAAGCGTGCCTACCACACGGCGCGCAAAGCGTTGGACGAGCAGCTTGCGCCACATGGGCTCACCTCGGCGCACCTGTTCATCCTCAACCATCTGCTCGCCAACGGCCCGACCGAGCAGCGGCGCCTGCAGGACCTGGTTGGCGTCACCTCGGCGACCCTCACCCGCGTGCTCGACGTAATGGTGGATCGCGGCCTGGTTGAGCGGCGCGTTAGTGAGACTGATGCGCGCATGAACTGGGTGGTTCCATCGGAGCGTGGTCTGGAGTTGCGAGAGCGCTTGTTAGAGGTTCAGGCCCAATTTACCCGCCAGTTCCTCCAGGGCTTCAGCCCGGCAGAGGCCACGGTGCTGGCTGATTGGCTGGGCCGGGTGACCCGGAATGTCGGTGAGACGCCGCCAACAGGCTGAGGCGAGGCGCGCGCCGAGGCCGGTGGGCCGCCGTTCGTAGCAGCGGTATAGACGCAGTGCGCCGTGTCCGGACGGGGGCCGGTAGGCGCTGTCGCTGCGCTCATGTGCGTCCATATCGCTAGAAAGCTAGTAACTAGTAAGCGAGCGAAGTGCATCGACAGGCAGCAGCCATGAATGAAGGAAGGAATCAATGATCACCAGAGCCGCGTTTGTCACTGGCGCCACCGGACAACTCGGGAGTAACCTGATCGCGCAGCTCCTGGCCGAGGGATACCAGGTGCGCGCCCTCGTCCGCTCGATCGAGAAGGCCCGGCGCTATCTTCCCGGCGACGTACAGCTGGTTCCTGGCGACATGACCGATGTCGAGGCCTTTGCCGCGCAACTCCAGGGAGCGGATATCCTCTTCCACACTGCGGCCTACTTCCGCGAATCGTTCGTCACCGGCGCGGACCACACACGCATGACCCGGATCAACGTCGACGGCACGCTGCGTCTGTTCGAGCGCGCGCTGGGGGCCGGAGTTGCCACTATTGTTTACGCCAGCGCGCTGGGTGTGCTGCGCCGGCCAGCCGGCGGGGCACGCTTCGACGAACAGGCCCCGGCCAACGACCAGAGCACCAATGCGTACTTCCAGAGCAAGATCGCCGCAGAGCGGGCGATCGCTGAATGGCTCTCCACGCCGAGCGTGCGCGCGCAGCGCCTTCGGCTCATCCAGATCCTGCCCGGTGGGATGTGGGGGCCGGGCGATGCCGCGCCAACCGGCTTCGGCCAGGTGGTGATCGACTTCCTAAAGCGGAAGCTGCCGGTGGTGCTACCCGGTAGCGTCCCCTTTGTCGACTCGCGTGATGTTGCGGCGGCCATGCTACAGGCTGCTCGCGTGGAGCACGCCGTGGGCCGCTACATCGTGAGCCAGCGCATGGTCTCGATCGCGGAGATCATGCGGACCCTGGAGCGGGTCTCGGGCATTCCAGCGCCGCGCGTCCGTGTGTCGTTTCCCGTGGCCTTTGCGATGGCGTATGGCGCCGAAGCCGCAGCCCGGCTGACGGGCCGGCCCGCGGCGCTCACCCGGGTAGCAGTGCATGCGCTCCAGAGCGATTTCGCCGCGTCGAGCGTGCGGGCTGAGCGCGAGCTCGGCGTGCGCTTCCGGCCAGTCGAGGAGACCCTGCGCGATGCGGTCGCATGGTTCCGCGCCCATGGCTATGTCCCCAGCGTGGCGCCGGGACACCCACCCACAGCCTCCTCAAGCCAGATCCGCTGATCGCGCTGCTGTCCGGGTTCAGGCACCGAAGCAGGCCTGAACCAGCGCGGCCTCGCTCAGCTCTGGGCCAGCAAGCTCAGCCACCATCCGGCCCTCGCGCAGCACCAGCGCCCGGTGGCATACGCCGGCCAGCTCGCCAAACTCTGACGAAATAACGATCACGCCCTTCCCCGAGGCGGCCAACTCCTCTAGCACCTGGTAGACCGCCGCTCTAGCCTCGATGTCGATGCCGTGGGTCGGTTCGTCGAAGAGAAACACGTCGGCGCCGTGATGCAGCCACTTCGCCAGGACCACTTTCTGCTGGTTGCCACCGGAGAGCAGGCCCACCGGCTGCTCGACGTGCGGAGTTCGCACCGACAGGCGCTCGACAAGCTGCTGGGTGGCCACTTGCTCACTGCGGCGAGAGGGCAAGGGGAGCCAGGGCGCGTGGCGATGGTTTGATAGGGCGGCGAGGGTCACGTTGAAGCGCACGCTGAAGTTGAGGAGGTTGCCCTGGGTGCGGCGATCCTCTGGTAGCAGCGCGATACCCGCCGCGAGGGCGTCACGCGGCGAGGCAATCGACCGCCACTGCCCACGCACAGCGATCCGGCCCCGCGCTCCCGGCTCGGCCCCAAAGATCGCCCGCACCAACTCGCTGCGCCCCGCGCCAACCAGTCCCGCGATCCCCAGGATCTCGCCGGCGTGGAGTGTAAAACTGGCTGCCTCCACCCGACCCGGCACCGTAAGGTTCTCCACCCGCAGTAACTCCGTCGTGGCGGCGGGCGGGGATGGTCGCGGCCGGAGCCGGTCGCCGGACACCCCGGTGATCTGGGCGACCAGCTCGGCCCGACTGAGCTCGGCGGTTGGCGCCTTCGCCACCACCCGCCCATCACGCATGACGACGACCCGGCTCGTCAGCGCGAAGATCTCGTCGAGCCGATGGGAAACGTAGAGGACAGCCACCCCCTCTGCGCTGAGGCGACGCACCACCGTGAACAGTTGCTGGGCCTCGCCGTCCGTTAGCGAGGCGGTCGGCTCGTCGAGCACCAGGAACCGCGCTCGCTGGGCGATGGCCCGCGCGATCATCACGAGGCGCTGTTCGGCCACCGACAGATGCCCCACCAGCGCCGCCGGATCGAGGGCGGCGTTGAGCCGCGCCAGCAGCTCCCGCGTCTGTGCGTGGAGCGCGCGCCAGTCGATCAGGGCGGCAGCGCGACGCGGGAAGCCAAGCCCTAACATAACGTGCTCGGCCACCGTAAGGTTCGGCACCACGGACGACTCCTGAAAGACAAAGGCCAGCCCCAGGCTATTGGCGTGGTGGGGGTTGCGGGGCGCAACGGCGTGGCCATCGAGCATGATCGTGCCAGCATCGGGTCGTACCACACCCGCCAGCATCTTGATCACACTGCTCTTCCCGGCGCCGTTCTTCCCCACAAAGCCAATCACCTCGCCTGGCCACAACTGCAGATCCACGTTGTCTACCGCCAGCACCCCGGGATACTGCTTCGAGAGGCCGCGGAGATCGAGCAGCGGTGGGGGGCTCATGGCCGCGCTCCGAAGCGACTGACCAGGATCGCGGTGACGAGCACAGCGCCCTGCACGATATTGATAATCGCAGTCGAGAGGTGCAGCATGATCAGGCCGGTCTGGATGACACCGAGGAAGAGCACGCCGACCGTCGTGCCGAGCACATTGAACTGACCCTGGCGAAACATCGAGGTGCCGAGGAAGGCGGCGGTGAGGGCTGGCAGCAGGTAGGGCTCCCCCGCTGTGGGCGACGACGAGGCCGACTGGGCGACGATCAGCACGCCGGTGAGGGCGCCCGCCAGCCCGGAGATCAGGAAGCCGGTCATGCGTACCGCCTTGACGCTGATGCCCGATAGGTGCGCGGCCTCGCGGTTACCGCCTAGCGCATAAAAGTAGCGTCCCAGTTCGGTCTGCTCCATCAAGCCGTACATCAGCAGCACGACCAGCCCGGCCAGCCAGACCTGAACGTTCAGCCCGAGCCATACGCCCCGACCGATCTGGGTGAACGCTTCCGGCACGTTGCCGTACACGGTCTGCTGGTCGGTGAAGAGAAATTCAACCCCCACCAGGGCCGTGCTCATGCCGAGGGTGGTAATGATTGGCGCAAGGCCGACGTAGGCGATGAGGGCGCCATTGATCGCGCCGGCGAGGGCGCCAACGAGGAGGCCACCGAGCAGAGCCACGGGCCACGCCAGGGCCCAGCGATCTTCAGCCAGCGCCACGAAGGTCACAGCTCCTGCCAGGCCGATCACCGAGCCAAATGACAGGTCGAGATCGCCCTGAGCGAGCACCACGGTGATGCCAAGCGCCGTCACTGCCAGCGGTGCGGCCAGGGTGAGGATCGCGTCGAGGTTGCGCCAGGTTGGAAAAGCCGCTGGCCGCAGCAGGCTGAAGAGCGCCACCGTGAACAGCAAGGCCAGCGGGACGCCAAAGTTCGTGAGTAGACGGCCAATAGGTCGACGGGCCCAAAACGCGGGCCGCTTCGTCGCCCGTGAGTGAAGGATGGCATCGCTCTTGTTCATCTTCGCTCCGTTACGCTGGCGGGCCGCCATGCCAGCCCGCCAGCGCCGAGGATGGCTGGTTGCTTAACGGGTGAACTCGGCAGCCCACTTGGTTGAAAAGAAGGTGGCTACGTCTGCCGGCGGCGGGAGTCGGGGCGTCTCGGGCAGATTCTCGCGGGTGATCAGCGTCTGGGAGAAAAAGGTCAGCCCATAGATCTCGCCGGTGCGGGCCATCACGTCCGGCTCTAACGACACGCCGCGTGCTACGTGCTGGGCGAGTTGATCAACCAGCACCCAGCCCTCGGGGCCGTACGAATGCGAGACGAGCGCGTCGCCCCAGCCCTTGCGAAGGGCGTCGATATTGGCGGTATTGTCGATGAACCCGACCACCAGCGGCCGCTCCGGAAACTGCCGGCCCTGGTAGCGAAGGTCTACCACCTGGCTCACGTGGGGGAAGCCAAAATTAGGCGCGACCCAGATCGCATGGAGCTCTGGGTACCCGGTGATCTGGGCCTCCGCGGCCCGTCGCGCGTCCTCGGCGATCCGCGCCAGGTCGTTGCGATGCTCGTCAACCACCGTGATCTCCGTGCCGGCGAGGGCGGCCTTCAACGCCTCCTCGCGCTCCTTACCGGCCAGGATCTGCGTAAAGGTCTGCAGCGCGATCTGCTTGGGGCCGGGCACCTCCTCAAGCTGCTGTATGAGCCAGGAGGCCAGGAGTTGCGAGAGGCCGCGTTCGTCAAGGGCGTACTGGACGTCGAACAGCTCCGACGGCGTGACGCTGACCCCGACCGAGGCGGTGAGCACACCCTGGGCGCGGGCGTCGGCAAGCTGCTTCTGCACGATCGCCGGCTCGATCGAGATCGTCACGAGGATGTCGATCTGCTGGGCCAGCAGGCTATCGGCACAGGTGGCAATCCTGGTAGGGTTGCCCTCGCCGTCGCAGGTGAGTGTCTCCCAGCCGATCAACTCGCTCGCCGTGGCGATATTGTTGGCCACGCTCACCACGTCTTCGTTGGTGCCATAGAGCAAGACGACCCCGAGCGTGCGCGGTGGGACGGCCACCTGCGGGCCGGCGGCAGCCGCCCCTGCCTCGCGGGCGACGCGTGTTTTCTCTTCCTCGCTGAGAGCGGCGCCAGACGCTGTGGGCTCGGTGGGCGCAGCGGTGGGTGCGGCAGCAGGGGCGGTAGTCGGGGCGCTGTTTGAGGCGGGCGCGATCGCGTCACAGGCTGCTACGAGCCAGACGCCGAACAACAGGGCGATCAGCTGCCGGAGAGTGGCCAGGGAGCGCGAACGGGGCTGCTTTGCCATACGGGTTCCATCCCTTTCTTGGTCACGCGACCGGACAATGCGGTAGCCGGGCTGCCGGCCAGGGTGGCAGCCAGAGGTCGAGCAGCTGGTTGGATGGGCGCCTCGCTACGGTTACTGCGCCCGCTCCTCCGATGCGAGGAAACGGTAGAGGGCGGTTATGTCGGCATCGGGACAGGCCATGTTGAAGCGTCGCCAGAGGGCCGCGACAGACTCAGCCAGGCCGTCGGGCGCCGCTGCGGCGCGCGAGCTCTCGAAATAGAGCTGGACGTCCTTTGTCATCAGTGCGGCGGCAAAACCGAAATCGTAACGCCCTGTCAGCACACTGCGGGGAAACTTGTCGCTGCTGGCCGTCGTACGCCCGCTCGATACATTCAGCACCTCGATAATCTGCGCGAGGTCGAGCCCGGCCTGCACGCCGAAGACCGCCGCCTCGCTGGTGGCGGCCAACGCCGTAGCCGAGATGAAGTTGTTCAGCAGCTTCATCGCCTGGCCCTGGCCCGCTCGCTGGCCGACGTGAAACAGATTGCTGCCGAAACGCCGTAGGATCGGCTCGACCAGCCGATAGCGATCGGGGTCACAGGCAACCATCAAGGTGAGGGTGCCTCCGGCGGCCCCCGCCACACCGCCGCTCACTGGTGCGTCCACATAGGCGATATCGGCGGCCGCGAGTGTAGCGGCGCAAGCGCTGGCCGCCGCAATGCCAATGGTTGACAGCTCAATGACCACCCTGGCGCGGCTTCCGGGCGTCGCGAGGGCGTTGCAGACCGCGTGCGCGATTGTGCCATTCGGGAGGCTCAGCAGAACGACCTCGGAGGTCGCCGCCAGGGCCGCAATACTGGCCACGGGCGTCACGCCCGGGGGCGCAAGGTTGGCACTTCCGGCCACATCAAAGCCTGCAACCCGGTACCCTCCGGTGACGAGCCGGCTCGCCATGGGCGCGCCCATTCGCCCCAGACCTACCACCCCGAGCGTCATCATCGGCCCTCCTCTTCTTCGGCCAGCACCTTCCGCGCGAGACGAAACGCATCCACGCCTGCCGGGATCCCGCCGTAGACCGCGATCTGCTGGAGTGTCTCGCGGAGTTCGGCGAGGGTGCAGCCATTGCGCAGCGCCCCCCGCACGTGGGCCTCGAACTCGTGGGGCCGGTTGAGCACCCCCAGGATGCAGAGCGTATTCAGGCTGCGCTGTTTCAGCGACAGGCCCTCGCGGCCCCAGGTATCACCCCAACAATACTCCGTGAGAAAGCGCTGAAAGTCGGCATTAAAGTCATCGATATTCAGCAGCGCCTGGCTTACATAGCGGTCGCCGAGCACCTGCCGCCGGAGGGCCAGCCCCTTTTCGTAGCGTTCGTCAGCCATTGATCTCCTCCCTGGTGGGTCACCCCGGTGATTGTGCTGGGTCGCGATCGCGCTGCGCGCCCCGATGGAGCGTCCTGACCCTGCACAATCATGGTGGTTGGCCACTAGACGGTATTCACAAGCAGCATGGTCAGGATGGCGATCATCAGGAGGTTCATATGCACCTGCTGGACCGGTCCCTGCTTCATCCAGTAGCCGAACCAGAGGCCGCCGCACATAAAGCAGAGCCACAACCCCACGAAGCCGATCAGGCCGATGTTGGTCGCGGTGATCGCCGTCGTGATCGCGGCGGGTGCTGGCGGGCCGAAGCTTGCCGCCAGGAGCAGCCACGTGCCGCGCCAGAGCAGCAGGGCCACCACCACCTGTACCACGATGACGACATACAGTGTTGCGCGCGGTAGCCAGGGCCAGGAGAGGGCGCGATGTTCAAGACCGTTGCCCATCTCCGGGTCGCTTTGAATCAACTCCATCTGAAACATACGCCGGAGCAGCGTGATGTTGGTGCCCGGATCGACACTGTTGTTGAGGGCGATGATGCTGAGCCAGGCTGCCAGCCCGCCGACCACGGTCGCCTTGAGGTAGAGCGGCACGATCAGGTACTCCATACGCTCAGGCCCCGTATGGCGCCGCGAGCTGCTCGACCCGCTCGACCAGATCGAGCACGAGGCGCGTGCTGGCCTCGGGCTGCTCGATAAAGGTGATATGACCGCAGCGTGGCAGCACGACGAGCTCGGCGTTCGGCAGGCCGGCAGCCATCTTCTGCGAGAGCTCCAACGGAGTGAGGAAGTCCCCGTCGCCCACGGCCACCAGCGCCGGTGCGGGGATCGACGGCAGCAGGGTGGTGAACAGGGGCTCGCCCTGCTGTTCGGGGAGCCGGCGACCAAAGCGCAAGAGGGCCGTGCAGAATTCGGCGTACAGCTCGGGGCTGTTGTTGCTGAGCGACGCGAGCACGCCGGCCAGCGCCTCTTCTCCGCGCGGTGTCTCGATAAAGTTGCGGTCGAGCGTCCAGAGCGAGACGTGGTCGCGGATCAAATCGCCCATGCCGAGCTGGCGCACGATGTTGATCCGCATCGTGAAGTTGATCGTCATGGCCTTGTTGACCTCCGAAAAGGAGGCGAACAGGCTCAGCGAGCGTACGCGCCCAGGGTTCGTGTAGGCGAGCTGCATTGCGATGCAGCCGCCGAGCGAGGAGCCAACGACATGGGCCTGCGGGATGCCGAGCTGTTCGAGCAGTGCGTCGAGATCGGCGGCCCACAGTTCCACCGAGTATGGCCCGGCTGGCCTGGCCGAGCGGCCAATGCCGCGCAGGTCAACGGCGATCACCCGGGCTTCAGCGGCGAGGAGCGGGATGGCGTAGCGGAAGTAGCTGTGGTCGAGGCCGAGGCCGGGGATGAGCAGGATCGGTGCGCCAGTGCCGTGCAGCTCGTAGTAGAGCTCGGTTCCGTTCACCCGGGCGAGGGGCATGGCTCACTCCTTTCGCGGTGATGCCGACGGTGGCGATGGACGGGACGGACGGTAGGATTGTCATACAATATTACAGAGCGGGCTTCCTGTCAAGCTCCCTGTGCCAGGCAAGAGCGGGCCTTTATCGTCCCGGAGGCTTGACAAAGATGGCAAATTCTGTATGATTGTATGGCGAAGCTATCGAGGAAAGGGCCGCGCGATATGGAACTCAAGGATCTGTCGCAATCCTTTCGCAACGGGATGCCACATGCCATCACCATCCCGGCGCCCTCGTTCCGCCCGATCACATCCGTCGCCGAGCACGGGTTGCGCGTCACCCAGCTTGCGTTTGCGAGCCATATCGGCACGCACCTCGACGCGCCGGCCCACTTCGTCCCGGACGGGCTGACGATCGACGAGCTGCCTCTGGAGCTGCTCCACGGCCCGGCTGTGGCCGTGAGTGTCGTGAAGGCGGGCGGCGAGCCGATCACTGCCGCCGAGCTGGAGGCTGCCACGCCGCCAACGCAGCCCGGCGATGCGCTGCTGATCCGCACGGGTTGGGGAGCGAAATTCTGGGATCACGACTACGATCATCACCCCTACCTCGCCGACGACGCGGCCCGATGGATCGTCGCGCGGCGCTTTCGCCTCGTCGGCCTCGATATCGTCACCCCCGACCTGCCAGGCCCCTTGCGGCCGCCCGGCTTTGGCTTTCCTGTCCACCACATCCTGCTCGGCAACAGGGTGCTGATTATCGAAAATCTGTACCTCGAAGAGGTCATCGGGCGGCGCATGCAGCTCTTCGTCGGAGCCCTCAAGATTGCCGACGGCGACGGCGCCCCGGCGCGCGTCCTTGCCGTCCTCAACCCATAGCACAGGGGAGCTTCGCATGGAACCACTCACCGAGTCGCTGCTCGTTACACCGATCGCCGCGCCGGTGCGCGAACAGGTGCTCCATAAGGTGCGCCGCGCCATCGTCGAGGGCCGTTTTCGTCCCGGTGAGCGGCTGATCGAGCGTGAGCTGTGCGAGTTGATGGGCGTCAGCCGTACATCGATCCGCGAGGTGCTGCGGCAGCTTGAGGCCGAGAAGCTTGTAGTGAACGTTCCGAATAAGGGCGTCGTCGTTGCCTCACTCACCGCCGACGAGGCCCAGGCGATCTACGAGGTGCGGGCGGCCCTGGAGGGGCTGGCCGGCCAGCTCTTCGCCGAGCGGGCCAGTGATGAGCAGATCGAGGCCCTGGCTGCTCGTCTCGCGGCGATCGAGCGCCTTCAGGAGAGCAGGGATCAGCGTGCCCTGGTGCGCGCCAAGGACGAGTTCTATCAGGTGTTGCTCGCGGGCGCCGGCAATCCCATCATCCAGGCCATGCTCCTCTCTCTCCATGATCGTGTGGCGCTCCTGCGGGCCACCACCCTGGCCCACCCCGGCCGGCCCGCAGAGAGCGTCGCCGAGCTACGCCAGATCGTGATGGCCGTCCAGCGGCGCAACGCCGGCGCCGCGTGGCAGGCCTGCGTTACCCATGTGTCCAAAGCCGCGGCGATCGCGATCGCGGCGCTTCGTACGGCATCAACGACGGAAGGGAGTACCACGTGAACAACAGCGCCCTGGTGATGATTGAGTTTCAGCGGGAGTGGCTCGACCCGTCCATCGGCAAGCTTGATCGCCTGATGCAGGATCGCGCGCAGTTTGCGCGTTCGCAGGAGGGCGCCCGGCGTGCGCTGGCAGCGGCGCGCCAGTACGGCATCGCCGTTGTCCATGTGCCCTGCCTGTTCAAGCCGGGCTACCCCGAGATCGGCGGCGGGCTGGGTGGCGGGCTGTTCCGCGCTATCCCCAACGCCGGCACCTGGACGTCGGATGGCGGGCAGTTCGCGGCCGGGTTCGAGCCCCTGCCCGGCGAGTTCGTCGTGGAAGGTCGCGTCGGGGCAAGTGCCTTCGCCAGCTCGAATCTCGATATCTACTTGCGTACGAACCGGCTTGATACGCTATACCTGGCCGGCTATGCGCTGCACGTGTGTGTGGAGAGCACCTTGCGCCACGGGCACGACCTCGGCTATGCCATGCACGTTCTGGAGGACGCCTGCTCCGCCTTCACCCCCGAGCAGCGCCGCCACGTGCTGGAGGATGTGGTTCATCACTACGGCCATCATCTCACGGCAGCGCACTTCGCAGAGCAACTGCACGCCGCCGAGCTGGCCGTGCGGTGAGCACTGTGAACGGTCGTCAGTCACCGGCGATGGTGCGCGCCATTGTCGAGCGCAACGTGCCGGCAACCATGCGTGATGGCGTTACGCTCTACGCGGATGTCTGGCGCCCCGCTGCTCCGGGGCGCTACCCCGTCTTGCTCCAGCGCCTGCCCTACAATAAGGCCCTCACCCAGGCGACGCTTGCCCTCGACCCCTTCCGCGCCGTGGAGGCCGGCTACGGCGTGATTATTCAGGATACACGGGGGCGCTATACCTCGGAGGGCCACTTTACCCCCCTCATCCACGAGGCGGATGACGGCTATGACAGCGTCGAGTGGGCGGCACGCCTGCCGTGGAGCAATGGGCAGGTGGGCATGGTGGGCGGCTCGTATATGGGCGCTGCTCAGTGGCTCGCTGCCCTCCGCCGCCCGCCGCATCTGCGGGCGCTCTTTCCCCAGCTGACGCCCAACGACTACCACGATGGCTGGGCCTATGAGGGTGGCGCCTGGCAGCTCGGCTTTCTGTTGCACTGGACCCTGGCCCGCCTCGCCCTCGATGGCCTCGAACGCCGTGCCCGGGCAGGCGAGCCGGTAGATGCGCTGCGCGCTGAACTGCTGCGGCTGCTCACCGATCACGACGCCACCTATCGCCAGCGTCCCCTCCGCCGCGCGCCGCTGCGGGAATTGGCCCGCTTCTATGACGAATGGCTCGAGCACGGGGAACACCTCGCCTTCTGGGAACCGCTGCGGCTCGCCGGTCGGCTTGGCGCCGTTGGCCTGCCCGCCTATCATCTTGGTGGCTGGTACGACCTGTTCGCGCGCGGTACTCTTGCGGCCTACAGTGAGACGGCGGCAGGATCAGCGCCCCAGAAGCTCTTGATGGGACCCTGGACCCACCTGAATAGCACTGAGTTTATCGGTGAGCGCGACTTCGGGCCCGTGGCCAACCAGCTCGGCCTGGATCTCACCGCGCTGCAGCTCCGCTGGTTCGACCACTGGTTGAAGGGTCGCGACTCCGGGCTCCTCGATGAGCCGCCGATCCGCATCTTCGTCATGGGCGCGAATTGCTGGCGCTGGGAGCACGAGTGGCCGCTCGCGCGTTCGCGCTACACGCCCTTTTACCTCCATAGCGCGGGCAGCGCCAACAGCGCCCGTGGCGATGGTATGCTGAGCCAGCAGCCCCCGCTCCAGGAGGAGCCCGCCGACTGCTTCGTCTACGATCCGGACGACCCGGTGCCGACCAGGGGCGGCGCAACGCTCTTGCCGGGGTTTGCCATCGGTCGTGGCGCCGGCCCCTATGAGCAGGCGACCATCGAATCACGCCAGGACGTGCTCGTCTATACCAGCCCGCCGCTCACCGAGGATCTGGAAGTGACCGGGCCGATTGTCCTGGAGCTGTACGCCCGTAGCTCAGCCCGGGATACCGACTGGACGGCGAAGCTTACCGAGGTGTTTCCCGATGGGCGCAGCTATAACCTGGTCGATGGCATTCTCCGCGCCCGCTATCGGAACGGGCTCGGCCAGCCGATGCTCATCGAGCCTGGCGCGGTCCTGCGCTACACCATCCAGCTTGGCCCGACAAGTAATCGGTTCAAGGCGGGGCACCGGATCCGCCTGCAAGTGAGTAGCAGCAACTTTCCGCGCTTCGACCCGCACCCGAACACCGCCGGCGCGATCGCGTTGGCGACCCAGACAACGACGGCTCGCCAGGAGGTGCTCCATACGCCCGCGTATCCCTCCCATCTGCTGCTCCCGGTCATCCCATAGCCGCGCTCGCCTTTCAGTACCGCTCGCCGACGGCCACCGGGAGCGCGTCCAGCAGGGTGATCTCGGCGGGAGCAAGGCTGACTGCGGCGGCAGCGGCGTTCTCCTCCAGGTAAGCGATCCGCCTGGTGCCGGGGATGGGGACAACCTGCGAACCCTGGGCCAGCACCCAGGCCAGCGCCACCTGTGCCGCTGTCCCGCCAACCCGGGCGGCTACTGCCTGCACCCCCTCCACAATCGCCTGGTTCGCTGCCATCGCCTCGGCCTGGAAGCGCGGGAGGCGCGTGCGAAAGTCACCGCTGGGGAAGGCCGTCGCCGACGTGTAGCGCCCGGTGAGGAATCCCCGCCCCAGCGGCGCGAACGGCAGGAAGGCGACGTTGTGCGCCGCGCACCAGGGTAGCACCTCGCGCAGCGGCTCGCGCGTCCAGAGCGAGAGCTCCGACTGCACCGTGGCGATCGGATGCACCGCCATCGCCCGCTCCAGCGTCGCCACGTCCACCTCGGAGAGCCCGATCGCCCGCACCTTGCCGGCCGCTAGCAGCTCGGCCATGGCGCCCACGCTCTCCTCCACCGGCACCGCCGGGTCCACCCGGTGGAGTTGGTAGAGGTCGATGTACTCGACCCGCAACCGCTGGAGCGAGGCCTCGCAGGCGGCCTTGATGTACTCCGGCCGGCCGTTGCGGCCCAGGCGATAGCTCGCCGCGTCCTCGACCGTGATCCCGCACTTGGTCGCCAGCACCACTTCGTCGCGGCGGCCTTCGATCGCGTTGCCAACCAGGATCTCGTTGGTGAAGGGTCCGTAAGCGTCGGCAGTATCGAGCAAGGTGACGCCCAGATCGAGCGCCCGCTGGATCACCGCTGTCGCCTCGGCCTGAGTGGCGCTGCCGTAGGCCCAGCTCATCCCCATACAGCCCAGGCCGATCGCGCCGACGGCCAGGCCGCTCGAACCGAGTGTGCGTGTCTGCATCGGATATCCCCTGCTAGCTCTCATCGACCAGGAGCACTGCCTTGCCGATAAACTGGCGCTGCCGCAACTGCTCCAGGGCCATGCCCACGTCCTGCCAGAGCGCCTCAAGCCCGATCTGCGGTGCCAGGCTCCCCTGAGCGACGAGGTTCGCTAACGTGCTCAAATCTCGGCCCAGGGTGTGCGGCTCGTGATACGAGAAGAAGATCAAGAGCTTGAGCCCCTCGTGCCCGAAGAAGTCGTAGATCTGGAAGCGCGAGTCCTCGCCCGATGAGCTACCGATCAGCACCATGGTTGCGTCGGGTGCGCTCAACTGCACTGCTTCACGGAACACCGCGCCACCCACTGATTCCAGGATGTAGTCGAAGGGCGTTGTGAGCTCGGCCATGCTGCTAACCGCCTGGTGCGCCCCCAGGGCCAGGACGGCGTCCGTCCGATCGGGGCGACTGACCACCCCCGTGACGTAGGCCCCGGAGCGGGCGGCCAGTTGCACCGCGAATTGCCCCACTCCACCCGAGGCACCGGTGATCAGCACCCGCCGCCCTAACAGCGCGCCGCCCATTCTCAGGCTGCGCAGCGCCGTGATGCCAGCAATAGGGAGGGCGGCGGCCGCCGTGAAGCTTACCGCATCCGGCAGCGTAGCCAGACGCTCCGTCGGCACTGCCGCGAACTGTGCCCATCCACCCGCGTCGATCATCGCGACGACACGGGTGCCCGCAGCGGGGCCACTTCCGTTGGCCGCAGGACGCACGACGACGCCCGCGATATCCTGGCCTGGCCGCCAGCCCGCCGGACGGCGGGCCAGCAGGCGCAGTTCGCCCCGGTTGAGCGAAACCGCCCGAACGGCCACGAGCGCCTCGTTTCGCTCGGGCACGGGGTCGGCCACCTCACGTAGCGCGACAGGCATGTGCGGATCGCCACTCGCAACCAGCGCACGCATCCCATCCTCCCTTTCCCTGGCGCACCTGCTGCCAGGGGCTGCGGCTGTTTGCCAACACCAACTCATCTACCTGGAGCTGATGCGGCTGCGTGAGCAGCCAGATCCCTGCCTGTGCACCCTCTCCGGGGCACAGCGTGCGCTCCAGCACCGCCACCGGCTGCGGGTCTGCCGTCGTGGCCCACCAGCCGGTGGCGATTGCGGCGGGGTTCACGATCTTGATCAGTCAGCCATTCGCTCACTGCACTATGGTGCCAGGGGGTAGAGCAGCACAACGTTGCGAGCGAATAGTGGGATCAGCAGCCGGCCGCGCCCTGCATCCAGGCCGATATCCGCTGCGGGCGAAGTCGGGTCGCTGAACACCGTCGTCACGCTACCCTCGGCCCCCAGCCGGTAGATCGTGTTGGTCTCCCAGCTCGATACGAGCAGGCTGCCATCGTCCAGGGCGATCAACCCGTCGAGCTGTCCGCCCGGCACTGTGCGCACTGCCGCAGGCGCACCGTTGTCCCCGACGGTGTACAGCTCGCGGCTGGCATTGAGCGTGACGGCGAGCAGGCTACCGTCGGGCAGCAGCGCGAGGCCATTGGGGTAGCCCAGCGCCGTGCCGGAGGCCCGCTGGCTCACCTGCCCATCGGGCGTGATCGCGTAGATCGCGTCGGTGCCGGCCGCCTCGAAGCCGTCGGCTGTGGCCCGTAGGCCAGGGTCGGAGACGTAGAGGGTGCCGTCGGCGGCGGCGACCATGTCGTTGAGGAACGTCGCACCGGGGATCGCGACCTCGCCAAGTGGCTGGCCGCTTGTCAGGTCGAAGCGGCGCACCACCGTGATATCGGCGACGTAGAGGGTGTCGCCGGCGATGGCCATGCCCTTGGGGGCGTGAAGGGTCACCCCTGTGTCCGCCCCATCGATCCAGCGCTCGTCGATCATCGTCCCGTCGGGCGCGATCCAACTGATGAAGCCGTTGTCATCTGTGGCGAAGGGGTTGCCGTTGATATTCGAGACCAGGTAGCGGTCGTTGGCCACGTCGTGGAGCACCGACTCGGGCTCGAGCATACCGGCGACCTCGATGCTGCCATCAGCCGTAGCATTCGCCGGCGTGACAGCGGCGCTCGTGGTCGGTGCTGGTAACTGTTCCGCTGGAGCCTGGCCCACCGGAACGGTCCCGCAGCCGATCAGGAGCCAGCACCACCCCAGCAGAGCCCAGAGCGGCTGGCCGCGTCGCGCCAGCGCTACGATCCAATTCGTCATCGTCTATCCCTCTCACATCCAGCCTGCGTAACCACCATTCAGTGGTAAGATAGCAGGGTAAGAGCCTATGACAAGATGAGCGTTTATCCTATGAGTATGACTCCCAGCCTTGACGAGCAAGGTAGCACGGCCAGCGCGCAGCGGCGCGCCGAGCTCGCCCAGTTCCTACGCAGCCGGCGCGAGCGCCTGAGCCCGGCCCAGGTCGGGCTGCCCGGCGGCGGTCGGCGGCGCACGCCGGGCCTGCGCCGTGAAGAGGTCGCCCAGCTCGCTGCGGTCAGCCCGAGTTGGTACACCTGGCTGGAGCAGGGCCGCGACATCAGCGTGTCGGGGCAGGTGCTCGAACGGCTGGCGCGGGTGCTACAGCTCGGGCACGATGAGCGGCGGCACCTGTTCGCGCTCGCCCGCGAGCCGGAGCCGGCCCGGCCACCGGTCGAGACGAATCCGACCGTCCCTGCCTTGCGCTATCTCGTGAACGCGCTTGAGCCCGCGCCGGCCTATCTGATCTCGTCGTGCTGCACGGTCGTGGCCCAGAACGAGGCGGCGCGGCTCGTGCTGGCCGACTGGGATCAGCGCGACGGACGCGAGCGCAACCTGCTCTGGTGGGTCTTCACTGATCCGGCGGCACGAGAGCTCTTCGTAGACTGGCAGGCAGAGGCGCGGCGTACCCTGGCCTTTTTTCGGGCCAACAGCGAGCGTTTCATCGGTCAGGCCTGGTTTGGCGCGCTGGTGAACGACCTGCGAGCCACCAGCGCACCCTTCGCGGCCTGGTGGCCGCGCCAGGATGTGAGCGGCGCTTTCACCGAGCGCAAGGAGCTGCATCACCCGTGGCTCGGCGCGCTGGTCTTTCACCCGCTGGTGCTTCAGCCCGCCACCCTGGCCGATCATCACCTGGTGGTCTATACGCCGCTGGCCGAAGCGCAGACGGCTGACAAGCTAGCCTTGCTCGTCCGGGATGCGGATCAGCCCGCCCTGAGCGACGACATCGCTCCCGAGATCCTATCCGAGCGCATGGCGGCGCCACAGCGAGTGCTTCCCTGACGGTACCGAATCGCCGTGACGGCACCATAGCGGCGCGGCTCCCATCACCCTCCGCTCCGCCGTGTCACAACGCCTGGTGTGGGGCCGGAGCGATGAGGGGCTGACGCCGGAGCCGACGCCGGCAACGCTCAGCCGGCCACCCCGAGGCCGACGAGATGGCACTTCAAGGGGATAGGATTATCATTCGCGTGCGGTTGTTGATCTCCGGATCAACAACCGCACGCGATGGGGGAAGCGCTGCGGGGCGCTAGGGTTCGGGCGCGGCAGCTACGCAATGCCGGAGAAGCGCAGAACCCGGCGCTGGTGGAGCGCCGGGTCCCGTGTTTTCGTCCACACCTCGTTTGTGCTGCCGCGAGTCAGTGTCTCGAGAGCGATCGGTGAGGAGAACGCTGCCTCAGGGTTCAGGCAGCCTCGCCCTCCGGGAGGATGTTCTGGTTGAAGCGAAACCGATTCTGGGGGTCGTAGCGGCGCTTGGCGGCGCGGAGCCGCGCCAGGGTGGCGGGCGGGTAGGCGGCGCGCAGGCGTTCGTCGCCCTCGTTTTCGAGGAAGTTGACATACACCCCGGCGCCATCGGCACGGATGGCCTCCCAGAGCCGCAGCGTCCAGGCCTCGTGTGGGGTGGCATCCTCGGCGGCATCCAGCCAGATCCCGAGGAGCAGCACCAGGTAGCGCCTGTCGCGGTGGGCGAAGGCCGTGGCATCCGGGCTCACCCGGGCCATCGCCCCGCCGAGGCCCCGGAACTGGATGGCGCTATAGGGCGAGGTGGCGTGCTCCAGGGCCGCGATCGCGGCGTCGAGCGTTGCGTCGCTCAATTCGTCGGCGAACATCGAGCGGATCGAGACGCCGATGGGCTGGGCCTGGTGCGCGGTGAACTGGTAGATCGCCGGGTAGGGCATGGGCGCCACCGCGTCGGCGATCGGGGTTGCCAGGGCGCGCAGGGGCGCCAGCGCGCGCTCGCCATCCTCGATCGTGCCCGTCCAGCAGACGAGGATGGAGAGCACGGGCTCGCCGACGCGCTCGGCTGGCACGTAGGGCGCGGGCGGCGCGTGCATCAGGTGGCCGATCGTCGTGAGCTCATCGGGCGCTACGGCGATGTAGTCGAGGTAGCCACGGAGCACCTCGCGCGTCGCGGGTAACATCAGATCGCCGCCCAGGATCTGGCCAACCGGCGCCAGCCGGAAGGTGAACTCGGTCACGACCCCGAAGTTGCCGCCGCCGCCCCGAATGGCCCAGAAGAGCTCGGGGTGGCTCTCCGGGCTGGCCACGACGATGGCGCCGTCTGCGGTAACAACCTGGGCCGCGAGCAGGTTGTCGATCGCAAGGCCGTGCTTCCGCACCATGAAGCCAATGCCCCCGCCGGTAGTGAGCCCGCCCATGCCGACGGAGTGCGTATCGCCCGTGGAGAGCGCCAGGCCGTGGGCACTGGCCGGCCCGGCCAGATCGCCGGAGGTGGCGCCGGCGCCTACGCGGGCGATTCGCGCTGCCGGGTCGATCGCAATCTGCTTCATGCCCGACAGGTCGAGCACCAGGGCGTCGTCGATGACGCTATGCTTGCCCACGCTATGCCCGCCACTGCGGACGGCGAGCGGCAGGGTGTGGTCGCGGGCGAAGCGAATCGTGGCCGCCACGTCCTGCGCATTGGCCGCGCGGACCACCGCCAGGGGGTAACGGTCGACCGTAACATTGTAGATCTTGCGTGCCGTATCGTACTCGGCGTGGGCCGCCGTGATCAGGGTGCCGGCGATCTGAGCGCGCAACGGCTCAAGGAGTTGCGCGGCGGTCGCGAGGTGTGGTGTTGCAAGCGGAGCCCGGCGGGTGATTGTCATGAAACTTGTCCTTCTTTGCTGCCCTTGTCATCGCTGGTGACATCGCGATTGTAGGGTTCGGGGCACGCTCAGCCATCGGGGAGGCTGCGGCATTTCCGGCGTGGGCGCGGATGAGATCTGTGAAGTTGCCCATGGGCCACGACGTAGTTTGTGTCGTTGCCTCCCATCCGCTACGTAGATTGTTCAGCACGTGTCTCCGGCGCTACGTAGGTCGAAGGACGGACGTCGGTCTCCGGCATCGGGGTTAACATACCGTCTGTGCTAGCTGGGGCGGGCTATGAGCCGTCGTGGGAGGTTGCGCCACGCTACTGCGCCGGGGCTGATTGCAACGCATGTGGCCGCGTCGTATACTGCCTGTATCCTTTCGCCGCCGATCCTGTCGGCGAAGCTGCGCGCCGGCCGACGAATGTCGGCGCTCCCTTCCGCCATGGGCGACTCACGAAGCCTGAGAGCGGTCAGCGCGCTTCCGCTCGGAGGGCGCGAGGAGCAACTCGCCACGCTTGAGCGGATGCTCACCGGTGTTGCCGCTGGCACGCCCGGGCCGCATACCTTGCTGATCAGTGGTGAGGCCGGCATCGGAAAGTCGCGGCTGCTTGGCGCCCTGCTGGCCCGCGCCGCCGCTAGCTGGCGCACCCTGATCGCCGCCTGCCAGGAGCCGTACCAGAGCGAGCCGTACGCTCCACTCGTCGATCTGACCACCCATGCGCTGCGGGCCCTCGACACCGAGATGCGCCAGGCCCTGCTCGGCCCCAACGCGGCTACGCTGGCGATGCTGCCTGGCCTTGAGCAGCTCGCAGCGCCCGGCGGAGCCGCCGCTGATCCGGAGAGCGCGCCGAGCCGGCGCCGTCTGTTTCGAGCGCTCTGCGAGCTCTTCGTTGGCCTGTGTGCTGACCAACCGCTGCTGCTCGCTATCGAGGATGTGCACTGGTGCGATGCCGCCACCCTGAGCTTCCTGCCCGTGCTGGCGGAAGCCCTGGCTGGCCAGCCGGCCGTGCTGGTGCTTACCTACAAGTCCGACGAGACCCCGCCCTTGCTCGCCGCTGCTCTCGCCGATCTCGACCGCAGGCGCCTGGCCGTGGAACTGAGCCTGCCGCCGCTCTCCCGTACCGAGGTCCATGCCCTGCTACGGGCCCTGTTTGGAACCGAGCGCCCTCTCCCGGCGCTCTTGCTCGACACGCTCTATGGCCTCAGCGATGGCAATCCGTTCTTTGTCGAAGAGATCGCGATCGGGATGCTGGCGAGCGGGCCGGTTGGTCCAGACGGTGGCGCCTGGCTCGCGCGCTCAGCGGCGGACGTGCCCATCCCGCGAACCGTGCAGGAGGCTGTGCGGCGCCGCTGTGCGGAGTTGAGCCCCGCCGCCCATGAGGTGCTCACGATTGCGGCCGTGCTCGGGCGGCGCTTCTCCTTCGCCATCTTGCACCAGGCCACCGGGCACGACGAGGGGGCGCTCCTGACGCTGCTCAAGGAGTTGATCGGCGCCCGATTGATCACCGAGGAGAGCGCCGAGCAGTTTGCCTTCCGCCACGCCCTTGTGCGCGCTGCCATCTACAACGGTCTGTTGCTGCGCGAGCGGCGGTTGCTGCATCGCCGGCTGGCCGAGGCCCTCGCCCAGGCCGCTTCGTACCCCGGTGATCTGGCCCACCATTTTGCCGAGGCCGGCAACTGGGAGCAGGCGCTCCACTACGCCGAGATCGCGGCCGCCCAGGCCCACCAGATCCACGCGCCGCACGAGGTGGTTGCCTTCCTCACCCACGCCGTTGAGGCGGCCCGCCATGTGTCCGGTGTGCCGCTGAGCCCGCTCCTCCATCGGCGCGGACAGGCCTACGAGATCCTGGGCGACTTCGCGGCGGCGCGCGCCGATTACGAGTCCGCACTGGCGATGGCCGAGGCCAGCGGCCGGATCGAGGACGAGTGGCAGGCGCTCCTGGATCTCGGCTTCCTCTGGTCATCGCGGGACAGTGCGCGTGCCGGTGTCTATCTGCGGCGCATGCTCGACCGGGCGAGGCAGCTGGGCGACCCGACGCTGCTGGCGCGGAGCCTCAATCGATTCGGTAACTGGCATATGAACCTCGACCGCGCCGAGACGGCGCGTCGCCTCCATGAGGAGGCCCTGGCGATCTTCGAGCGCCTTGGGGACGAACGCGGGCTCGCCGAGACCCTCGACCTGCTGGGCGTGAGTTGCTTCATTGCCGGGGAGATGAGCCGGGGCGCGGCCTATTTCAATCGGGCGCTCGCGTTGTGGCAGGCTTGCGACGACCGGCAGGGCTTTGTTCACAGTACCATTCAGCTCGCCATGCGGCCAGAGTACGATCTTGAGGCGATCGCGGCGGTGCCGCTGGCCCCGTACGTGGCGTCTCTTCAGCAGGCCGTCGAGCTCGCCGCCGCGATGCGGTGGCGGGTGGGCGAGGCCCTCGCCAGGATGCACCTGGGCGCGCACCTGATCGTTCTGGGCGAGTATGGCCCCGCGCTCGATCTGCTCCAGCAAAGCCACGCGCTCGCAACCGAGATCGAGCACCAGGAGGGCCTCGTCCATTGTGATGCCGAGCTTGGCGTGCTTCACCTCGAGCTCCTCTGTCTCCCTGAGGCGATTGCCTACCTCCAGCGGGCCGTCGAGCGGGCGCGTGCGACGGGGTTGTATGCGCTCACGGGCACAACCATAAGCCTGCTGGCTCGGGCCTACGCGCTGCAGCAGAACCTGGAGCAGGCCGAGGCCCTGCTCGGCCAGGGAGCAGCGCTGTACGCCGATGCGACCGAGCGGGCAATCGGCGAGCGCCAGCTGCGGCGCGCCGCTGCTGAAGTGGCCCTTGCCCGAGGCCAGCCGGCGCAGGCCCTGCGGCTCGTCGATTCGTTGCTTGCCGCCACGGCGAGCCCCCGGGATGGCGTGATCCCGGTGCTGTTCTGGCTGCGCGGCCAGGCCCTTGCCGATCTGCGCCGCTACGCTGCGGCGACGGAAAGCTTCGCGGCAGGGCTGAACACCGCCCGGACGCAGGGCCGCCGCCCGCTGATCTGGCGCTTGCAGGCCGGGCTCGGCCGTGTCGCGGCTGCCCAGCACCAGCGAGACGACGCGCAGCGCTGGGAAGATGCCGCGCGGGCGACGATCGACGAGTTGGCTCGCACGCTGCCGGATGGGGCCCTGCGCGAGCACTTTCGGCGGCGCGCCGAGGCCACCCTTCCCAGGCTGGGTCCGCTCACTCCACGGCAGGCCCTGAAGCAAGTTTTTGGCGGGTTGACCGATCGCGAGTTGGAGGTTGTGCGCCTGGTGGCACGCGGGTACACCAACCGGCAGATCGCGGACGCGCTCGTCCTGAGTGAGCGTACGGTCACCACCCATGTTGGCCACATTCTGGCAAAGCTCAGCTTCTCCTCGCGCGCGCAAATTGCTCGCTGGGCTGCGGAGCAGGGCATCGCACCATCATAAGGTGTGGCCTGGCGTGCCGTCAGGTCGTGGCTCGGATGGCGGGTGTCACGCGGTGCCGCTTCGCGCCCCTCAGCCGAAAAACAGACTGATGACCACGGAGATTGTCGCCGATCTGCACGGACTTCTGGCGGCCAGGCGCGTGGTGCGCGGGACGATCGACGCCATGGCGGCGACCCTGCGCCTCGGCATCACGACGGCTGAGCTCGATGCTATCGCGCTGGACGACCTCGCGCGCCCCGTGGCACGCTCGGCGCCGAGGCTAGAGGCTGGCTACCCGCGCGCCACCTGTATCAGCGTGAATGTGGGGGCGGGCCACGGCCTGCCTGGCGCGCGCCGGCTCTGCCCCGGCAACCTGGTGACCTCGACGTGGCCGCCGCGCTGAATGGCTACTACGCCGATGCCGCGATCACCGGCGCCCTCTCCCCGGCCACCCGGGCCACATCAGCGCCTGTGCGCATGTGCCGTGGCGGCGCGCCAGGCCACCGTCGGGGCCGCGCGGCATGGCAACCAGCTGCGGCAGCGCGCAGCGCACGGCCGAAGAGGTGGCGCATCGCTACGGCTACCGGGTGATCCGTGCGCTGCACGGCCACTGCATCGGCCGGCGCGTGCATGAGGCGCCATGGTCCGGCCACATTGTCGCCCGAGGCGGCGACCGGTCGCAGGATGGATGCCAAATCTCGATAGAAGTGGTAAGTTTTTTAGACCTTTCTTGCAGAGACGATGTACTCGTACAGTTCTTTTTTAGAAGTCCTTTTTCTGATCGGTTTTATGTTAATGTCCACAAATCCCGATGCCTTAAATAAAGCCGCAAACACTTCTTCCGTGGGTATTATTATATCATAAAACTTTGAGTTTCCGACGATGTAGTTGATTGATCCGCCAGATTTAGTCACGACAAGTAGCTCACTGATGTGGTCTACCATATCATAGAAGTATTTGTGTACATATCGTGAAAGAATATCGCTTTTTGTTGCTATTCCACCGAGAATTTCAGGAAATTGAGCATAAGGAATAGGTCTGGTGGTCGGTGGCGACCACTTGCCTGTATTGCTGGTTGCGATGCCCCAGGTACCACCAATTGCCTGCCAATCAAGTTCTCCGGCTTCTCTTCCATCTTTTAAGTAACCTAGCCAGTACATGTACGGGCGTAGTTCCCGAATATAACTCATGCGATTAGGATATGGCGGTGAAGTAATAACATGGGTGTAATGGTTGTGTGGCAGTAGCGCCGAAAGCTGCTTTGCGTCACATAGGTGTACTCCTGGTTGAGTACGTATTTCGGTATGTGCTGCATCGTAGATACTTTCTACTGCTGCTTCCCAAGTAATCTTGATATTATCGACTGCTTTGTCGAAGATGGAGCGGTTGGTGTGTTTCTTGAAAGACATGGATTGATGGTTAAAACTAGCACTGGAGTGAATTATGAGTACCCTGCAAAAAGCGATCTTAAGGATATCCAAAGTTTTTGAGGAGTAGGTGTCTTTCATGTCATGAATAACATGCATGATATTGCCAAGGGTGTGTAATGTCTCGTGGTCCCACCATTTTTCCAATTGATGAATAGGAGGAGTCCAGATCTCATTAACAGTATTGTGTGTCACTGAGTCTATAACCTTTTCTGACGCACTCATAAAGTCCGTAAGGTCTTTAGTGGAGTAAGATTGCGTTTTGGTTGCTGTCAGCCATAGAAGAAAGGGGTTTATGTCCGTTGTGGTGCAAGGTATACCTCGTTCGGCGCAAACAAGGGCAGTTGTTCCTGTGCCACAAAATGGATCAAGGACGATGGCGTCGCCTGATAATGCGTCATCAAGTATATCCTCGACTAAATGTACCGAGTATGCTGGCGTGAGACGCAGCCAACCGTATCGGGTCTGCTTTAGATTGGCTTTGTGTGTGAAGTGATTGAAAAGACCGAGTTGCTGTGTCATAGTGTCCTCTAGGCAGAAAGGAGCCCTGTCAGCACGTTCTCAATCTCGGCTTTAATCCGTGGTGAGTAGCGTGTAAAGAAATCGGCCAAATCATAGCCGATCACTTCACGACAAAATGCATATGTGCTAGTCGTTGGAGGACCATGCACTGAGCCAGTCAATATAAGCCACAAATTTTCTCTGTATCGTTGAGCTACGTCGCTGTCAATCTGAGTCGAGAACAGAATGATCGCTGGTATGTATAAGTATGCATATGCTTTCGAAGCATTGGCGATATCAGCATTCTGTCGCTTTGAGTCTTTGCTCTTATAGCCTTGACGGGCCTCAAAAACAACACCCTTGATGTTGGACAATGTTTCATCGGGTAAACCTATTTTGTTTGCAACCTCGCTAATCCAAGCGTGAACTCTCGCTCTTGCTGCTTCATCAGTAACGTGCGCCAAGTCAATACGACCGTCAAGCGAGAGTTTGCGTTGCTTACCTCT
>SFCB01000161.1 GCA_004367505.1 Chloroflexi bacterium OHK40 | reverse complement strand
GGGGGGGGGGCGGGCGTGACATTCGTGGCGGGCGGCTCGGTGGTGTCGAGCAGGAGATCCCCATCCGGCGTCGCCGTCGGCGGTGGTGGCTGGGTGGGCAGCGGCGGCTGGGTAGGTGGCGGCTGGGTAGGCAGCGGCGGCTGCGTAGGCAGCGCGGGCGCGCTGGTGATGGTCGGCACGACAACCGGCGGTGGCGTGGTGGGTTGCACCACTGTCGGCTGGAAGGCGGGCGGCGTCCCCTCACCGACAGGGCCGGGATAGGCTCCAGGGTCGGTCGGGCTCGCCACCGGCGAGGGCTGGAGGCCACCTGCCGCGCCGCCGGTGGGTGAGGGCTCAGCGTTCGGGTCGCCGGTAGGGATACTGGCTGGCACCTCGGCGGTAACGGTCGCCAGGCCCCCGGGCTCGGGGTAGGTGCTCGCGGCAGTCGCCGTAGTGAGTGGGTACGGATAGGGCTGACCACCCTGGCCCACAGTCGGCGTCGGTGCCTCCGCGATTGTGGTGGGCGTGGGCGGCTCGCTGATCCCGGTGTTCGGGGTGAAGAGGAAGGTCAGGGCGACAGCGAGGATCAGAAAGGTGAGGGCGCCGAGCAGGAGAAGGGTATCGCGGCTGATCCTGCCTCCGGCCTGGCGCTCGGGCTGCGGCTGGTCGTCCTGGGTCACGAAGCGGCCTCCGAGTCGCGTGCGGATCTGTGGCGCATCTTATCACAGCGCGGCCCCCGGCGCAACGCGCGCGGGCAAGCGCGCGCCGGGGGGATAAGAAGAAATCGCAGGGGGCGCCGCGCGGCGCCCCCTGCCGTTGCCGTATCAGGGACCGTACTCAGTTGATGCGCTCGATCATGCTCGTACTGAGGTAGATCACCCGCTCGCCAATATTGGTCGCGCGGTCGGCGGTCCGTTCAAGGGCGTGGACAACGTCGAGCATATCGATGGCGCCCTCGAAGAGCTGTGGGTCGGCCTTGGCGGCGGCGATCAGGGCCGCCCGCAGCTGATCCTCCAGCGCGTCTACCCGCTCGTCGCTGGCGGTGAGGCTATGGGCCAACTCGGCATCCTGCCGCAGGAAAGCCTCCAGGCTGGTGTTGAGCATCTGCAGCGAGAGGTTGGCCATCTCGTGGATCTGGGGCGGCGGCGGCACGAGCGAAGGGCGTCGTGTCGCCGAACGCACCCGCCTGGCGATGCTATTGGCATAGTCGCCGATCCGCTCCAGCTCCCCGGCGATCGCCGTTACCACCGTGCAGAGCCGCAGGTCGCTCGCGACGATCGGCTGCTGGGTGGCCAGCAGGTGAATGGTGCGCTCCTCCAAACTCCGCCAGACCTCGTCGATCTTGGCGTCGTCGTTGATGATCTGGCCGGCAGCGACGGTATCCCACGTCTCCAGCGCATGGATGGAGCGCAACAGGGCGGACTCGACCATGCTGCCCATGCGCAGCAGGTCGTCGCGGAGACTGGCGATCTGGCGGGCGTAGCGTTCGCGGATCATGGCCTCCCTCTCTCTCGCTATGGGCCTATCCACGGACCATGCCCGCCCAGGATACCATGAAAGCGCGCGCCTCCGCTACCGCTTGCGGAACGTAAAACCGTCCGGGCCGGCGTCCACCACGATCGTATCGCCCTCGCGGTAGGCGCCCTGGAGCAGCTCCAGCGCCAGCGGGTTCTGGATGCGCTGCTGGATGGCGCGCTTGAGTGGCCGTGCGCCGTAAATGGGGTCGTAGCCCTCTTCCGCGAGCCGGGCCAGGGCCTGGTCGGTCAGCTCAAGGCTGAGTTTGCGGTCGGCCAGGAGCTTGCGCAGGCGCCCGAGCTGGATCTGAACGATCTGCCCGATCTGGGCCTTGCTGAGCGGCCCGAAGACGATCACCTCGTCGATACGGTTGAGGAACTCCGGTCGCAGCTCCCCGCGCAGCTCGTCGAGCACGGCCTCACGGATCGTCTCCTGGCTGGCGCCCCGCTGGGTGAGCTCCTGGATCAGCGACGAGCCGATATTGCTTGTCATAATCACGACGACGTTCTTGAAGTTCACCACCCGGCCCTGACCATCGGTGAGGCGACCGTCGTCGAGCACCTGGAGCAGCACGTTGAAGACATCGGGGTGGGCTTTCTCGATCTCATCGAAGAGCACGACGCTGTAGGGCTTGCGCCGCACGGCCTCGGTGAGCTGGCCACCCTCATCGTAGCCGACGTAGCCGGGAGGCGCGCCGATCAGGCGGGCGACGGTGTGCTTCTCCTGGTACTCCGACATATCGATGCGGATCATGGCCTGCTCGTCGTCGAAGAGGAACTCGGCCAGCGCGCGGGCCAGTTCGGTCTTACCCACGCCAGTGGGTCCGAGGAAGAGGAAGGAGCCCAGGGGCCGATTCGGATCCTGCAGGCCGGCGCGGGCCCGGCGCACCGCGTTGGCCACCGCCACCACGGCCTCGTCCTGGCCAACGACGCGCTGATGCAGGCGCTCCTCCATATGCACAAGCTTCTCGACCTCGCCCTCCAGCAGCTTGGAGACAGGCACGCCGGTCCACTTCGAGATCACCTCAGCGATATCCTGCTCCCCCACCTCCTGGCGGAGAATGCTGGAGCCGGCGGCATCGAGGCGCGCCTCCACTTCCTGCAGGCGCTTCTCCAGGGCAGGGAGAGTTCCGTACTGGAGCTCAGCGGCCCGCCCGAGCTCACCCCGATCCTGGGCCCGCTCCAACTCGGCCCGGGTAGCCTCAATCTGCTCCTTGAGCTGTTGCACCTGCTCCAGATCGCGCCGCTCGCGCTGGAGCTGCGCCTCCACAGCGCTGCGCTGCTCGCGCAGATTGGCGAGCTCCTGCTCAAGCTTCTCCAGGCGCTCCTTGCTGGCGCGGTCGGTCTCCTTGCGCAGGGCCTCGCGCTCAATCTCCAACTGGATCATGCGCCGCTTGAGATCATCGAGCTCCTGGGGGTCGGAGGTAATCTCCATACGCAGGCGCGCGGCGGCCTCGTCCACCAGGTCGATCGCCTTATCGGGTAGGAAGCGATCGCTGATATAGCGATCGGAGAGCAGGGCGGCCGCTACCAGGGCAGCATCGGTAATGCGCACGCCGTGGTGGGTTTCGTAGCGCTCCTTGAGCCCGCGCAGGATGGAGATCGTATCCTCGACGGTGGGCTGATCTACCAGCACAGGCTGGAAGCGACGCTCCAGGGCCGCGTCCTTCTCGATATGTTTGCGGTACTCGTCCAGGGTGGTGGCGCCCACCATATGCAGCTCGCCACGGGCAAGCATGGGCTTGAGCATATTGCCGGCGTCCATGGCACCCTCGGCGGCACCGGCGCCCACCATGGTATGAAGCTCATCGATAAAGAGGATGATATCCTCGCGCTCCTGGATCTCCTTGAGCACGGCCTTGAGGCGCTCTTCAAACTCGCCACGGTACTTGGCGCCAGCGATGAGGGCGCCGAGGTCGAGCGCAATCACCTGCTTGTCGCGCAGGGCTTCGGGCACGTCGCCACGAACGATGCGCTGGGCCAGCCCCTCGACGATCGCCGTCTTGCCGACGCCAGGCTCGCCGATCAGCACCGGGTTGTTCTTGGTGCGGCGCGAGAGGATCTGGATCACCCGGCGGATCTCCTCGTCACGGCCGATCACCGGGTCGAGCTTGTTGCGCCGGGCCAGATCGGTGAGGTTGCGGCCATACTGCTCGAGCGCGGCGTAGGTGCCCTCGGGGTTCGGGCTGGTGACCCGCTGGGCGCCACGCACTTCCCGCAGGGCGGCCAGCAGGGTATCGCGGCTCAGGCCGGCGGCCTTGAGCACACGCTCGGCGCCACCACCGGCGTGATCGAGGATCGCGAGCAGCAGGTGCTCGGTGCTCACATACTCATCGCCGAACTGAGCGAGCTCATCATAGGCGCGCAGAAAGACGGTGCGCAGCCGGGAGCTAAACTGGGGCTGCACATTGCTGCCGCTCACTCGGGGCAGCTTGCCAATCTCGGCGTTGGCCTGCTGCTTGAGGGCGCCGACCGGCAGATTGAGTTTTGCGAGTACCTGGGGCACCACGCCATCGGCCTGATCGAGCAGGGTGTAGAGCAGGTGCTCCGGCTGCACCTCGCTGTTCCCGTTGCGCTCGGCCGCAGCCTGGGCGGCCATGATCGCTTCGTAGGACTTCTGGGTAAAGCGGTTGGTATTGAAAGACATAGGGCGACTCCTTCGGCCAGGTTCCGGGCGCCTCCCTGGCGTCGCCGGTCTGGCGCGTTGCAGCGCGCGGCCGACCACGTTGGGACGCCGGTCGAAACCTCGCTGTCCACGTTATGCTGCGCTCATCGTAACACGTGGGAGTCGGCCCTTCACTAGCGGGGCGTTAGCGTTGTGTTAGCAAGATTACCTCGCCGCGCTCATGGCTATCCCTGCGATCAACCACAGGAATAGCCCGATCAGGACGAAGCGCAGGAGCAGTTCACCTATCCCCGGGCCGGGCGGTGGCTGCTGCTGAACGATCACGATTGGCGGGGCGGCGGGCGGCTCCGATCGGGCGGCGAGGCCCAGGAGCACGAGCAGGACAAGTACAATCACGACACCGACATCCATTTGAAGCTCCTTGTGCATTGCGCCGGTACGGCCAGGCTCCAGCAGCCTGCGCTCATGAAGATCGATCGCCACCGGCGTTGCACTCGGGGCCGTCGGGCGTGCAGGACGAAGGCCAGAAGCAACTGGAGGGAGTTCGCACACAGCGGCGCGGCACAGCACCAGACGGAGGGGTGGCATTCCCATCCGCTGCGTGTGGAGTGAGGCGTTATGGGGCGACGGACCCGGGGCTTTCCGAGTCGTCGAGGGGGGGGTGGGCACGGGCGGCGGCCAGCAACTTACCCAGCCGCCGCCGTGTCGTCTGGTCGGGGACCACCGGCCCGTCGTCGTCCGGAAGATCGACGAACTGCATCACGGCCAGCAGGCGCCGTTCGTGCGGCGTGCGCCGCGCAAGCTCTTCCGGGGTGAAGTACAGAAGCAGCAACGCCTCTGCCATCCTCTGCCACGAACCCTGCTCCATAAGCGGTAGTCCTCAGTGCGCGTAGGACATCGAGCGCTGGGGATGGGTCAGCGCCAGTGTATCATACGCGGCAGCTCTGCGCGCTGGACGGGGCTCGTCGGGGGGCGTCGTCCAGCTACGCGGCGGGGGCAGCGCGGGGCGCCCGTTTGCTCTACCTGTCTCCTCCAGGCTGTGTTCCCGGCCCGGGCATGGGCGCGCTGGGCACGGTCGTGGACACGACGCTGGTCTGTTCTACGACGGTGTCGCATGCGTAAGCGACGGCCGCCTGCACAAACACGCCGGAGTCCCCTCCTTGCACCGGCGACTCGAACCAGACCTGCACCCGTTCGGTGCCGGCCGGCACGTCGATCAGTCGTAACTCCTCCAGGTTTAGTTCGTCGCCGGCATTTGGCGCCAGGCTGCTGAGCGTAGCCTGAACACCACCGGCTTCGGCGCCCATCACGATCGGCCGATCGTCGCGGTTGTTCTCGACAAAGATCCCGGTGACCTGGAGGTCGGTTGCGGTATCGAGTGGCACGGGGAGGATCAACTCGACGCGGGCCGTGCTGCGGTGGATGCCAGTCAGGGGGCTCGTGGCGACGCGGCAGAGGCGCTGCTCGGAGGGCAGGCCTGCGGTCACAACCACGGCATGGGCAGTGATGTCGCCGGCGGCCTCCCAGACACGTACTGTCGCGGGACCCGGGCGTCCTGGGAGACTGAAGATGTAGCCGGCGGCGCTCTGCTGGCCGGGCCGATCCAGCCTCACGATTGTGCCGTCAGCGAAGCTAATCTCCACGGCCTGGGGCGGCAGCATGTGCGAGCGGAGCCGCCCGAGCAGCCGCAACTCCGACCAGCGCGCCTCCGGGATGACGATCTGCTGTTCGCTCAGCCCGGTCATCCCGGCTCCCAACGTGATCACCTGCTCGTCCACGGCGATCAGCGGGTCGTCACTGCTCCGTGGGGTCGGCACGGGCGTGGCGGTGGGCTCGACGGTGGCCGTGGGCATGGCGGTGGGCTCGACGGTGGCCGTGGGCGTGGCCGTCGGCTCAAGGGTGGCCGTGGGCGTGGCGGTGGGCTCGGCGGTAGCCGTGGGCGTGGCGGTGGGCTCGGCGGTAGCCGTGGGCGTGGCGGTGGGCTCGACGGTAGCCGTGGGCGTGGCCGGAAGGGGCTGTGGTGCCGTAATCGGCGTGGCCGGCACAACCAGGGTTGGATTGGGCGCGGTGGGCAGCGGTGTGGGCTCGCTGCCGGTTGTCGGGCCGGCGACGAAGACCGGCGGTGTGCTACTGGGAGCCAGCGGTACGCGGGTTGCGGTGGGCATGGCCACCGTTTGTGTGGGGGTAACCGTCAGCACAGGGGTGGCAGTCGCGAGCAGGGGCGGCGTGCTAGTGGGGGCGACTGGCGTGGCCGGCGACGTGGCCGAGGTGGGCGTTGCGGAGTGGGCCGGCCCGGGCGTCGGGGTCGCGTCGGCGGGCAGCCGTGGGCCGGATGGAAGCTCAGGGGTCGGCAGCCGATTGGGAAGCTGATCGTAGCTGGCCTGGGGCGCGTTCGCGATCGTGCTGATCTCCAGATGAAGGAGGGCCTTTGCGATCACCGGTGCAACGGTGATCGCGCCAACGCCGACCAGAGTTGCGAGGAGGACGCCAAGAGAGCTCTGGAAGAACGCACGAAGCCGCTTGAGCGCACGATGATGGTGGCTGCGCACCGTTGCATCGTTCATCCCGAGCTCATCGGCGATCGCGTTGAGCGGCATCCCATCAACGGCGTGTCGCACGACCACCAGACGTTGCTGGGGCGTCAGCACGTTCAGCGCCTGGGTGAGGCGCTCACGCAGTTGCGGGTTTTCCGCCTCATCGTCGGCATCGACAATCTCGCTCCAGCTCTGGGCAGCGAGATCATCGCGCGAGCGCGTATCGAGCGCCTTCCGGTCAAGGACGAGCTCGGTTGTGACCCAGTAGGCCTGCACGTTGAGCCAGCGGCTCACCCGGCTGAGTTCAGGGTTGTAGCGCGATCCGGTCTCAACCGCGCGCAGGATCGTATTGCTGGCGATATCCTCCAGGTCCTCAGGGCTCAGGAAGCGACCGTAGGCGCTCCCACGTACCGAGCGCTGAATGCGCGCGTGGTAGGTGTAGAGCATAGCGATTGCGGCATCGGCGGGCCCGTGGTGCAGAAAGACCTGGGTGAGTGCATCGCGCACCCGCTCGCGGAGCGCCGGATAGAGTGGCCCACCGGCTGCGGCGATCTTCTGAGTTGCAGGCGCAACCCGACGGACGGCCGCAGCCACCAGGGTCGCGAGCTCCAGGTCGCTCACGAGCGGCGCGAGCGCTGCTGCGAATTCACTGGCCAGTTGCTCGCCGAAGGTAGAGAGCAACGCCTCGCCTCCCTCGAGCGCTTCTGGATCTGCCACCCATCCTTGACAATCGTCGTCGGAAGGTCTCATCCGATCCCCCACAACGCTAGCGGGTCGCCGCAGGCGCCCTTCTCTTGCGCCGAAGCACCTGTACGGTCCCCAATCGATCTATCGACGGGCGCGTTGCAGCTCGGTGATCGTGATCGGCGGGTGCGTTGCACCTTGCTGCAGCGCTGCGCGACGCGAACGGCGAATGGCCGGTGTCCGGGGGTGCGCTGGCCAGTGAAGGCTACGCTGCGGCCCGGGTGTGTGGATGGTGTGTGCGGCGTTGCTGCGGGGGGCTGACAAGGATAACGCTGCATGCCTCTCAATTTAGAATCCCAGAGCCAGTATTTTCTGTGAAGTTTATGGGTATCAACCGGCAGGTTTCTGACACATCGCCGACAAAGATGCGGGCGCATCTGATGGCAGGGGCGACCTTGGGGGCCTGTGGGGGGGCCAACACTCTGTAAGCGAGGCATTCGAGTACATGGGGGCAACATCATCCCGTGAGGATCGCCATGGTGAGATCGTGGGGTCGCGATCCTGCGGAGACGCCCCGCCGCACGATCCGGGTGGTTGACCACGAGCAGACAGGTGGGGGCGCCGTGATTGCGGTTGAGTCCGTGTCGTTCCCGCGCCGGCGGGAACCCAGCGCCCGCGCCGGCTGGGGGAACCGCAGGCACACGAGGGGGCCACCGGCGTCGCTCTCTGGACGCCCGCCTGCGCGGGCGTGCCACCCATGCGCCGACGTGTCGTTCCCGCGCAAGCGGGAACCCAGCCCACGTGGGAGCCCTGCGCACACGGGTTCTGTCCGCCCCTG
>SFCB01000144.1 GCA_004367505.1 Chloroflexi bacterium OHK40 | reverse complement strand
AGCCGTCCAAGCAGAGTATCCGGGTCAAACGGCAGAAAGCTGGCTGGAACGAGGAATTCTTAGCCAAGCTCCTCGTCGGATAATATGCGATGGCCCTGATGCGATATGTGGACCATGTGACGAAAGTGTTAACCCTCGTCCAGACAGCGCGCAACGAGGTTAGATCGCACTCGGCAGTGCGGCGAGAGACTACGACCCACTTCCACGAGCAATTCACGCACAGCGCTCAGCTACCCGGTGGCGTGGGGATGACGATTTGAACAACTCGGCGTTCATTCCCCATGCGCATCGCCCTGGTATGCTGGCTGCGAAGGAGATGACTTCCTTCAGGCACTCCATGCCTACCGTCTCCCTCAACGACGTCGGGCGAACGTAACGCTGCCGAGGTACACAGTTATGGTTCGTATTGTGTTGCTCAGGCTCCTTGAGAGCTACTTCCGGCACCCGGTTCTCTATCTCCTCCCCATGCTAATCGCCCTGCTTGCCGGAGGTTTGTCGGTCGCCACGGCCACTCCTGAGTACTCTGCCTCGGGCAGGATGTACGTGGAGAAGGAAAGCCTGCTCGCATCGCTGACATCCAGCGGCAACAGCGGTTCCTGGTGGGTCTCGGGGGCCCAGGCAACCACCAACGAGATCTACGAACTCATGGCGACACGGGCCTTCGTGCGATCGGCCATCCAGAAGACCAAGCTCGAACAGTACATGGACGATGGCCCCGCCGCGTTCTATGAGACCGTCGACTACTTCCGGCGCTCCATCAGCATCCAGGCCGTGGGCGAGAAGCTCGTTGAGATTAGCGCCACCAGCGACGACCCGGAGCTCGCCTACCAGCTGGTCGTCGCCACGATGGACGCCTACGTCCAGTGGAAGATCAATACCGACTACCAGGAGAGCATCGCGGCACGAACGTTCTTTGACGGCCTGATCGAGCCCTACCAGCAGGAGGTTGAGGCGGCCCGGGCCGACCTGCTCGACTTCCTCGACGAGTACCCGGAGCCGGTGCGCGGCGAGCGCCCGCCCGAGGAGCAACTCGAGCTCAGCCGGCTGGAGGCAGCGCTGAGTCGGGCGGAAGAGCGGCTCAGCAGCGCTCTGGAGAACCAGGAGAACGCCAATCTCTCGCTGGCCGAGTCCGAGAGTGTCACGCGGCAGACATACCTGGTGATCGACCAGCCGGAGATGCCGGAGGAGCCAGAGACCTCGCTGCGCGGGATGGTGATTGACATAGCCATCTTCGTGGTGATCGGCGCCATCCTCTCGGTCATCGGGATCTGCGCCGCCGCACTGATCGACCGTACGCTGCGCTTCCCGATCGATATTCGCCACGGCCTGAGCCTCCCGGTGCTCGCGATGGTGCCCACCAATCGGCCAGGCAGTGTGGCCCCGGCCCCGGCTCCGGCTCCGAGCACGACCGAGGCACCAGTGGCCAAGCCGGCACCTGCTGGCGGCACCCGCTCTGGCGATTGAGTTCCGGCTTTTCAACGCACAGGCATGGCCCCACTCATTCGGCATTCCGCATGGACGCAGGGTGCTGCGCCGCTCCCGAACGGCTGCTGTGATTGTAGTGTGACGAACAGCGAGATCACCCTATGCTGAAATTCTTTCAACGGGCGAAGGCCAGCCCAGCCTACGGCACGCCCCTGGTATTGCGCGCTACGACTGGCAGCCTCAGCCAGACCTTCGACGCCAGCATCGTCAACAGCTTCCGGCATATGGCCACTAACCTCGACTTCAACGGTGGCCTGCCCGGGTGTATCGCCTTTATCGCCGCATTGAGCGGTGAAGGCGTAACCTACACATCCCTGGCTTTCGGAACCACGCTCGCCACTGATACCACGGCGCGCGTCTGCGTCGTCGAGTTGAATTGGTGGTCGCCAGGTATGCTCGCCCAACTCAGCCAGCAGGGGGCTCTTCAGGCAAAGGATCGCGGCGGTCGGCGGAGGAAGCAGGCACAGCCGTCGAGCGGTCGCACCGACATCCCGGCTGGCCCGGGACTCGCGCAGGTACTCGGCGGCACGGCAACGCTCGATGAAGCGATCATCACAACCGAACAGCCGAACCTGCACCTGCTCCCTGCCGGCGAGCTGCCAATCGCCAGCCGGCCGCTCATGGCCCGAAGCAAGGCGCTCCGTGAGCTGATTGGCCAGCTTCAGCAACGCTACGATCACCTGATCCTCGATATTCCAGCCATCCTGACGACGAGCGACGCCATTGCGCTGACCGCGCTGAGCGACGCCTGCGTGCTCGTGGTGCGCCAGGGCGTGACTCCTACCCCCAGCGTGAAGCGGGCCCTCGATGATGTGCGCAACGAGAAGGTCCTCGGCGTCGTCCTCAACCAGGTGCAACTCAAGACGCCACAATTCATCCACACGCTGATCCCGCAGGAGTAAAGCGTGAAGCTCTTCTTATTCTTCCTGGTCAGTTGCCTGATCGGCGGCATGCTCCTAAACCGCTTGAGTATCGCCAGGATGACATGGCTGCTCGTCGGGCTCTGCCTGGTGACGATGGTCGGCTACTTCTTCTTTGACATGATCTAAGGTGTGGTGTGGGGGCAGGAGCGCGCTAGAGTTGACGCAGGGCAATGCGAGGCCGCCAATACCCGTTGCTCCTTCTGATCGGTGAAGCCGAGGATCTATGGCAACTATGGTGTATACCACCTCTCCGCACAGGCTTCAGAACGTCAGCTTCTACGAGCGCCGCGCAAAAGTGGCCTGGTGGCTACTCTTCCTCTGCCTGATGGGCGTGAGTGGGCTGGTGAGCCTGTTGATTCTGCGTAATGGCCCTAGTCCATCGACGATCGCCTGGTTGTTCTACTGGATCGGGGTCGTCGCGATTTTCTATCAGCCTCGCTACGGCATCTACCTGATCCTCGGGCTCACCCTCTTCGCCGACCGCGCGTTACACCCCTGGTACCCCTTCGCCAAGAACTTTTCGAGCCTCGAGTCGGTGATGTATCTCCACTCGGCGTTGATCATCAGCCCGCTGGAGACCTACATCGCTTTTACCGGTCTCGCCTGGCTCGGGCGCATGGCCATGGAGCGGCGCATCCGCATCTATACTGGCCCACTGTTCTGGCCGGCGCTCCTGTTCCTGGTCTTCGTCACCTATGGCCTGCTCTACGGGATCGCCCGTGGCGGCAATCTGGTGATCGCGCTATGGGAAGCACGGGCGATCTACTATCTGGCCGCGATGCTGCTGCTCGCCAGCAACCTGATCAAGACCCCGGCCCACGTGAGCAAGCTTCTCTGGATCGCGGCAATCGCCCTGTTCTTCAAAGGAATCGCCGGGACCTGGTATGTTGCGGCCGTGCTCGGCTGGGATACCGCCGGCGTGGAGCGGATCGCCGAGCACTCGATGTCGATCCACTTCAACGCCTTCTTCGTGCTGCTGATCGCCTCCTGGCTCTACCACGATACGACAACCCGGCGGTTGGTGCTACCGGTGATGGCGCCCTTCATTCTCCTCAGTTTTGTGGCTAACCATCGCCGCGCCGGCTTCCTCACTCTCGGTATCGCGATCGGGCTCATTCTGCTGTTGCTCTACCGTGAGCATCGTAAGCTCTTCTTCGTCGTCGCCCCTACCGGCACCGTTGCCTTTCTGGCCTACCTGGCGGCCTTCTGGAACAACCAGGGCGCAATCGGCATGATGGCGCGGGCGGTGCGCTCCGTTGTGGGCCAACCCACGCCCCGCGACGCGGCATCGAATATCTACCGCGATCTCGAGAACATCAACTCGATGTTCACGATCAAGACCGTCCCGCTTACAGGCGTCGGCTTCGGCAACAAGTTCTACATTATCGCGCCAATGGCCGATATCAGTTTCTTCGAGTGGTGGGAGTATATTACCCATAACTCGATCCTGTGGGTGTGGATGAAGACTGGTGCAGGCGGCTTCTTCGCTTTGCTCCTCCTTGTCGGCATGAGCCTCATCCTCGGCGGCCGAGCAGTCTGGTCGATGCCCAGAGGGCCGCTCCGTGGGGCGGCACTGGTGGCCGCGCTCTACATCCTGATGCACTTTATCTATGCCTACGTCGATATGTCGTGGGACACCAACAGCATGGTCTTTGTCGGCGTGATGATGGCTCTGCTCAACACGCTGCACCTGATCGCTGCGCAACCGGTGCCTGTCGCGGCACGACGCTGGCCGTGGCAGCCGGTGCCCGAACAGGCCGAGCAGACACCACCGGTGCCTGTGCCGCCGCGAGAGCGGCGTGGCGGGTTCGGGCGCCAGCCAGGCTGGGCTCTGTCCTCCGATCTGGTTGGCCCCGGCAGGGAGCGGCCAGGCTCGTTCCATGCGGGGGCAGGTGATTAAATGGAACTACGAAAACCTTTCGGTCACATGCGCAGATGCAGCGTGCTGTGGCTACGAGCTACCGAAAGAGCAACGTGGTTCCACGGAGCGACCACGCCAGGGCTTCCAGGGCGCAACGATCCGCGCCTGTAGCGGCACCCCCCAAGCGGGCAGGCAAACACTGCCTTATCCGTGCCAAGCGCAGCATCGCCCGCAGCATGAACTGTCGCCTATCAGGAACAGGGTTATTGTTATGCCATCAGTAACCAACCAGATATTCCGCTCAGCGCTAACGATCGCCAGGCGGAGCGCCGTCGGCATCATGCTCGCGGTCGTGATTGGCGCCTGTGCCCAGCCAAGGCCGGATGGGTCCACGGCGGCCGTAAGCCCGCTGCCTACACCCACGCTCTCCGCGCTGTTCAGCCCGATCTCGGCGCCAACAGGCCAGCCCTCACGCGCCACCAGCGCGCCTATTCCGGTTCCCACGCGGGTCTCGGAAGACGCACGGGATCAAAGCGACACCGCAGTTCTCGCCGAACAGGGTATCGTGGCATACCCCGTGTTCAACGACACACTCAGCCCCGACTGGTCGCTGCAACATAGTTCCCAGATTAGCGTCGATCCCCGCAGCAGCGACTTCGTTGCCCGAGGCAGCTACGCGATCCAGGCCCGGCCCGAGATTGGCACCGGCACCCTCTACTTCACACTCAACACAAACAGTGACCGGATCTTCCGCCGCGAGCAGGTGGCAGCGCTACGCTTCCGACTGAGCGGTGGGCGCGACGCGATCGACCATGAGGCGATGGCTGTGACTATTGTCGGCAGCAACGCGCAGCCCTACTGGCGGGCCAATGATCGCTCTGTACAACTCGATGGCCGCGTGACGGACGATGCACCGGTGTTCTCTGAGACGCGCCTGGTCTTCCTGGGGATCAACAATGACATCCCCGCCGGCGAGTGGGTCGATGTCGAGGTCTGGCTCGACGAACTCCTCTTCGACCCGGATTATGCCTACGTCACTGGCTTTTACCTCAAGGCTGATAGCGAAGAAGTACCGACCTACTTCATCGATGACGTGAGCCTGCTCGTACGAACTGACAGGCTCGCACAACCCTGAGGCTGGCAGGTCAGTAGCACGCGCATATACGTCAGCCTTTGGTGGTCGCCGGGCTCAAACGAGAGGTTCCCGCCGGCGGCGCACTGGGCACAGCCGCAGCACTTCGTTGGTCGTCGGTATCCCCACCCGTGGTCAAACATCTGTCGCAACGGACTCGTCAGCGCCGTCATGCTACGGTTGCTGGCCAGCCGGGCGTGCCTATCAGGTCTGAGCACGCCATGTTGAGCAGGTGTGGCCAGCCCTGGCTCATTCCACGAGGACTGTGCCTGACGAAACTGTTACGTAGCACACGTGCTGGTTCAACCGGTCGCTTAACTCCGCTTGCTATCCTGGCGCTGACCGTCATCCCTGGCCCACCCGATACAAGGACGATTGCATGAGCAGCGCGCGAACAATTGCCAAGAATGCCGGCTTCCTGCTGGCCTCACAGCTCATTACGTGGGCCCTCGCCCTGATCCTCGCGATCTTCCTACCCCGCTATCTTGGGCCTGAGATCATGGGCGAGATCTCCATTGCCAACGCCATCTGGCTCATCATGACGGTGCTGATCACATTTGGCATGGATCTGCATCTGACGAAGATGGTCGCGCGTGAGCCTCACCGGGCCTCAGCGCTGATGGGGACCAGTTTATCGATCCGGATCGTCTTTTCCCTTATCGCCTGTGTGCTGGTTGGTCTTTATGTAACAATCATGGGATATGGCGCACGGGCAACGCTCATCATTGTCATTCTTGGTGTCTCGTATCTGTTAACCACTCTCTCAAGCACGCTCAATGCCGTCCTCACGGGACTGGAGCGAATGGGGTCACTGTCGGCAACTACCATCATCACAAAGACGATTCTCACTGTCGCGAGCGTGCTGCTCATCCTCCTCGACGTGAGTGTCTATCCGATTGTGGCACTCAATATTGTCGCTTCAATCGTTGGCATCGGGATACTCCTCTACGTCTTCCCCCGCGAGCACCCGATTCGGCTGCAGTTCAACTGGAGCGATGCGTGGGCCATGATCCAGACTTCGAAGCAATACCTGGTCACCGCGCTTGTGCTCGTGGCATACCAGCAGATCGACAAACTGTTCATTGTGGCCATGGTTGACACACGCACCGTCGGCTGGTACGGCACTGCCATGGGCCTCTTTGGAACACTGATGTTCATTCCGGGGATCTTTGGCACGGCAGTGTTTCCTGCACTTGCGCGGAGCTATGCCGACGGTGATGACAAGACCAATATTATCGCGCGGCGGGGGCTCGACCTGATGTTCCTTGTGAGTGTGCCGATTGGCCTCGGGCTGCTGGTCATTTCCCGTCCTCTCATCCTCCTGCTCTACGGCGAGGAGTTTCTTCCCAGTGGCGCCATCCTCGGGATGCTCGGTGTTGTGCTGATCTTTACCTACCTGAATACGTTTCTTGGTCAACTCCTGATCTCATCCGATCGCACCGGCCCCTGGAACACGGTGATGCTCTGCGCCGTCTTGCTCACCGTGCCGCTCGATCTCATCCTGGTACCCTGGACCCGCGACACCTTCGGGAACGGCGCGCTGGGTGGTGTCACCGCGTTCCTCTTCACCGAGGCGATTATGGTCTTTGGCGCCGTGCTCCTGCTTCCCAAAGGAACGCTCCACTGGTCCAACGTACGCACAGGTGCCCTGACGCTCGTCTGCGGCCTGCTGATGGTTGCTTCCACCTGGTGGTGGCGCGAGCAAATGATGTTCCTCGCGATCATTGTTGGCGCCGCCGTCTATTGTGCAGCTGTGCTCCTGCTGAGGGTCATCTCGCGCGAAGATCTGCTGCTGCTCCGTGATGCATGTGGAATGCTTATAGGCAGGCTGCGTCGTGGAAAGCAGGCACCCGTTGGCGCTGGAGATTAGGCAGTAGCTTGCGAGGCGTGCAAGACCGAATCATGAACGAACTCACTCAGACCCCTGCACCAGCGCCCGAGGTGACTGATCGGTCGCGCCGACTCTGGCCGAGTCCTGGCATCCTGTTTGCGAACGCCCGGGCCGTGCTTGCAGCACGCTGGCACTTCCGTAGCGCTCAGTGGCTGGGGCCACGTGTTCGCCTCTGGGGGCGCGCGGTGGTCAAAAACCGGGGGAGCCTGATCATCGGCGATCGGGCCCGCCTCGAGGGGCGGATCGTACCGATCGAAATGACCGTCGAACCGGGAGCCTCACTCGAGATCGGTGAGCGTACCTTTATCAACTACGGCTGCTCGATCGCCGCAACGGAGCGGGTGCAGATCGGCCCACACTGCAACATCGGCACGTACTGCATCATCATGGACAACGACTTCCACCGCCTGGAGCCTGAGCGCCGGCACGAGATGCCGCCATCAGCGCCGATCACGATCGAAGCAAACGTCTGGCTTGGCGCGCGGGTGACGGTGCTGCGCGGCGTGACGATCGGCGCCGGCAGTGTCATCGGCGCGGGGAGCGTGGTTGTCAGGGATATTCCTCCACGATCGCTCGCCGTTGGTACACCCGCACGGGTGATACGGCAACTCTAGCGCTCACTGTTGACCTGGCGCGGCCCGTGTTGCTCATCGGGTTCGGTTGACCTCGACCGCAGTAATCCGACCTATTCTGGAGCGTTCAATGCGCAAGATTAATGTCCTTTTCATGCAGTCACAGGACTACTTTGGTGCGGATTCGCTGGTACATTCGCTTCTCATGCGCCACTTCAACCGGACCAGCGTGACCGTGTACGCCGCCTGTAACGCCGGATCGCGCCAGAAAGAGTCAGCATCCCTGAAAGCACTCTCAGGCATCGAGCAACTCAATCTCCGCCCAACCTATTTCGGCCCCAGCATCAACCACACCTCAAAGCGCGAGATCCTGGCGCAGGCCATACCAGGAGGGCTGGCAACGCTGGCAAGCCTGACCAGTCTGGCCCAGTATATCCGCAAGCATAGCATCGACGTTATTCACTGCACTGAGAAGCCACGAGATGCTTTTTATGGCCTGCTGCTCGCCCGGCTCACTGGTGCTCGCTGCGTCATTCATATCCACGTGAAGGCCGAGAACTGGATCAGCCCGCTGGTACAGTGGGCCATGCGCCACGCCGATGCTCTGGTGGGTGTCTCGCAGTTCGTCGCCGATTCGATCGTGGCCATGGGCTACCCGGCAAACAAGACTCACGCGGTGCTGAACAGCCTTGATCTCAACGGCTGGCGCGCCGATGTGGATGGAAGTGGCGTGCGCCAGGAGTACGGTGTGGCCCCCTCAACTCCGCTGCTTGCGATCGTCTCCCGTCTCTTCTACTGGAAGGGCCACGTCGAACTCTTGAGGGCGCTTGGGCAGGTGAAGGCGACCCACCCCGATTTTAAGCTGCTGATTGTCGGGGCAGACGACCCGCGCGGTATGCCCGGTCGCGGGAGCTTCACCGCTGAACTCAAAGCCTTGAGCGCAGAGCTTGGCCTGAACGAGCATGTGATCTTTACCGGGTTTCGCCAGGATGTGCCACAGGTTATGGCAGCCTGCGACATTTATGCGATGCCGAGCTTCGAAGAGCCGTTCGGAATGGTCTATCTCGAGGCCATGGCCATGCGGAAGCCGGTCATTGCTCTGGACAATGGTGGGGCCCGCGAGGTGATCGAGCACGGCAAGAGCGGGTTGCTCTCTCAACCCCAGGACATCGACCAGCTGGCGGCCAACATTCGCACTCTGCTCGACTCGCCGACTCTGCGGGTCGAGATGGGCGCGTATGGCCGACAGCAAGTTGAACAGTTTTTTACCCCCCAACGCATGGCCCATGAGATGGAGCGGATCTACCGCTCGATTCTTGGCCTGCCTCAGGAAGTGGCCAAAGACATTGCCCTGGCACTCCAGTAGGCTGACCGCCTATCCGAATGTATCCTGCCCTCCTGCCCTGCGATCTAGCGGAGAATGTACGTCATGCCACTGGTAAGTGTCGTCGTTCCAACCTATAACCGTCTGGCGCAACTGAAGCGGACGCTTGCCGGACTGGAGCGACAGCAGTTCCCACGCGAGCAGTTCGAGGTGGTGGTCGTCTCCGATGGATCGACCGACGGCACCGACGCCTACCTGCGAGAGCTTCGTACGCCTTACGAACTGCGCTTTGTGGCCCAGCCCAACACAGGGCCGGCCTCGGCACGCAACACTGCAATCCGCAATGCGCGCGGCGACTACATCCTCTTTATTGATGATGATATTGTCGCGGCACCGCACCTGATCGCCGAACATATGCGGCTTCACCACGCCGAGCAGAACCTGGTGGTCCTCGGGCCGATGTTGAGCCCGGACGACTACCGGCTCTCCTCGTGGGTTGCCTGGGAGCAGGCCATGTTGATGAAGCAGTACACGGCGATGCAGGAGGGCCATTGGGAGCCTACGGCACGGCAGTTTTACACCGGCAATACGTCGGTAGCTCGCAGCCACCTGATCGAGGCAGGGGGCTTTGACGAGCGCTTCCGCCGCGCGGAAGATGTGGAACTGGCCTACCGCCTGAGGCAGCGGGGTGTGCGCTTCGTCTTCCAACCGGAGGCGATTGTCTATCACTATGCCGATCGAAGTTTCCGCTCCTGGCTGGAGATCCCCTATGCCTACGGACGCAACGATGTCATCTTCAGCCGGGAACGCGAAACCTGGATCCTCCAGACCATGCAGCGCGAGTTTGGTGAGCGGAACGCCCTCACCCGCTTCATCGTGCATACCTGCCTCGACCGGGGTATAGCTAGCCGGGCGGTGCAGGCAGCGCTCAAGCAGGTGGCCAACCTGAGCTACCAACTCGGGAGTGAGACGATCTCACGGGCCGCCCTTAGCGCGATCTTCAATCTCCGCTATTACCAGGGTGTCGCCGATGAGCTTGGGGGCCGGAACGCGTTCTTCGGTGCCATGCGACCGATCATCAGCACCTCATAAGCTGCGAGGATGCCAATGGTAGAGAACTTCAAGCAAGATGCGCGGCGCTGGATCGTACCGGGGCAGATCAACACCGATGCGCCACTCACGTTCTGGACGATTCTGAAGCTGCTCTACCGCTACCTGCCGCTGAGAGCCATGGCCTGGTTTCGCCTGGGCAGCTGGCTGAAGCAACGGGGTGTCCCGTTTTTCCCCGGCTACATCCAGCGCCGGATTTATCGCCATTACGGCCTCGAGATCCAGGTGGGCGCCGATATCGGCCCGGGCCTGTACATCGCACACCCGATCGGCACCGTGGTAGCACCACGCAGGATCGGTCGCAACTGCAGCATTATCGCCGCCGTCACGATCGGGATGCGCAACGAGTGGAAGTTCCCAGAGATTGGTGACAATGTCTTTATTGGCGCCGGCGCGCGTGTGCTGGGAGGGATCACCGTCGCCGATGGGGCGGTGATCGGCGCCAACGCTGTGGTGATCAACGATGTGCCGACCGGCGTGACGGTTGTCGGCATCCCAGCAAGGCCAGTGCGTTCGCGCGAGACGCCTCGCGCCACCAGTGATGAGCAACTTCGTGCCGAGTTGACGTTGACCTCATAGTGTCGTGATGCGCTGATGGTCCGGGGAGGACGCCCCCAGCCGGCTTCCGCGAGATGGCTCACCCGGTGCAGGGTGTCATAGCGTCGGGGAGCCCTTCCGTGAACCTGACACCCGACAGGCTGAAGGCCCCACTCCAGCATGGAGCGGGGCCCTTCTGTGCGTGATGGAACGGGAACCTACAAGGGCGGCGCCCAGATGGTCATGTCGCGGACGTGCCAGTCGCCGCCCCACCAGCCGTCGCCACGGAACAGCACCTGGCGGGTCCCTTCGGGGATGGGGGTCCAGTAGGAGCGGAAGTGCTCATCCTTGAGCAACTCCTGGTTCTGGATCTGGGCGGCCTGCCAGCGCTGGCCACCGTCGAAGCTGACCTGAATGTTCGGGCCGATCCCCGAGAAGCGCAGGTGGGCATTGGCCGGGGCCGGGCTGGCGAACGTCACCGCACCCGAGGCATTCCGATCCGCATAACGCCGGTCGGCGCGGATGATCGTAAATGGCTTCGCCGGGCTGATCGAAACATTGTCCCAATGCCAGGTGGTCGGGCTACAATTATCGCACTTGGTCGGCGCGTAGGAGTGGTGCCCAAACTGCACCACGCCCGAACTCCAACCGAGGTCGGCAAAGCTTGTGTCCACCCACCAGAAGTTGTAGGCCGGCATCCCTACCTTCAGTCCAGTCCGGCTGATGCGGATCTCAAAGGTGTCGCGCCGTGCCGGATCGGGCACGAGCACCTGCTCGTAGCCCTGCCAGGTGAGGCGAGGGAGCTCCGTCGACTGAAAGTCCTTGATCACGTGGCCAATGAAGACATTGGTGTTGAAGTCCAGGCGCACCTGGATGGCGTTGCGCGGCTCACCGGTGAGGTCGGGCAGCCAGTCGGTGAGCGGGTGCTGGAGATTGTCGGCATAGGGCGTAATCCAGACGTCCACCCAGTCACGGCTGCTGGTGCGGAGGGTCGACATGTCCCAGCGGATAACGGCCTCGCCCTGCGTGAAGTCGACGATCTGGTTGGGCGTGAGGTAGATTGCACCGTAGCCACTCTCGCTGATCGCCGTCATCACATGGTTGCGGCAGATGAAGACGGTTTCTTCGTGGCGGCTGATCGGATGGCTCGCAGGCGGGCCCGCGCAGTCGGCGCCGTGAGCGGCCTGCAAGGGCTCGACATAGTCCCAGTTTCCGTAGGCGCGGGTGTGGATCGACACATCCCAGTCGGCGGGCTTCCAGGGCTGCGGCGCGCTCGGCGCGCCATCGAAGGTATAGAGGTATCCACCAGTTGGGGTCGGCTGCGGCTGGCTCGTCGCCGTCGGCTGCGGCTGGCTCGTCGCCGTCGGCTGCGGCTGGCTCGTCGCCGTCGGCTGCGGCTGGCTCGTCGCCGT
>SFCB01000005.1 GCA_004367505.1 Chloroflexi bacterium OHK40 | reverse complement strand
GGCGAACTGCTCGCCCACCGCGCCCTGCACGTCGTCGCGGCCCACCACCCGGAAGGCCACCTCGTACCCGCCCTCGGTGATCTGCGGGTTCGTGTTGGCCGGGCTCACCATGGGCAGGCTGGCATTCTTGTAGTCGGGGAGGGCGGCCAGGGCCACGCCAGAGTTGAGGTGGCCGACGACACAGAGGATGTCCGGGTCGGAGACGATGTTCTTCGCATTCGCCGAGCCCACCTCCGGCTGTGCCTGGTCGTCGAAGGGGGCCTGCTCGACGGTGAAGCCGAGATCGGTGAGCGGCCCGGCGAGCTGCTCGATGGCCAGCTCGGTGGCGTTGCGCATCGAGGTGCCAAGCACCGACTGCGGGCCAGAGAGCGGGCCCTGCGTAGCGATCTTGATCACGCCGCCGGCTGCGGCAGGCGGCTCGGTGGCCGCCGGGGCTGCGGTGGCCGCCGGGGCTTCGGTAGCCGCGGGCGCTGCGGGAGCTTCGGTAGCCGCAGGCGGAGCGGCCGGCGCGCCACCACAGGCCGCAAGCAGAGCGCTCAGCAGCGCCACCAGCATCAGGAGACTCAACGGACGGTTCATGCCGTGTCTACTCCTTACCCAATCAGAGAGAGTCTGTACCCGAGAGAAAGGTGCGCACCTTTGGAAAGCCGGGCCGCTACCCCGGTAGGTATTGTGCGCGACGCCGTGACGAGTGAAAGCGTCAAACACCCCCTTTCGGAGCATCGTCCCTTGCGGCGGGAACAGGTTACCTGGTGGCAACCCATGACTGCGCGGGTGCAGCGCAGCGCGGCGCGGGCGTTTAATTGATTATACACTCTTTCGGCATGGCGCTGAGACGCGAGTCTACTCGAACGTGATACGATTGTCAAGCTTGCCCGGCGGCGGTAGAATGAGCCAGGCCCGTATGTGGCCACCTGTGGAAGCGGCACAATTGTCCCTCTCTGCGGGCTGCGCCGGCCCGGGGTTGGCACAGGGCCGGCGCGCCGGTCTCACGGGAGCAAGGCTGTTCTGGTCCGGGCTTCACGTGATCGAGCAGCACGCCATGGCTAGCGTGGCGCCCGGGATGCTGCAAGCTGTATGACGCCATCAGGCGAGGTATGAGTCACCCATCACGAGGGATGCCGATCTGGATCTGGGGCGCGATCGTCGGGCTACTCCTGATCCTGGTCAGCACCCGCACCCATCTGTTCTCGCCCGGCAACGCCGCCCTCAGCGAGTATTTCGCCGTCCAGCCTACCCCAACCGGGTTCGACCCGAGCTTCCAACTCCCCCAGCTTGAGCTCGGCTCGCTGCCACCTACGCTCCAGAAGGCCGCAGGCGAGCTTCTCGCCCGCCTCCAGGCTGGTCGCGCGGGCCAGCCGGTTGAGCCAGCGGTGGAGACACAACGCCTGCGCGTTGAGGTAGACGCGCTGCAACGCTCGGACGCGGGCCTGCAGATCACCGGCACGGTAACAAATATCGGCCAGGACGATCTGCTGGTGCCAATCAGCGCCTTTGAGCTCCGCGATAGTACCGGCGCCAGCTATATCGCCGGTGGGGGGGGCAGCGCTACCTTGCGCCCCGGTGAGAGCACGCCGCTGGAGCTGACCGTCCCGCTCCCCGAGGGCTGCGGTCTGCTGCTGATCACCACCCTTCCGCCCGATCCGCCTGTGGAGCAGCGGCTGATTGTTGTGGATTGAGGGGCCAGGGGCATCCAGGGGCCAGGGGGATCTATTGCCGATGAGTGTGGCTGAACGGATAGCGATTGTTCAGGAGCGGATCGCCGTGGCGGCGAGGCGGGCCGGGCGGAAGCCGGACGATGTGACGCTTGTTGCCGTCACCAAGACGCACCCGCCGGAGCTGGTGGCCGAGGCGATCGCCGCCGGGCTGACCAACCTTGGCGAGAACCGGGTTCAGGAAGCCCAGACCAAGATCGTCGCCCTCGCGGCAGCGCGGCAGCAGGTGCGCTGGCACCTGATCGGCCATTTGCAGCGCAACAAGGCACGCCTGGCCACGGAGCTGTTCGATCTCGTCCACTCGGTGGACAGCCTGCGCCTGGCCGAGGCGCTCCAGTGCTACGCGGCCGAGGCCGGTCGCCGTCTCCCGGTGCTGCTCCAGGTGAATGTGAGCGGCGAGGCGAGCAAGGAGGGCTTTGCCCTCACGGGTGGGGTGGCCAACCGCGCCGGGCTGGACGCACTGCTCTCCGAGGTTGAGCGCATTGTGGCGCTGCCAGCCCTGGAGCTGCGCGGCCTGATGACGGTAGCGCCGATCGTTGCCCATCCGGAGCAGGCCCGCCCTACCTTCAGGGCACTGCGCGAGCTGGGCGAGGAGCTGGCCCGGCGCTTCCCGGCTGCGCACTGGGGCGAGCTCTCGATGGGCATGACCGACGACTTTGAGGCGGCCATCGCCGAGGGCGCAACGATTGTGCGGGTAGGCCGGGCGATCTTTGGCCCCCGGTGATGTATCGTTCCGGTCTCCCCCAGCACGTAGATCAGCACGATCGCCATCCCCGCCATCGCCGCCCGGTTGCGCCGCAGCCGGCGCAGCGAGTCGGCCCAGAGGCCCCGGCCTCTGGACAGACGCAGTGCGTTGCCTCCCTCCGGCCTCTGCAGACGGCGGCCTGACGGCTCTGGCGCGCTTTTCACCTCGGGCATGGGGTGGAGCCGGGTGGCGACGGGGAGGGCTGGAGTTGCCGCCCATGCACCAACCCTACCGCAAAATGCTGAGGGCGGCGACGATGAAGAGGAGTTGGGCACCGGCGGAGGCGAGTTGAAGGAGTTGGGCGCCGGCGGGCTCGCGGCGGTAGAAGGTGAGGCCGAGGCCGAGGTTCAGCAAGCCGACGGCCGCCCCGGCGAGGGGCAGAAAGAGGATCTGGTGGCGTGGGGCAAGGATGGCAGTGGAGCCGACAGCGTCGGTCCGGATGTCGATCATGGGGGGTAGCCCGGGGTAGAGCGTCATCAACCAACCGAGCAGGGCCAGGTTCAGCAGCACAGCGATCATCACCGCTGGCCGGATCACGGGGTTCTCCCAGAAGGCATAGAAGAAGGCCCGGCCAGCCTCGATCCCAGGGGCCAGTTGCTGAACGGCACCGAGGCGCCGCCGCTGCTCCAGATCCTGGACAAAGGCCTCGGCGTCCTGGGGCGAGATGGCGTAGGAGTCGCTGGCGGTGTGCAGTACGAGGGCCTGCGTAAGGGGCACCGTGCTGAAGCGGTGGACGACCCGGCCACCAGGCAGGCGGGCGCGACCGTGGAAATAGCCGATACTCCGCAGGGTATCGGCGAGGGTAGGCGGCGCCGCGAGGCCGATCTCGATGCTCTCAATCTGCTGCAACGGCAGCACCGCGCGGTTGCCGAGCCAGAAGATGTAGAGCCCGTTGCGGTCGATGGCGTAGCTGAGGGTGAGGGCTGCGGCAGCCCGGTAGGCGAGCACACCACTGAGCAGGAGCATCCCGAGCCCGGCGAGCAAGCGGGCAAAGAGTGCCCCATCGACCGGCCAGCTAGCTGGTGGGCGGGCCAGAGCCGCGCCAACGGGGAGCAACAGCGCCAGGGTCGCGGCCAGGGCCAGCGCCAGGGCCAGCAGAGCCGCCCACAGGCGCCAGGATGGCTGGGGTTTCCAAGGTCGCATGGGGAGGTAGAGTGAGCGTAGAGACGACCCGAGGGTCGTCTCTACGCGCTGCATGCCATAGCTACGGCGTTCCCGTTGCTGTAGGAGTGGGCGCCGCCGACGCGGGCGTTGCCGTGGAGGGCTCCGTAGGCAGCGGGGTTGCCGTGGGGGCCACCGTCGGCGGGCCGGGGAGGTAGGTCGGCACCGGGGTGGGGCTCGGGGTTGAAGGCGGCAGGGTGGCCGTAGGCGTCGGCTCGGGGAAGCGCTGCACACCCAGAGCGGCCCGCTGCTCCTCCACCCAGGCATCGAGGGCCTCGGTGCGCGCCTCGCGCAACTGCGTCTCCTCGCTCGGCACGTCGCGGTTGGTCACCTCGATAACATGCCAGCCAAACCGGGTGCGAATCGGGTCGCTAATCGTGCCAGGCTCCAGGGCGAAGGCCTGCGCCACCAGTTCGGGCGGGTAGGTCGCGCCATTATCGGCCACACCCTCGGCGGTGAACGGACCAAGATCGCCGCCCTGCTCACGGGAGCCCGGATCGTCCGAGCGGGCCGCGGCCACCTCCGCGAAGTCGGCGCCGCCACGGAGCTCCTCGGCAACCGCCTGAGCCTCAGGCAAGGCCTCGGCGAAGGCTGCGTCGATCTGCTCCTGAGAGGCATCGGCGGGGGGTGTCACAGCCACGAGTACCTGCCGTGCGCTCACGCGCTCGGGCTCATCGCTGTAGCGAAAGCCCTCGGCGGGCACCAGATGCTCCTGGATGCGGGTGTTAAGCACCTGCTCCCGGTATTGCGCGTCGAGGGCGGCCCGGAAGTCGTCGCGGGTGAGGTCCGCCTCCTCACCCACGGCGGCCAGCTCGATCTCATAGCGGCGGAAGATCTCGTCGAGAATCTCCTCGCGCTGACTGGCGGCCTCGGCCGGGGCCGGCGTGGGCAGAGGCGTCTCGGTCGGGGCCGGCGTCGCCGACGGCTCGGCGGTTGGGGTCGGGCCTCCGGGCGTGGGCGTGAGCACGGCAGTTGGCGTGAGCGCGGCAGTCGGGCTGATCGCGGGGGTGGCGGTGGGAGTCACGACCTCCGTAGGTGGCGGGAGGAAGATCAGACCAAGATCGCCCACCAGCGCCTGGTTCACCTCATCCTGCGAGACCGTGATCGACAGGTTCGCGGCGCCTTGCTCCTTAATCTGGCGGGTCTGCCATGCGTCGACCACCGCATCATCCACGGGAGCGCTGCGGATCCCCTCCACCTGCTGGTCGATTGTGGGGCTCTGGCCCTGGAACTGCTGGGTAAACTGGGGGTTCCCGCCGAAGAGCGCAATCAGCTGGAAGTTCTGGACAATCTCGCGGGCGTAGGCCTGCCGGCGCTCAACCCAGTAATCAGCGCGGGAGAGGCTAGCGCTACCGGCCCGGGCAACAGGCCGGCTGGGAACCCAGAGCTGATCGTAGGCGGCCCCGATCAGCACAGCGGCGAGCGCGATCCCGATTGCCGCAGCCGTCACAATGATGATCCGGCGCTGGCGGCGCTGCTCAGCGAGCTTGCGCGCCGCCACACGGCGAGGCGCATTCGGATTGCCGGTGGGTACCGGCTTGCGAGGCGCGGAGCCTCGCGGGGGATTCTTTGGTGTCTCAGCCATTGCAGAGCGCAGAAAATGGGAGGGGCAGCGGGTCGATGCCGTCCCCTCCCGATGAGATTAGCGAGGGCTGGTCATAGCTAGAACGGAATATCCTCATCGCCGATATCAGGCGTGGGTGATGGCTGAGATCCGGGACGCCGTGGGCGAGGCGCCTCCCGAGCGGGCACATCATCATCCCGGGATGGGCGGCTCTCGCGGCTATCCAGCAGGATCATGTCGCTGGCGATCACCTCGGTCCGGGAGCGCGTCTGGCCGCTCTGCTGGTCCTCCCAGGAGCGCGTCTGCAAGCGGCCCTCCAGATAGACCCGGCTCCCCTTCGCGAGATACTGCCCGCAGATCTCGGCCAACTTGTTCCAGGCAACCACGCTAAACCACTCGGTCTCCTCACGGTTCTCGCCATTGCCATCGCGCCACTGGCGACCCACCGCGACGCGGAAGGTCGTCACCGGGCTACCGGTTGCGGTATAGCGCATCTCCGGGTCGGTGCCGAGGCGACCGATCAGCATGACCTTGTTCAAATCGCGCGCCATGGGCTACTCGCTTTGCGGCACACCAGGCCTGGCTCGTGTCAGTCACCGACTCGGCGACCACAGGGGTTTTGACGCAGCGCGCTGCGGCGCTCTTCTCAAACCTCAACGACGTCGGCGTGGGGTGATCAGGCCTCACCCTGGTCGGTCACCGCTTCGGCGGCCGCAGGGGTTTCGCTGCTGCTCCCCTTCTGCTCCACAAGGGTGATCAGGTGACGCAGGATCGTGTCTGTAAGCTTAATCGCCCGCTCCACCTCGGCCACTTTCGCCGCAGCGAGGCTGAAGTGTATCAGCACGTAGTAGCCCTCGGTGAAGTTGCGGCGGCTGGCCTCGCCACTCACATACTCGCGGATAGGGTAGGCCAGCTTCCGCCGGCCCCACGGCGCGCTGTGGTTCACGGCCGTTACCTCGCCGCCATTGCTCTCCACCGCGCCACGAATTCGCTCGACCACCGATGCAACGCCCTCCTCATTAGCCGCGAGGGGGCTGATAATAACCATCAACTCGTAGTCACGACGACGCTCGCGCACGAAGTCCTCCTCTGGTGGTGTCCCGCTCGTCGTCTCCGCGCCGGCTGCGCGTGCCGGGCGGCGCGGCGGAACAGAAGCACATACCGGGCTGCACCGGACGGTGCAGTACCCGCTAACCATCGCGCGATTATAGCACGGGTACCCCGATGCCGCAACAACGCCCGTTCCCCGTTCCCCCCTGACCCCCGCTCCCGCGCGCAGGAGCTCAGAGGCGGACAGCCCTGGCGGCATCGGCGGGGCCTACGGCAGGCGAACTCCCTGCTCCCACCACGGCCGCGCCAGCGCGACGAGCGCGCCATAGGCCAGAACCACGGCGAGCATGGCTGCGTCGGCCTTATCGGGCACCCAGCGCCGGCGCGGTCGCACGAGGTGCAGACTCAGCCAGAAGAGCGCCAGGCTCACGGCTCCGTAGATCACAAGGGTAGCCCGGTAGAGCGGGAGCGTCACGCGGGCCCCTTGCAGCTCCACTACCACACCCTGGGTGAGCAGGCTGAGGAATACGACCGGGCGCAGCATCTCAGGCGAGAGCACCTCGGGTGGGCGGGTGCGGGCAAGGGCCGAGCCCACGGCGGAGAGCGGGTTGGCAGCCAGATAGGCCGGCGGCGCTGGTTCCATAGCGTGGGTCAGGCTCCAGAAGTTAGCGGCCAGGAGTGTCCCCCCAACCAGCGCGACCAGCAGGGCGTAGCAGAGCAGCGTGGCGCTGTAGGTCTGCCGTGTGAGCGCCGAGCAGAAGAGCCCCAGTACGGCGCCGGCCACGGCCGAGGCCAGCACGGTCGCCAGCACGCGCAGGATGTCGGCGATGGTGACGCCTCCGAACATGAGCACAATGCTGAAGAGCGGTAGCACGGCGATCAGCAGCAGCAGGGCGAAGGCGATCCCGGTGAGCAGCTTGCCCACGAGCAGCTGACCCGGGCCGAGCGGAGTGGCCGCCAGCAGATCATAGGTGCGCCGCTCGTGCTCTGCGCTGACGCTGTTGACGGTGGTGGCCGGCGCCAGGAAGACGGTGAGACCCTGCACAGTGAGTGTCAGGCCGATGAAGATGGCCTGGCCAACCTGCGCGCTGAAGATCGGCGGCCCGCTGCCGATCTGCCCGGCCACGGCGCCGTACACCAGCCGCGCGGCGATCAGCGCGAGGCCGACGTAGACGGTAAGTAGCAGGGCGGCCCGGCTGCCGCGCAAGGCTGCCCGCAGCTCTTTGAGCAACACCGAGGTCACACCAGTCAGCGGTTTCACGGAAGTGTCCCCCGCAGGCTGGCGTCTGCGAACACACAGCCGGCCTCGGCGATCCGCCCACCCAGCCGGATGCGCAGCCGCCCGGCCTGCACGTAGGGCGCGGCGTCGCTGAGGGTGATCGCCCCGGGACCGTCGAAACTCAGCGCGACCCACTGCGCATCCTGCCAGCGGTAGAGCTCGGTAGTCACCCCGGCGCTCGGCCAGGGCCGATCGCTCTGCAGGTCGATGGTCGCCGCCTGCGCTTGAAACCCCGCGAGCTCTGCCGGGAGGGCCAGGGTGAGGGTGAGCGGCGCGGGTGCAGCAATGAGCCCACGACCGGGCTCACCCCTGCAGGTGCCACGGCCGTCCTCGGCGCGCGGGAGCATCCAGCCCGCCGGGATGAAGGCCGCGCCCCCACCGACGATCCGCGGCTGGCTGATCACCAGGCCGACCTGCTGATTCGCCGCGCCCGGCGCGTCTACGGCCAGGCTCAGCGGGCTGGCGCCCGTCCAGGCGAGCACCACCGGCCCGGGGGGAGCGCCGTCGGGGTAGGGTGCGACGGCAGCGTTGATCAGCGCCTCGCGGATCAGGTTGCGGCGCTCGGGAGCCGTGCCAGGCTCAAGCCCCACGGCGAGTACGTCACCGAGCACGAGCGCGCTCAGCGGTGCCGCCGCCGCTGGCCGTGGAGCTCCTGGCGCTATCGCCGGGGGCCAACTGGCCTGCGCCAGGGCCTCGGGGGCAAGATCGCCCAGACGCACGACGCTGCCCGCATAGACGACGGCGACATCAGTGAGGGGCTGGCCAGTGGTGTTGCGCACCATGACATCGATCGTGCCGTCCCCGATCGTGAGCGTCGCATCCAGAGCGGCCAGGGGCACCAGGGCCTCGGCCTGCACACCCTGGAGCTCCCAGCGCTGCACATCGAGGCTCAGGTCACCACTCTCCTGGGCAAGGTCGCCGCCGGCGCCATCGATCGACCCGAACGGGGCGCTGCCCGGGGTGATCGGACGGGCAACCAGGTTGGCCCCCGCCGTGACGGCGAAGCGCTCATCGCGCGGGGTGAGGATGCCGAGAGCCGTGCGGGCCCGGGCGTTGTTCGCGTCCAGCTGCTCGATCAGGGTAATCTGGCTGACGATGCGCTGGTCGGGCCGGCCAGCGATCGCCATTCCAGCGGCGATCGCGCCTACACCAAGGGCGACGGCAGGCAGCACCACCCAGCCGAGGGCCTGGCGGTCGAGTCGGTTGAGAGCCAGGGCCAGGCCGGGGCCGATCACCACGGTGTAGAGCGCCAGCAGCGCAAAGAGCGGCCCGGTGTTCGGCAGGTTGATCGCCGGGAGGTTGCCCAGGGCCCCCGAGAGGATGCGGGCCTGCAAGCCGTCGGCGCTGGTGTCGCCACCGGCGGTGGCGTAGATCCGCACCGGCTGGAGCAGGCGGTTCCAGAAGGCGGGGGCGCCTTGCCAGGCCTGCAAGGCTGGCAGCCCCGGATCAAAGGCCAGCTGGGTAACCTGGCCGCCCCCAACGGCACGCTGGAGCCAGAGCGGCGCGGCGGCGGGACCACTCGCCACGGCGCCGAGCGTGGGCCGGAGGATGACACCCTGGAGCCCATCGGGGGGCGGCCCCCCGGCGAACGCCCCGAGCGGGGCCGGGTCGAGATCGGCAGAGCTGCCCGCCTCGGCAAGGCGCAACTCGGGAGGGAGGGAAGCGAGCATCGTCTGGGCGCCGGGGCCACCACCCACAACCAGGTGCCCACCGCTGCGCACCCAGGCCAGGAGCGCACCCTGTTGGGCGGGGCCCAGTCCCTCGGCCGGCAACTCGCCGAGCAGCTGCAGGGTCAGGCTCGATAAGCCTGCTGGCCGATCGGGGAGCGCCTCGGGGGGCATAGCGAGCGGCAGAAAGGGCAGTGCGGCGAGCTCCTCCCGGCGCGGAAGGCGAAGCTGGAGGGGCTGGGGAGCGACGATGCCGAGCAACCGTTCGCCCTCCCGTGGCCGCACCGCCACGCGCTGCTCAACCAGCACCTGGCCATCACGCTCGGCGGTGATGAGCAACTCGCGGGCCTGGCGGTCCATCGCGGCATAGAGCGTGAGCCGGGCCTCGGCCCCACTGGCCAGATCCACCTCCGCCGTATTGCGCGCCCTGGCGCCAGGAAGCGCGGCGGCGACCAGCACCCGGGCGGGCGGGCCAGCGTTGCGTAGTACAATGGAGAGCGGCAACCAGCGATCCGGGGCGTAGTTACCCTCGAAGGCCGGTGTCACAGCGAGCTCCAGCGGAGCCTCCTGCGCCCGTCCCGGCGCTACCAGGAGTGTGAGCAGGAGCGCCACGAGGGCGAGCGTGAGGCCCCCGCGCACGGCGCGCAACGGGGCAAGGGCAGGCTTGCTCAAGGGTTGTACCTACGATGTCGGATTGGCGTGCCTGCAAGCATTGTAGCAGACCTGGCCGGGCCATCGGCCCCGCCACGCCCAAGCAGACCGACCGCCATGCCCGCTGAAGGCCTTCAGCTCACCCCGGCCCGGCGCGTGCTGATCGCTGCCACGGCCTGTATCGTCGCCGCCCTGCTCGCCGGACCAGCCGCGCGCCTGCCGGCACTGATGATCATACTGCTGGTTGCGCCCGGCTACCTTGTGGAGCGTGCCCTCCCTCCACCCGGGCCGCACCCGCTGGAGCGCCTGGCCCTCTGGGTTGGCCTGAGCCTCGCCCTCATCGCCCTGCTCTACCAGTGGCTCTGGCTTTTCGGCATTGCGCTGAGCGACGCTGGCCTGACCCTGCTCGTCGCCGGGGTAGCGCTCGCGGCGGTGGCCCGCGCCTGGCAGGAGCACGGCGCCCGGCCACCAGACGCCGCACCCGCCGGAACCACGACGGTCTACTGGGTGCTGATGGCGCTCATCTGCGGGCTTACACTCTGGACGCGCTTCGAGCAGATCAGCGCCCTCGCGCTCCCGGCCTGGGTCGACTCGGTCCATCACGCCTTGATGGTGCGAGTGGCCACCGAGACCGGAATGGCACCCAGTTCGCTTGAGCCATACATGCCGGTGCGGGAGCTGCCCTACCACTGGGGGTACCACGTCTTTACAGCCTCACTGGTGCGACTGAGCCAGCTCGCGCTGCCCGAGACGATGCTCTGGTCGGGCCAGATCCTCAACGCGCTCCACGCGCCGCTGGCGGGGGCGCTGGCGATCACGCTCTGGCGGCGGCCCTGGGCGGCCCTGGGCGCCGCCGCCGTCGCCGGCTTGATCTCCTTCATGCCCGCCTATTATGTGTCGTGGGGGCGCTACACGCAGCTCACCGGGCTGTTGTTGCTGCCCGGGCTCGCCTGGGCCTGGCAGCGAGGCATGGACGGCTGCCGTGGCGGGTGGATGCAGGCGGCTCTGCTGCTGGCGGGCCTCAGCCTGATCCACGTGCGAGTGCTCATCTTCGGCCTGGGCATGCTGGCCGCCATGAGCATGGTCCGAGCCGTGCGGGTCGGGCGCCCCCAACTCCGGGCCGCCATCTTCGGCGCCACCGCCGCAGGAGCGGCAGCACTGGCGCTAACGGCGCCCTGGCTGGCGATGCTGCTGCGCCGCGCCCTGCTCCCGGCGATGGCGCGCCCGGCCAGCCTGGTGCTCGACGGCGGCTACAACGCGATCAACCTCGGCATCCTCTGGGTGGGGCACAACCCCTGGCTGGCGGCCCTGGCCCTGCTCGCCCTCCTGGGCGGGCTCCGCCGGCGCGCCACTGCGGCCGCCGTGCTCCCGCTGTGGGTGGCCTTGCTGCTCGTACCGGCCAACCCGGGGCTCCTCGGCTATGTGCTGCCGCTTTTCGGCCTCCCGCTAGCGCTTTACGGCGCCCGCGAGCGCCGCTGGCCCGCCCTGGCCCTCGGCGTTGCTGCCCTGGCCGCCGGCCCGTTGCTCTTCCGCGCGCCGTCCACCTGGCTGATCAACAATGACGCCGTGATCATCAGCCTTTTCCTGCCGATCAGCGTCGCGATCGGTGGCGGAGCAGCCAGCTTCGTCATATGGGTCCAGCACCGGGCTCCCGCGCGCCTGTGCCCCGCCATCGGGCCAGCCGCTGCCACCCTCATCGCCGTGCTGGCGATCTGGGGCGCCTCCCAGCTGCGCAGCGTGGTCAACGAGAGCACCGTGCTCGCCACCCCGGCCGACCGCGCGGCCGTGGAGTGGGTGGCTGCCAATACACCCGGCGACGCCCGCTTTCTCATCAATGCCACTCACTGGCTCGGCGCCGCCGACCGCGCCACCGACGGAGGCTGGTGGCTGCTACCACTCGCCGGCCGCTGGACGAGCACCCCCCCGGTACTTTTCACCTACGGTCCGCCAGAGTATGTCCGGGCGACGATCGAGCGGAGCGAGGCGCTGGAGGCCTATCGCCCCGGCGACGAGCAGGCGATCCGCGATCTGATCGCCCGCGACGGGATCGACTACCTGTACTTCGGGCCGAAGCCTGGGCCGCTGCGGCCCGAGGTCTTCACTGCGCTTCCCGGCTTCACCACGGTCTATAGCCGCGATGGTGTCACGATCCTTGCCGTTGGATCGCAGTCGTGATATGATCGGCGGGGTGTGCGGGTGCCTGTCCGCGCACAGTTTCAATTGCCTCCAAGCGCGCCCCACGGCGATGCCGATATGACGGACGAAAGCCAGATCAGCGAGCGCGAGCGCGAGATCTTGCAGCTCGTGGCCACGGGCGCCACCAACCAGCAGATCGCCCAGCAGCTCAATATCAGCGTCAACACCGTCAAGGTGCATCTGCGCAATATCTTCGGGAAGATCGGTGTCGTCTCGCGCACCGAGGCGACGCTCTACGCCGTGCGCTCCGGCCTCGTCACTGTCGAGCGGGCGAGCAGCGCTACCGCCATCGCCGACGAGCCGGAGGAACTCGCCGCCGAGCCCGCGCCCCTGGCTTCCGCTGGGCTCCCGCCGGCGCCGGTCGAGCCACCGCCGAGCACGCCCATCGCCGTGGCCCCACCCGCACCAGTGCCTCCACGCCAGCCAGCGAACACCCTGGTGATCGGGCTCGCCGCCGTGGCCCTGCTGGCCGTCGGCACGCTGATCGTCACCCTGCTCATGCGGCCCGCGCCGCCAGCCCCAGCCGCGCAAACGCCCGCCACCCCGGAACTGCCGGCCGAGAGCGAGCGCTGGCGCGACCTGGCGTCGCTGCCGACCCCGCTCACCGGCTTCGCCCTTGCGGCCACATCCTTTGATGGCGCCAGCTACCTCTATGCAATCGGCGGCGAGGGGCCCGATACGATCAGCGGTGATGTGCTCCGCTACGACGTGGCCGGCGACACCTGGGTGCGCTTCAGCCCGAAGCCCACTCCCGTCGCCGATGTGCAGGCCGCCGTGGTTGCGGGCCGCGTGTATGTGCCTGGCGGGCGCACTCCCGACGGCCAGATCAGCGCCGTGCTCGAATCCTATGACCCGCAGCGCGATAGCTGGTCGACCCTGGCCCCGCTCCCGGCGCCCCGCAGCCGCTACGGGCTCACCGCCGTGGAAGGCAAGTTGTACCTGCTGGGCGGCTGGGATGGCAGCACGTATGCCGCTGATGTCTGGCAGTATTCGCCGGACACCAACAGCTGGGCGGCGCTGACGCCCATGAGCTCGCCCCGTGCCGACATGGGCACCGTCGCCTTCGACGGCCAGATCTACCTGATCGGCGGAGAGAACGCGAGCGGGCCGGTCGCCCGCCATGAGCGCTACAACCCGGCCGAAGAGGGCCAGGACAACCCCTGGACGATCCGCGCGCCCCTTCCGGCGCCCCGCAGCCGCATGGCCGCCACCGTTGTGAGCGACCGGATCTTCCTGCTCGGCGGCAATGGCGACACGATCTCCTACGATGTCTCCCGCGACCAGTGGCAGCCCACCCCGCCCACTCCCCTGGATCCCTCACTGAGCGGCCTACGTGCCCAGTCGTTCGGCACACGGCTCTACATCGTGGGCGGTCAGAGCGCGGATGGCCCGCGTGCGAACGCCTACGAGTACCTCGCGCTCTTCACTGTGATGGTCCCGATCTCGTGAACCTGCGCGTTGGCCTGCTCGTCTTCAACCTCCCCGAGCGCGGCACCTACTTCCGGGCGTACCACTTCGCCCGCGATCTGGCCCGCCGGGGCCACCACTGCACCCTGATCTACACCGCACCACACGAGCGCCGCCGCTTCAGGGTGCGCTACGAGCAGAGCGGCCGCCTGGCGCTCGTCGCGGCCCCCGACGCGCTGCACGGGAGCCTGCGCTCCGGCTGGGACCCATGGGCGGCCCTGGCCCGCGCCCTCTGGCTGCGCGGCAGCCGCTTCGATCTCATTCACGCCTTCGAGTGCCGGCCCACGGTGATCGGGCCAGCGCTCGTCGCCACCCGAACGACTGGCACGCCCCTGGTGATCGACTGGTGCGACTGGTTCGGCCGTGGCGGCTCGGTGGAGGAGCGCCCCCCTGGCCTCGCCCGCGCCGCCCTGCGGCCAGTGGAGACCTACTTCGAAGAGCGCTTCCGCACCTGCGCCGACGCCACCACGGTAATCAACCACACACTGCGTCAGAAAGCCGAGAAGCTGGGGGTATTACCCGAAAGTATTAGTCTGATTCCGAACGGCTGCGAGGCCCCCGACGCCGCCGAGTTGACACCGGGGGAGGCAGCCCGCACCGCCCTGGGCCTCCCCGCCGACGCGCCGATCATCGGCTACGCCGGGGCGATCTTCGCCCGCGACGCCCGGCTCATGGCCACCGCCTTCGACCGGGTGCATGCCGCGCGGCCCGATGCCCGCCTGCTCGTACTCGGCTACACCAACATCGCAATCGAAAAACTGGTGACCGACAGCTCAGCAGTGCTGCGCTCAGGCCCACTCAGCGCCGCCGACCTGCGTCTGGGCCTGCGGGCCTGCGACCTCGGCTGGGTACCACTCTGCGACACCGGGGCCAACCGCGGGCGCTGGCCACTGAAGATCAGCAGTTATATGGAACTGGGCCTGCCCATCGTAACGACGAACATCGGCGACCTGGGCGCCTTCTTCGCCCGCTATCCCGCCGGCGTTGCCACGGCGCCAACTCCAGAGGCACTCGCCGAAGCCACCCTCGCCCTGCTAGCCGACAGGCCGCGCCGCGAAGAGCTCGGAGACACCGGTTATCGTCTCGCCGCCGGCGAACTGAGCTGGGCACGACTGACTGACAGGGTGGAGGCCGTCTACCTGCGCACCGCGAGGCAGGCGTGAGCGCGCCGGCCACCCTTGAGCCAACACCATGCCCGCTGTGCGGCGCCAGCGCCGGCGACCTGCTCGTGGAGACGCCCGACCTGCTCTACCCCGGGCCTGAGCGCTTTCGTATGCTGAGCTGCCGCGTCTGCGGCCACCTCTACCAGAGCCCACGGCCCGGGCCTGAGCAGATCGCCCGCTACTATCCAGCGGAGTACCTCTCCTTTCAGCCAGCCATCGCCGACATTCCCTCGCCGCTGCGGCGGCTGGAGCTGCGCCGCTACTACGCCGCGCGGCGGCGGATGGTAGAGCGGAGCGTAGGCCGTGGTGGCCGCATCCTCGACGTAGGCTGCGCCACTGGCAACTTCCTCGACACCATGCGGCGGGCCGGATGGCACGCCCAGGGTGTGGAGCCCTCACCCGAGGCGGCGGCCTACGCTCGCGAGCGACTAGGCCTCGACGTGATCACCGGGCGCCTGGAGGAAGCCGGGCTGCCCGGAGTCGCCTTCGACGCGGTGACCTTCTGGGATGTGCTGGAGCACGTACACCAGCCGCAGGCGACCCTGGCCGAGGCCGCGCGCATCCTACGACCCGGCGGCATCCTCGTGCTCGGCCTACCCAACCCCGACAGCCTGGAGGCGCGGCTGCTCGGCCGCCACTGGATCGGCTGGGACCTGCCGCGCCACCTGAACCTGTTCCGCCCGCCGCTGCTGCGAGCACAGCTGGCCCGCATGGGCATGCCAGTGGAGCGCATCAACTCACCCATGCATGGCTACGCCGTGCTGGTGATGAGCCTGGAGCAGCGCGCCCGCGCTCTAGGCCGCGATCCAGTGCTGCTCGGCAGGCTCCTACGTACGCCACTGCCGCGCCTCCTGGCAGCCCTCTACTACCGTGGCCCCGCCTGCTGGTATAATCTCAGCTCGACAATGGTGGTTGTGGCCCGCCGCACAGAGCGGCCAGAGGACCGTGAACTGGACACAGGTACGCTCGACAACAGCTAGAGCCGCGTCACACACGACCTACTGGCCAGCGAGCGCCGGCCTCTTCGCGGCGGCCGTGCGACTGCACCCGGCCCACAATGCGGCCCCTGTTCCCTGTACCTTCGCCCCCACACCCTATGACAGACACCCCACCCGTTGATATTCGCTTCGAGATCCGGCTCAACGCCGACAGCCCCGCCTGGACCCGCGAGGAGTACGACCGGATCTACAGCACCCGCGGGATCCGCCAACTCGACTCCTTCTACAAGTGGATCCTCGACCAGATCCGCCCGCGCCCGGGGTCCCGGCTACTCGACGTTGCCTGCGGCGAGGGCACGCTCTCGCGCTTCGCTGAAGAACGCTACCACGTCCAGGCCCACGGCAGCGATCTCTCAGTGGCAGCCCTCCAGATCGCCGCGAGCGAGGCATCTGGCCCCTTCTGTGTTGGCTCCGGCGAAGGGCTACCCTACGCCAGCGCGAGCTTCGACTACGTCACCTGTATCGGCAGCCTGGAGCACTTCCTCGACGTGCGGGCCGGTGTGCGCGAGATGGCCCGCGTGCTGCGGCCTGACGGCGTGGCGTGCATCTTTGTGCCAAACACCTACAGCCTGCTCGGCAACATCCTAAAAGCCTGGCGCACTGGCATGAGCACGGTGGACTTCCAGCCCATGCAGCGCTACGCCGCCCGGGGCGAATGGGAACTGATCTTCCGCGAGTGCGGTTTGGAGAGCGTTCGCGTCTTCAAATGGGACCGTGAGCCGCCCTACTCGCTCACCGACCTGGCCTGGTACGTGGAGCGCCCCCGCGAGCTGTTCCGGCTGGTTGTCGGCCCGCTCATCCCAACCAACCTGGCCAACCATCTGGGCTTTCTGCTGCGCCACAGCGCCGGTGGGAGCCAGTGAGCAGCCTGCGCGCACGCCTCCGGGCGCGCCTCTGGGGGCCGGGCGCCTGGCGCGCCTGGCTCGGCATGGCGCTCTTCCTTGCCCTCTTCGGCTATGCCCTCTTCGCCATCCTCTGGCGCGAGTTGCCCAGACTCGATCTGCGGGAGCTCTTCAGCCGGGTGAGCGCCGGCGACGTCGCCCTGGCGCTGGTTGTCTACAGTGCCGATCTGGCCCTCGCCATCGGAGGTTGGGCGATCATCCTCGGCGTACTCAGCGGCCTCTGGCACCCGCTCGACCACTTCCGCATCTACACGCTCACCGCCATCACCAGGCGCCTACCCGGGACCTTCTGGTACCTGCTCGGGCGCGTGGTACTCTATGAGCGCCTCGGCATCGCCCGGGCGATCACCGCCGTCGCCGGGGCCTTCGAGTTCGCCGCAACGGCTCTTGGGGGCGTGCTCGTGGCGATCGTCACCTGGCCTCTCGCGCTAGCCAGCCAGCAGATCAGCCCCGCATGGCTGGCGGTGCCGGTGCTGCTCTGCGCGGCGCTGCTCAACCCCCCGGCTGTACGCGGCATCGTGCGCAGGCTCAGCCCCGATCACCACACCCCGCCCGTGAGCTACCGTACCCTGCTCGCCTGGGTACTGCTCTACGCCCTCGTCTGGGCGGTTGGCGGCGTCTTGCTCTTCGTGACGGTTCGTGCCATCCACCCGCTGCCTGCCGCGCACCTGCCCGCGATGATCGGCGTCTGGTCGGCGGCTGGCCTCGTCTCGATGCTGCTCGGCAGCTTCGTACCGTTTGGCCTGGGCGTCACCGAAGTTACCCTGGCGACGCTGCTCACGCCCTTCATGCCGGCGAGCGAGGCGCTCTTTGTAGCCCTGCTCATGCGCGCCCTGCTGACGCTCTGCGAGCTCGGCTACGGGCTCGTGGGCGGCCTGCTCTGCCTGCCCGATCTGCTTCGCCGGTCGCCGGTACCTGATGAGGGCCGACCCCTTGTCGACGCGGAGAAACCGGATGAGGTAGCAGGCGCCGGCGCAGTAGTACCCCCAAAGGAAATGGCCTGACAACCCCGAATAACCCGCTTGTGGTATTGAGATGGAAGCGCGCCCACGGCATAGTAGCACTCGGACAACACCGCTCGTACGTCCCATCGCCTTTGCAGGAGGAGCACACATGCGGATCTCGCGGTACATCGCCGGCATCGCCTCGCTCGGGGTAGCAGCCCTGGCTGCACTCTTTCCGGGGAACAACGCGGCCCAGGCCCAGTCGCTCACCTTCTCGTCGAGCTTCCAGGTGCAGAACCTCAGCTCGTCCACGGCCACGATCTCGATCGCCTTCTACAACCTGGACGCCAATTCCGCTGTGGTTTCGGTTGATGACACCATCCCCGGCAGCAGCCAGAAGACGTACGCCACCCTGCCCTCGGGCGTGCCCAGCAACTTCAACGGCTCGGCTGTGATCTCGTCCGATCAGCGGGTGGCGGCGATCGTCAATATCAACTCGCCCGACCTCTCGCTCACCTTCGGTGGTGAGGCTTACGTCGGTGTGACCGAGGGCTCCGACACAGTCAGCCTCCCGCTGCTGTTCAAGGGCTCCTTCGGCTTCAACAGCTTCTTCAACATCCAGAACGTCGGTCAGACCAGCACCCAGGTGACGGTGACCTATCGGGGCGGTGGTCTGTCGAGCCCGGTTTCGCTCGATCCTGTGACGCTCGCCCCCGGCGCCGCCCACCGCTTTGATGTGACCGCCGCCGCCGACCTGCCCGCTGGCTTCAATGGCTCGGCCACTGTCACCAGCACGTCCAGCGACATTGCCGGTGTGGTGACCCACGTGGGCCCGACAACCGTGCTGATCTATAACGGTTTCGCGGCTGGTAGCACCAACCCGACCTTCCCGCTCGTCAATGCCAATAACTTCGGCTACCAGACGGGTATCGCTCTCCAGAACCGTGGTACGACCGACTCGACCGTCACGTTGACCTACACCCCCAGCAGCGCCGGCACTGCGTGCACCGAGACGCGCACCATCCCGGCCAATGGCGGCACCGCCTTCTTCGCGATCGAGGCCTTCTCCGCCACTGACCCGAACACCGGCAACAACAATAACTGCGCCAATGGCGCCACCTTCGTCGGCTCGGCCCGGGTGACAGCCAACAGCGCCAACGTCGAACTGGTGGGCACGGTGGACCAGCTGAACAGCGCGCAGCGCAAGGGTGGTACCTACGCCGGCTTCGACCCGGCCTCCGCCACCAGCACTGTGGTCTACCCGCTGGTGAACGACCGCAACTTCGGCTTCTTCACCGGCCTGAGCCTGGTGAACGTCAGCGACGTGACGACGACGATCACCTGCACCTACAGCGGCACGGCCGTTACCCAGGAGCAGACCAACGTTGGCCCCGGCGGCACCTTCACTCCAGTGCAGGTGAACCAGATCGCCAATGGCTACAATGGCTCGGGCACCTGCACGGCCAGCGCCCCCGGCGCCCGGATCGTGGGTGTGGCGAACCAGCTGCGCAGCACAGGCACTACCGATACCTTCTACGTCTACGAGGGTGCCAATAACTAAGCGGCGCCCGCGAGCCCGATAACGGAACGCTCGCGAGGGGGGGAGTGATCCGTCACTCCCCCCTTTCGCCATGCCAGGAGTACTCTATGCGTCGTCTTCGTACGATTATTGCCAGCCTTGCCGGGGTGGTGCTTCTCGCCGCCTGCAATCAGCCTGCCCCCTCCAGCCAGCCCGAGCCAACCAGCGCACCCACAGCGCCGGCCAGTACTGCCCCCACCGCCCAGGGCGCCTACCCGGCCCCCGGCGGCACGAGTGCTTATCCCGGCCCAGATGCCAGCAGCGCCTATCCCGGCCCCGCGCCAACCCCGGATCTCGGGCCAACGATCAGCAGTGAGCCCGTAGTGGTGCCCCAGCCGGCATCAGCCAGTGTCGGCGTCGCCACCGGCAAGGTGCTGCGCATTGCCGAAGGCGGCACCCGCGAACCGGTTGCAGGCTACTACATCTACCTCGGCCGCATCTTGCAGAACAACCTTGGCGATGAGAGCATCGTCGAGCTCGACAAGGCCACCGCCCCGAAGGCGCGGCTGAACGCCTTCGGCGAGTTCGTCTTCGTTGATGTGCCACCGGGCCGCTATGGCCTGATGCTGGAGCTTCTCCGCGGCGCCGTACTCCTCAACGATCCCGATAGCGGCGGGAACATGATCGTCGAGATCAAGGGGGGCGACGTGGTGGACCTTGGCGAGATGGCCTACCCGCTCCCGGCGGAGTAGGCTAGCGAATTCCCGGAACGGTTGAGCCGTCGGTGGAGGGCTGAAGCGCGTCAGAACACCCTCCGCTGCGGTATTCCGGTTCTGGTTTTCGGTTCTTGCGCGCAGGAAGGCTTTACCGTCTGGTGACGTGCGCAGCGTGCGATTGCGGCGGCCCTGGCCCCTCGCTTAAGGAGTACGGCCGGCTGCCGGCGCCGCGCACCGTTCGTTCAGCGCCAGCACGGCGCCTTTCTCGGTGCGGAAGAGCGGCGTCGCGCAGCGGGCCTCCAGATCCAGCATCAGCGCCCGGTCACGCTCCCAGTAGCGCAGGCCGTCATACATCCAGGCGCTGTGTTCCAGCAGGTGGGTGACGCCCAGCCTCCTGAGGGTTGCCACGAGCTCCTCGGCACTGGCGTGCTGCTCGAAGCGGATCACGCGCTGCGATGCCGGGTGAGCCCAGCGGTAGGCCCGCTCCAGGTAGTAGCCCCGCGTCTCGTAGGGCAGCAGCAGCAGGTTCGCGTCGGGCGGCAACTCGCGGTTGGCAAAGTGCACGAGGGGCATCACATCGACCCGCTCGTCTATGTACGCCTGCCGCGAGAGTTCGCCCCGCAGGTAAGGAAGGCGACTGGCAAAGAGCGCCCGCTCGGGCGCGAAGCTCCAGGGCCACTCGGTCGAGACGACCAGCAGCAGCCCCACCAGCGCAGCCAGGCGCACATTGGGCGAGCGCCGCCGGATGAGCAGGTGCGTGAAGGCCCACCCCGTCGCCAGGGCCAGCAGCGGAGCCACCGGCAAGAGAAAGCGGATCTGGTGGCTCACCAGGAAGAACCAGAGCACCCAGGACCCGGCGCAGACGAAGAGCGCCTGGCGTAGGAGGCCCGGCGCCCGGCCGAGCAATACCGTGGCCACCAGCGCGCCGAGCAACAGGGGCTGGCCGAGACCGCCACGGTAATCGCCGATCTCCTCGGGGCGGAGCAGCATATAGCCAAAGCTCTCCACCAAGCCGATCGGGTTCCGTGGCAGCACCACCTTCGACCAGGTGGTATACATCAGCTGCATGTTGTACTCATCGCCGAGGTCGTCCCAGTCGCGCCCGCCAAAGAGGTGATACGCGAAGGGCCACACCGGGTTGCCGGTGTTGAGGTAGCTGCGCAGGTACCACGGCCCTACCAGAGCCAGCCCGGCCAGCCCGAACACCAGGGCGGACCGTAGCGCCTCGCCCGCCACGGCCCGCCCCCGCCCAACGTGCCTTGCCGCGAGCCAGCGGCGCCCCTCGGCCCAGAGAAAAAGCAACCCATAGAGGATCGCGAAGCCACCGCCCATGAGCTTCGAGCCTGCCGCCAGGCCACAGAAGGCGCCACAGAGCAGGAGCCACTGCCAGCGCCGCCCCGACTGCCAGCGGGCGAAGCAGAGCGCCGCCGCCAGCACATACAGGCCCATCGCGACATCGACCAGGGCCAGGCCACCCAGGCGCTTGACCATCGGGACGGTGAGAAAGAGAAGCACCGCCACCGCTCCTGCCCGGTCGTCGCCCAGATGGCGCCGCGCGGCGATCAGCAGGCCCACGGCCACGAGCCCGGTAAAGCCTAGCATCGTCAGGTGGGTGGCAATGTCGGAGCCGAACAGCAAGGCGACGGCGAAGAGCATCTCCATGTTCAGCGGCCAGTTCGCCGCCAGCATGAAGTTCACGTACGTCAGGCCGCCAGCTTCAACATAGAGTCGCGGCAGCGCGAGGTGATACGAGATCGCGTCCCAGTCGGTGGGGGGCAGCAGCGTATGCACCAGCAGCACCCAGGCCAGGCTCGCCGCTGCAAGCAGCAACAACAGCGGTACGGCCATCCGGTCTACCCACACACCGTGGCGCGGTGCCGGGGTGCGCCTGGACAGGTGCACGCGCAGACTAGACCAGAGGGTCCACACTCCGGCCAGGGCCAGCGCGGGCATGATCGCCAGGAAGACTGGCAGCCGCAACAGGCCAGACGCCGCCAGCAGCAGGGTCAGCATCGAGAGCAGGCCCATACCCAGGGCGGCGCTCACCCAGAGCCCGTAGGCACCAGGCTCGCCGATGGCCAGGGGGCGGGTCGCCAGATGGCCCAGCCCGAGGCCGGCGAGCCCGATCAGCGCCGCCACCAGGAGATCGTAGAGCAGCGCGGAGAGGCTCATCGGCGCCGTAGATCCTGCGCAACCTGCTCGATCGTCCGCACCAACTCCTCCCAGGTGTAGCTCGTGCCGGCGCCCTGGGCCAGCCGGGCGCGGATCCGCTCGCCCACGCCGTCGGTGAAGAAGCGGACCACCGCATCGGCCAGCGCCACCTCGTCTTGCGGGGGCACCAGCAGGCCGTTGACCCCATCGTGGACGACCTCGGCCAGCCCGCCCACTCGTGTGGTGATCACGGGCTTCTCGAAGCCAAAGGCCAGCTGCACCACAGCACTCTGGGTAGCGGAGACATACGGCATCACCACCACGTCGGCGAGAGCAAAGTAATGCCTGAGCTCCTCGTCGGGGATGTAGCGGTCAACAAAGGTAATATGCCGCTCGACACCGAACTCCTGGGCGAAACGCTCGTAGAACTCGCGGGAGGACCAGAACTCGCCCGCAACCACCAGGTGCGCGGGCAGGCGCTCGCGGATACGTGGCAGTGCCTGGATCAAGTACTCGAGGCCCTTGTAAGGCCGCACGAAGCCGAAGAAGAGCAGGATGGGCTCACCCTCCGGCAGCGCCAACTCACGCCGCATGTCGCGGGATACGAACGGCGCCGGCTGCTGGGCGAGGGGCGCGTAGGTGGGAATAGCCGCCTTGACCACATTCGCCCGCGGCAGCAGGGCCAGCAGGCGATAGCGGTCCTGGTCGCTGTGCACGATCAGAGCATCGCCACGGCGCAGCGTGGTGAGGGCCAGGCGCCGATCAAGCACACCGCCACCCTCGTGTGGCACGACATTGTGGCAGATAAAGGCGATCTTCACCGAGGTGTTGCGCTTGATCAGGCCGCCAAGGGTCGTGAGGCAGGGCGTCCAGTAGGGCACCCACCACTGCAACACCAGCAGGTCGGGGTTGTCGGCGCGCACCCGGCGGAAGAGCCGCAGCCAGGTGAGCGGGTTGATCGGATCGAGGATATACTCACACTCCACTCGAAGCGGCACACCAGACGGATCCCGGTCGGTCTTCCCGGGGAAGAGCCAGCGCGGGTACTGCCGCGTGAAGGAGTAGAGCGGCGCCTGGTGACCAGCAAGACGCAGATGGCGCACCAGCAAGGTGGTGTAGTGGGCGATACCGCCCCGGTAGGGGTAGGTCGGGCCGACGACAGCGATCCGCACGGGGCCTCTCTCCATGTCGCTCGCAAGTGGCCAGCGCGACGGCGAATTATACCACAGGCCCACCGCGCCCCCTTGTAGTGTACAATGTGATGAGCGCTCGCACCTGCCATCTGCACAGGGTATGAGGCTTTTCCGCAAAAGCCCGGACATTAGCCTGGCGACACCGCGCCCCATCACCGCCGACGACCTCACCGCCGTCTCGCGGCTGTTGCGCGATGGAGGCAGGCGCTACTACGGCCTCAGCGGCAGCGACCTGCCGGCCATCCTTGCGCGCGGCCAGGGCATGGCGCTGGTCGGCGCAGGCGAGCTCCTCGCGGTCGCGCTGGTGAGCCAGCCCACGGGTACCACCTGCTGGCTGCGCGGGGTGGCCGTCGCCGAGAGCGGCGACGCCCGCCCGGCGATTGCGGCGCTGCTGCCACCCCTCCACCAGGCGCTGGCCGCCCGAGGGGTGCGCAGCCTCTACTACGCCGGGGACGATGGGGCCGACCACTGGCTGGCCCCCGCGCTCGTCGCCGCCGGCTACACCGTAGACACCGAGGTGGTGGTATACGAGAAGTCTGCCCCCGACATCCCCGCCGCCGGCAACCCCGCCGTGGTGGTGCGCCCGGGCGCTCCCGCCGACCTGGAGGCGGTGCTGCGGATCGACCGGGCGAGTTTTGAGCCTCACTGGACCAAAGACGACACCGTGCTCGGCCCGGCGATTGCCTATGGGCCGTACTTTATGGTTGCCGAGCTCGACGGCGGGCCGGTGGGCTACGCCTACGCCACCACCCATTTCGGCGGGCGCCTGGTGCACCTTGTGCGGATCGCGGTGGACCCGCGCCACCGGGGCGAACACATCGGCGTGCGTCTCCTGGCCGATGTGGTCACCTACGCCGCCGACATGGGCGCAACGACGATCACGCTCAATACGCAAGCCTACAATACCCACGCCCAGCGCCTGTACCGCTGGTTCGGCTTCGTCGCTACCGGCGAGCGCCAGCGCGTGTTGCGGGGCAGCCTCCCATCATAAGGCATGCTTCACTGCAATTCGACGGTCCGGGCCTCATGCCGGCACTCCCTGCCGCCTGGCACCACACCCTGCGGGGGGCCATCGCGCTGTGGGGGCTGAGCGCAAGCTGTCAAGCAGAACGGCCCGTCTCTCCACCACGCCTGAGGGGTAGACCCTATGCCACCACGTATGCATCCGAACGATTGGGACCGGCTGTTCCGGCCCGGAGCGCCGCGCCGGGGGGGGCCACTGCGAGCCCTCGCCAACATCCTGCTGGTGGGCGCCGCGATCGGCCTGCTCGGGGGCGGCGCCTTCTTCGCGCTGAGCTTCGGCCTCGACTACGCCCGCGAGAGCGCCGCCGCCACCGCCGTCGCCATCGAGACGAGCAATGCCCGGATCCTGACCACCCGCACCGCCCGCGCGCTCGCGGAGACAGCCACCGCGGCCGCTGTCGCAGCCGCGCCAGCCACACCCGCCGCCGAGCCTACGGCGCCGGTAGTGATCGGCCGGGGGAGTGTGCTCTCCGGTGGCAACCTGCGCAGCGAGCCGCAGATCGATCCCGCTACTGTGATTGGCCAGATCTGCCCGGGCGACCAGATCGACTTCCTTGAGCAGCGCAGCGGTGCCGACGGCGCCCTGTGGTACCGCATCCGTATTACCGCCACCAGCGGCGACTGCACGCCCCAGCGCGTGACGATCGGCAGCCTCGGCTGGGCCAGCAGCACCCTGCTCTCACAGCCCGCGCCATAGCGCCGGGCCAGGGCTGGCGACGCCTGCGAACCGCTGCCCTGCCCCGGCTGTGTTACCGCGCGCCCCCGGCAACGGTCTCGTACACCCGCAGCGTCCCCAGGGCCGTGCGCCGCCACGAGAACTCGCGGGCGCGCCGCAGACCCCTGGCGCTCAGACTGTGACGCAGCGCTGGGCTGCGCAGTAGCCGTAACAACCCCTCGGCGATCTCGGCAACGCTGTGAGGATCGACGCTGAGTGCCGCCTCGCCCACGACCTCCGGCAGGCTGGATGCGTAGGCGCACAGCACGGGGGTACCGCAGGCCATCGCCTCCAGCGGCGGCAGGCCGAAGCCTTCGTACGAAGAGACAAAGGCGAAGATCGTCGCTCCGCTGTAGAGCGCTGGCAGGTCGGCGTCGGCCACGTTGGGCAGCAGTTGCACCGCATCCGCCAGGCCACGTTCGCCGATAAAGCGCCGCAGATCCTGGCGCCGGTGGTCCATGTGCCCGGCGATCACGAGCCGGGTACCGGCCGCCGCGTCCTGCTCCAGCACCCGCTCCCAGGCTCGCACCAACCGCTCAAGGTTCTTGTGGGGCCGGTCCGATCCGACGTAGAGCACATAGCGCTCGGGTAGGCCGTAGCGGGCCCTCGCGGCCATCACGGCCTCGGGTGGCTGCGGGTGGAAGCGCCTGCCGGCGGCCAGAGGCGTGACAGTAAGGCGCTCGGGGGGTGGGCGGTAGACGTGAGCGATATCGGCGCGAGCGCTCTGGGAGATCGTGATGATCGCGGCGGCGCTCCGCACCGCCATGGCCATGGTGGCGCGGTAGAAGATCCGGCCTCGCCAGGTGAGCATGCGCGGAAACCGCCAGCCGATCAGGTCGTAGATCGTCACCACCGAGGGGCACGGCAAGCCCAGGTAGGGCTTGATGAAGTAGGGCGAGTGGAGCACGTCGAGCCGCAAGCGGCGAGCCAGGGCCGGGAGCGCAAGGTGCTGGGCCGCCGAAAACGGCCCCGCCCGCAACCCGGCCAGCTCCACCCCCGGTAGCCGCGCGATGGCCGCCAGATCGTAACGGCCAGGGGCAGCCCGCGGGTCAACAATCAGGACGAGCGTATGGCCATGCTCCAGCTCGGCCAGAGCCCTGGCCAGACCCTCGCTATAGCGGCCGATGCCGGGGAAGTGATCACTGGTGTAGCGGGCGTCGAAGCCGATCCGCATGTGTGCTCCGTCCGGTCGTGCTATAGTAGGCACGGCGAGCCCGGGAGAAGTGAGAGGGAGAAGCAGAGATGACGCAACTGCGCGAGCACTACCGCCACGAGCTCAACGAGCTGGAGCGGGAGCTGATCGCCCTTGGCCGGCTGTGCGACACGGCGGTGCGCCGGGCGATCTGGGCACTGCAGCAAGGCGCCGTGGGTGAGGCCGCCGCAATTATTCGGGACGATGATACGATCGACGACGCTGCTGACGCAATCACCCAGCGCGCCACACGGGTGATCGCAACCCAGGGGCCCGTGGCCAGCGATCTCCGGCTTGTCAGTTCCTTCATCCAGGCCGCCGATGAACTCGAGCGCATCGGCGACTACGCCGAAGGCATTGCCAAACTCGTGCAGCGCTTCGCCGGTCCGCCGCCTGGTGGGGTACCCGAGGCCATCCTCACCATGGCGAGCATGGCCCGGGGGATGCTCAGCAGAGCCCTGGAGGCGCTCGTCTCTCGCGACCCGACGATCAACCTGCGCCTCAAAGAAGAGGACGACGGTGTCGATGCAATTTACAGCCAGTTGCTCACCGCGATGATGCAGGCGATGCAGCGCGACCCCGCGATGGTCGAGCCAGGAACCTTCCTACTCTGGGTGGGCCATAACATCGAGCGCATCGCCGACCGCGCCACCAATATCGGCGAATACGTGGAGTATATCGTCCGGGGGGCGATCTCATCGCGCGGGTAGCCCGCTTCACGCCTCATCGACGGGGCCAGCTCCCTGCTCGCGCAGCAAAGCATCGGCGCGGGCGAACTGTTCAGCGTGTTGCGGGGCCGCAGCAGCACTCGCCAACTCGTCGGCGGCACGGCGGGCCGCTTCACTCACCGAAGCCCCCCAACTCGTCACGCCTGCGTCATCGGTGGCGTGCTCACGCAGCACGGCCACGGCATCGGGCACGTGCAGATCTACCAGAGCGCGACAGGCCTCGTAGCGCACATCGGGCTCAGGGTGTTGCAGCGCCGTGACGAGCGGGTGGAAGGCGCGCGGGTCGCCGATCTTGCCGATGGCCCGCGCCGATCGGGCGGCCACCTTCGGGTCGGTGTCGGTGAGACCCACGAACAGCTGGTTGAGTGCGCGGGCCTCGCCTACCACCCCAAGCACACGGATGGCTTCGATCCGCAGGTGCTGATCGCCCCCCTCGGCCATGCGCAGCAGCGCGGGCAGGGCGGGCGCCCCGATCACGCCGAGCACCCACGCCGCCCGCTTGCGTATCTCGGACGAGGGCGAGGCCAGGAGCGCAATGAGCGGCTCGACCGCCGGATCGCCCAGCACGCCCAACACGAAGGACGCCTGGGTGCGCAGCGACTCGTCGTTCCCGCAGAGGTCCGCGATCAGCCCGGTGATGGCTTCGGGAGGTGTCTCCACGCGCTCCTCCTTCGCAGTTGCCGCTACTCCGTGATCCGTCCGAGATCGCGCAGCACCTCGCGCAACCCACGCAGCCGGGTGCGCAGGAGGCTCCGCGCGCGGGAACTATCGAGGGCGCAGTTGCGCGGCCGGCGCACCGGGCTCTCAGCGCTGCGGGCAGCCGGAATCGCCGCCGGATCGAGGCCGTAGGCCCGGGCCATCAGTGTGCCGATCTCGTGGCGGCTCACCCGCTCGGCTCCGGCCAGATTGAGTACGCCGGCATAGGGGAGCGCGGCAAGCTCAAGCAGGGCCGCTGCGAGATCCTCCACATAGACCGGGCAGCGCAACTCATCGACAAAGAGCCGTTCGGCCCGCCGGCCAGACGCCACATCCAGCGCGAACTGTGTCTGCCGGTCCACCGCGTCGAAGCCATAGATGAGCGAGGTGCGGACGATCGCGGCCTCTGGATGGGCAGCGGCAACCAGACGCTCAGCCAGCGCTTTGGCCTCGCCGTAGGGGCTAACCGGCGCCGGCGGGTCGTCCTCGGTATAGGGTGCATCGCGCTCCCCATCGAAGATCACGTCGCTCGACATGTGGATCAGCCGGGCGCCCACGGCCCGCGCCGCCTGCGCGACGTGGCCAGCCCCTTCGCCGGTGATCGCGAGCACGTCGGGGCCAGTCTGGCGGAAGGCGGTGTGGATGACGATCTCGGGGCGCAGACGGTCGAGCGTTTCTGCGACAGCACGCGAGTCGCGCACATCCAACGGCACCCAGACGACCCCGTCGCCCGAGGGAGGCTCCTGGCTGAAGCAGGTGGCGGCGAGGGTGTGGCCGTTGGCCCGGGCCTGGCGCAAGAGCACCTGGCCGAGATAACCCGTACCGCCAGTGATGAGAAGGCGTGCCATGCCCGCTAGCCTCGCTTCCTAAACCGCGCCCGGGTGCCGCGCGGCAGGAGCACCACGCTACGTCACGGATCCGGAGTCGGCCGCAGCGGCCAGACGATCGAGCGCGGCCCGGGCCGCCTGCTGGGCCGCCGCCTGTTTACTCGGCCCCGTGCCGATCCCGAGAGGCTGATCGCCGAGCAGGACCTCAAGCGTGAACTCGCGGCGATGGTCGGGCCCGGCAACCGACACGGTCCGGTAGGTGGGCGTCTGGTTATAGCGGGCCTGGGTCAACTCCTGGAGCCGGGTCCGGTAGTCCACCTCAACGGTGCCGTTCTGGATGGCGGCGATCTGGCCCTCCAGGAAGGGCACCACAAACGCGCGCGCCGCGTCGAGCCCCTGGTCCAGGTAGATCGCGCCGAGGACAGCCTCGAACAGATCGGCAAGCAGGGGCAGGCGGCTGCGAGCGGCGGGGGTATCCTCGCCACGGCTGATCCGCACGTGGCTGCCAAGGTCCAGGCTGCGCGCGAAACCAGCGAGCGTGCTCGTCTTCACCAGGGCGGCGCGCAGGGCAGTGAGCTCGCCCTCGCTATAGGTGGGGAAGCGCGTAAAGAGCCACGAGGCGGTAAGGAAGTTGAGGACGGCATCCCCAAGAAATTCAAGGCGCTCATTCGAGGTAAGGCCGGGAATCCGTTCGGGGCGCTCGTGCATATAGGAGCGATGCACGAAGGCGCTCTGCAGCAACCGGCTATCGTTAAATGTGACCCCGATCAGCTCTTCGAGCCTGCTCGCCATATCATTGCACCATGCACCATGCACGATGGCCGGAATGGCGCTGCACGGTGCATTACTCTGTGAATCGGCGCAAGACCAGGCACACATTGTGGCCGCCAAACCCGAACGAGTTGCTCAGCACCACGTTCACCTCGGCGGGGCGGGCCGCGTTTGGCACATAGTCCAGGTCGCAGGCCGGATCGGGCGTGTGCAGGTTGATCGTGGGCGGGAGCATCCCGTGCTGGATGGCCAGCACGCTGACGATCGCCTCGATCGCGCCGGCGGCACCGAGCAGGTGGCCGAACTGCGACTTGCTGGCGCTTACCGGCGGAGCGCTCTCACGCCCGCCGAAGACCTCCTTGATCGCGGCAGTCTCCACGGGGTCGCCCGCAGGTGTCGAGGTGGCGTGGGCATTGATATAGTCCACATCGGCCGGCCGCAGATCGGAGCGCTGCAGCGCCAGACGGATGGCCCGGGCCACCCCCTCGCCGTCCTCGGAGAGATTGCTGATATGGTAGGCATCGGAGGTGGCGCCATAGCCGCCCACCTCGGCGAGGATGCGCGCGCCACGCGCTGTAGCGTGCTCCAGATCCTCAAGGATGAGCGTGGCGGCGCCCTCACCCATCACGAAGCCATCGCGCGAGGCATCGAAGGGGCGCGAAGCGGTGGTGGGCTCCTCGTTGCGCGTGGAGAGGGCACGCATCGCGTTGAAGCCGGCCACCCCGATCGGGGTGATGCTGGCCTCGCTACCGCCTACGATGACGGCCTTCGCCCAGCCCCGGCGGATCGTCTCGGCAGCCTCGCCGATGGCGTGGGCCGACGAGGCACACGCCGAGGTGATGCAGTAGCTTGGCCCACGGGCGCCCGTTGCGATCGAGACCTGGCCGGCGGCAAGGTTGGTGATCATGGCCGGGATGAGGAAGGGGCTGATCCGGCCCGGCCCCCGGCTGCGGAGCACCTCGAGTTGCTCGCTCAGCGTGCCGATCCCGCCGATGCCGCTGGCGATGAACACGCCGATCTCATCACGATTGGCCTCGGTGATCTGCAACTCCGACGTGCGCAGGGCCTCCTGGGTTGCCGCCACCGCGAGCTGTACGAAGCGGTCGGTCCGCCGTGCCTCCTTGCGGTCCATGTGCCGGGTCGGATCGAAGCCCTTCACCTCGGCCGCGAAGCGCGTATCGAAGCCGGCAGGGTCGAACAGGGTGATCGGGCCCACGCCGCTGCGGGCCTCGACGATCCCCTGCCACAGCTCGGGCACACTCAGCCCCAGCGGGCTCACCGCGCCCATCCCGGTTACAACGACACGCCGCGCCATCCCTGGCCCTCCTTCACTCGCACCGCACCCGCAGGCCCCGAAGCACTCCCCGTAACCGTGGCTGCACCGGCGCTGCACCACCAAAGCGGGGCGGCCTGGAGCGCTATCACATCAGGAGCCTGCGCCACCAGAGCCCACCCCGAACTGGGCACCGCTCACAGGTGCGCATTATACCACGGCGCACTCAGCCACCAGTGGTATACTGCTCGGCACAGCGCGCCTCCGGGATGGTGGCCGTCGCCTGGCCCCTGGCCTGCCAACCCGGTAAGGCAGATCAACGACTCACAAGGAGCCCCCATGCTCGAGCGTGCCCAGGCCCTCGCGGAGGAGCTCGTGCGTCTTCGCCGAGACATCCACACCCACCCGGAACTCAGCTTCCAGGAGCACCGCACGGCGGCCCTTGTGGCCGAGACGCTCCATGAAATCGGCGGCTTTCGCCTGCGCACAGGTGTCGCGAAGACCGGGGTCGTCGCCGATCTCGGCGACGCGGAAGGCCCGACGATCGCCATTCGCGCCGACATGGACGCCCTGCCGATCGTGGAGGCCAGCGAGGCGCCCTACCGCTCCACGAACCCGGGTGTGATGCACGCCTGCGGCCATGATGCCCACACGGCCATGCTGCTCGGCGCTGCCCACCTGCTGCGCGAGCGCTTCGCCGCCGAGGGCCTGCGTGGCCGTGTGCGTTTGCTCTTCCAGCCCTCGGAGGAGGCGTGGGACGATGAGGGCAAGTCCGGCGGCCTGCGCATGGTCGAGGAAGGCGTGATGGAGGGTGTGGACGCCGTGGTGGCCCTGCACGTCGATTCCATGCTGCCCTGCGGGAAGGTTGCCGTGCTCCACGGCTGGACGTCCGCCGCCGTGGACGACTTCTTCGGCACGGTGATCGGTACCGGCGGCCATGGCGCCTCGCCCCACGACGGCACCGACCCGGTGTTTATGCTCATCCCGGTGCTCACCGCGATCTACGGCATCCGCGCTCGCCGCGTCAACCCGGCCGAGGCCGCGATTGTGAGTGTTGGCGTGGTGCGCGGTGGTGAGGCCACCAACGTGATCCCCAGCGCGGTGGAGCTTCAGGGCACGCTCCGCAGCTATAGCCCGGCCGTGCGCGAGCAACTGATCGCCGAGGTGGAGCGGGCCTTCGCCGTGTCTCGGGGCTACGGCGGCGACTACCGCCTGCGCATTGAGCGGGGCTACCCCGCCGGCTGGAACGACAGCCGCGTGGCCGGCTGGATGGAGCAGGTGGCCGGCGACTTCCTCGGCGCCGATGCCTTCGATCGCTCGCCAGCTGGCCTGGGCGCCGAGGATTTTGCCTACATGACCCAGCAGACCCCTGGCGCCATGCTCTTCCTCGGCGCGGCCATCGGCGACGGCACGCCTCGCGGCCACCATACGCCGATCTTCGACATCGACGAACGCTGCCTGCCGGTCGGCGCGGCCATCCTCGCCGAGACGGCCCTGCGTTTCCTCAGGGGCACGGTTGCCCTCTAGCGCATTCCCTCGGAACGGTTGCGCCATCAGCAAGAGGCTCAAGCGCGTCAGAGCGCCATCGGCTTGCGGCCCGCTCGTGTGTTATGTCAATCCCCGGCGATGCCGTGCATCGCCGGGGAGGCGTGGAGGGGCCGCAGGCCCCTTCGCAACACCTCCCATGCACCCGCTCACACTGGGGTTGATCTTAGATCTTCTGGGGCGCCGTGCCGCGCCTGGCGCGTGAGGCGTAGAGGATGAAACCGAGTACCAGGGCGCCAAGCACGATCAAGGCGGCCAGCTTGGCCACAGGCGGCACATCGAGCAGGGCGATCGCCCCGAAGCTGGCGCTGACGACATAGTAGACCGCCACCACCTGGCGCTGCGTGAGTCCGAGATCGAGCAGGCGGTGATGCAGATGATCGCGCCCGGCATGGGCGGCCGAGCGGCCCTGCAGGGTGCGCGCGGCGATCAGCCAGGCCATATCGATCAGCGGCACGCCCATCACCAGGAGGGCCGTGGCGAGCTTGGCGCCGCCGATGATCGCGCTCACCCCGAGCACGTAGCCGATCGTCATCGCTCCGACATCGCCCATAAACGTGCGCGCCGGGTGCAGATTGAAGGGCAGGAAGCCGGCACAGGCGCCGGCGAGGGCCAGCGGCAGCAGCGCCACGGTGAACTGGGGCGGCTCCAGGCGCAGCGTGTGGAGCGCCAGGATCGTCGCGGCGATCAGCGTGACCCCTCCGGCGAGGCCATCGAGCCCGTCGGCCCAGTTGACCATATTCTGCATCCCGACGATCCAGAAGACGGTGGCGGCGATCGCCAGCCAGGGGCTGAGGTTGTGGAGATGCACCTGCTCGATAAAGGGGAAGTTGAAGGCAGTAAGGACGATCCCCCGCGCCTCGGGGTTGAGGGTCTGCTCCCACAGGTAGGGGCCCACCGCCACCAGCGCCGCCACGATGTGGACGGCCAGGCGCGGCAGCGCCGGCAGGTCGCGCAGATCGTCGATCAGGCTAACGATCGCCACCAGGCTCATACCGGCAAGCAGCAGCCCGAGCCGCAGGTGCTCAAAAGGCGAGCGGCGCAGCGCCGGATCGAGCCGCTCAAGCGCGAAGCTGAGCAGTAGCGCCGCGGCAAAACCGGCGATCATGGCCACGCCACCGACGGTCGGCGTAGGCTTGCGATGCACGTGGCGCGGCCCGGGAACGGCCACCCAGCCCTCCCGAAGGCTGAGGCGAATCAGCGGTGGGGTGAGCACGGCCGTCACGGCGAAGGCGACGAAGAACGTGGTCGCGAGAGCGGCGGTGATCATGGGAATGCAACATGCAACATGCAACCCGCCTTCGGTCCCATGGTTGCATCTTGCATTCACACGCGAAGCGATCAGCCAGTGCCGAACTGCCGGTCCCCGGCGTCGCCGAGGCCAGGCACAATATACCCGCGATCGTTGAGATGGCTGTCGATGGCGGCGAGATGGATGGGCACATCGGGGTGAGCCCGCTGCAGCGCACTCACACCTTCCGGGGCAGCGATCAGGCCAAGGAACTTGATCCGGCGGGCGCCCCAGGCTTTGAGAATGTCAACCGCCGCCACGGCCGACCCGCCGGTCGCCAGCATCGGGTCAACAATGATCGACAGATCGATATCGGGCTCTTTGGGGAGCTTATTGTAGTACGTAACGGGCTGCAGCGTCTCGTGATCGCGGTAGAGGCCCAGGTGCCAGACGTGCACCGTCGGCAAGATGTCGATGATCGCCTCCGACATGCCGAGACCAGCGCGGAGGATAGGGATCACCGCGACCCGCTCAGCCACCTCATAGCCCTCGGCGGGCGCGAGGGGCGTCTGCACCGTCAGCGGGGCCAGGCCGAGATCCGCGCTGGCCTCGTAGAAGAGCAACTGAGCGATCTCGCGCACCAACTCCCGGAACTTCTTGGGCTCGGTGAGCTCACTGCGCAGCAGGGCCAGCTTATGCTGCACCAGCGGATGGGTTGAGACGCGCACCTGTTCCGCCATGAACCTCTCCACGGACAATCGACGACTCGCGCTCCGGCCCCACCCGTCGCCACGCGGGCGCTCAACCCTCGGCCAGTTTGTACCCCACGCCCCGGACGGTGACAATCAGGCGCGGACGGGAGGGGACTTCCTCAACCTTCTCGCGCAGGCGGCGGACGCAGACATCCACCAGATTCGTTTCGCCGACGTACTCATAGCCCCAGACCTCGCGGAACAGAGTCTCGCGATCGAAGACCTGGCCAGCATTGGCGGCGAGGAAGTAGAGCAACTCGAACTCCATCGGCGTAAGGTTGACCTCCTGGCCCCGGACGGTCACGCGGTGGCGGGGCTCATCGATCTCCAGGGGGCCTACGCGCACGATGGGCGGGGCACGACGCGACTTATAGCCCTCCACACGGCGGAGGATGGCCTCGACCCGCGCGATCAATTCGACCGTCTTGAAGGGCTTGGTGATGTAATCATCGGCGCCGAGCTCGAAGCCGTGTACAACATCGTCGGTACCATCGCGGGCGGTCAGGATGATGATCGGCGTATCGCTCTTCTCGCGGATGCGCTGGCAGGCCTCGAAGCCATCGACGTAGGGCATCATCACATCGAGGATCACCACATCGAAGGGCTGCTTCTCGAAAGCCTGGAGCGCCTCGAGGCCATTGGTCACCGAGATGAACTCATAGCGCGGATCCTTCAGCGTGAACTGGATCAGCGCGCCGATTGCGGGATCATCATCGGCCACGAGGATCCGGCGCGGAGCCTGCGGCTCCTCGGCGGCGCGGTCGGATGTGCGGCGGAATGGCGGCATAGGGTAGGGTTGAGCGCTGAGGGCTGAGAGCCGAAACATGAGCCTTTAGCCCTCAACCTTCAGCCCCCTCACACAGCTTCGTCCAACCGGCGGCGGTACTCCGGGCGCTCGGTGGCGCGGGGCACGAGAATGGGATGACCACGGCCCGTCACCACTTCGGCATTGATGATACAGCGACCGATATGCTCCTGGGCGGGCACCTCGTACATCACCTCCAGCAGCACCTCCTCGACGATCGAGCGCAGAGCGCGGGCGCCGGTGCGGGCCTGCATAGCGCGATCGACGATAGCCTCAAGGCCGTCGGAGGTAAACTCGAGCTCCACATGGTCGAGGGCGAGCAGCTTCTGATACTGCTTGATCACGGCATTGCGGGGCTCGGTCAGGATCCGCAGCATGGCCTCGTGGGTGAGTGGTTCGAGGCCCACAACCACGGGCAGGCGCCCGATGAACTCGGGAATAAAGCCGTAGCGCATCAGGTCATCGGGATTGATCTGCGCGATCAGCCTGGCGTGGTCATCGGCGGTGGCGGCGGCCTTCTGCCCGCCGAAGCCCATCAGGTTCTTACCACGCACGCGCCTGGCGATCACCTCCTCGATCCCCTCGAAGGCCCCACCGCAGATGAAGAGCACATTGGTAGTATCGAAGGAGATGTATTCCTGCTGGGGATGCTTACGGCCGGGCAGCGGCGGCACGTGGGCCACACCGCCCTCGAGGATCTTGAGCAAAGCCTGCTGGACCCCTTCACCGGAGACGTCGCGGGTGATCGAGGGGTTATCGGCCTTGCGGGCGATCTTGTCGATCTCGTCGATGTAGATAATCCCGAGTTGGGCCCGTTCGATATCGCCGTCGGCGGCCTGGATGAGCCGCAGCAGGATATTCTCCACATCCTCGCCGACGTAGCCCGCCTCCGTGAGGGCGGTCGCGTCGGCGATCGCGAAGGGCACATCGAGAATGCGGGCGAGCGTCTGGGCGAGCAAAGTCTTGCCGCTGCCGGTGGGGCCGAGCAGCAGAATATTGCTCTTGCTGATCTCGATATCGTCGATCTTGGAGCCGGCGCGGATCCGCTTGTAGTGGTTATAGACCGCGACGGAGAGCACCACTTTGGCCCGATCCTGCCCAACGACATACTGGTCGAGCTTCTCCCGCAGCTTGCGGGGCGTGGGCAGACGCGCGGGGCCGGGCGGAGCATTGCGGCGAGGGGTCGCCATCTGCTGCTCAGTTTCCTCGGCGATGATCGCGCTGCAGAGCGCCACGCACTCGTCACAGATGAACACGGTGCCGGGGCCAGCGATCAGGCGTTGGACCTCATCCTGACCCCGACCGCAGAACGAGCAGACATAGGCGCCACGACCGGTATTGCGGGAACGGGTCATTGGGGTGTCTCCGAGGAAACAGGCCACGGGCCACAGGGGAGTGATCGCGCCGACAGTTCGTCCCCGGGCTCTGGTGCCTGTTTCCTCTGCTGCTACTTCTTCTCGGCCAGATCCTCACGGTTGAGGATCTCGTCGATAATCCCGTACTCCTTCGCCTGGACGGGAGTCATATAAGCATCGCGGTCAAAGTCACGGGCAATCCGCTCGACCGGCTGGCCGGTATCGCGGGCCAGCAGCTCACGGCCGAGGTTCTGGAGGCGCAGCAGCTCCCGGGCCTGGATCTCCACATCGGGACCGGAGCCACGGAAGCCGCCGAGGGCCGGGTGCATGTGGATAGTGGAGTTGGGCAGGCTGAAGCGCTTCCCCTTCTCACCGCCGGCCAGGAGAATTGTAGCCATACTCGCCGCCATGCCAAGGCAGACAGTCGCCACGTGGGGCCGAATATGGCGCATCGTATCGTAGATCGCCAGGCCGGCGGTTACCGAGCCGCCCGGGCTATTGATATAGAGCCAGATGTCGCGATCCGGGTCTTCGCTCTCCAGGAAGAGCAACTGGGCCACCACCAGGTTGGCGATCTGGTCTTCGATCGGGGTGCCGAGGATAATAATCCGCTCCTTGAGCAGGCGCGAGAAGATATCGAAGGCCCGCTCGCCACGGCTCGTGCTCTCGACGACCATGGGGATGAGGTTTTCGGGCCGCTGCAGCTCCCAGGAGGGGCCAGGGGGAGAGATCCAGTTCATCATGCTTGCCTCAACTGTACCGGCCCGTGGACAGTGCAACGCGCCGGTGTTACGGTTCGGCCGCGGCTACTCTGCGGTCTTCTCGACGGCCTCAGGCGAGTCAGCTGGCGCCTCGGGCGCGCCGGCCTCCGCTCCTGAGGCCGTGGCGGCCTCCTCGGCCGCCGCTGGTGGCGCCTCGCCGTTCGCGATCGCGATCAGCCGCTCGCGCAGCTTGCGATCGAGCACGGAGTTGGCCACCGTACCTCGCAGCTGCGTCTGGAGGATCTGGGCGACATTCTCGCGCTCGCCCTCGTCGTAATCGAGGATCATCCGCCGGACCTCAGCTTCCACCTCGCTATCGGAGATGTCGAGGCCCTCGGCGCGTACCACCTCGCGCAGCGCAAGAGTGACCTTCATCTGGCGTTCGGCGTCCGGCACCAGCGCCTCGATCGCCTCCTCGTGGGTCTGCCCACGGTACTGGAGCATCTGATCGAGCGTGATACCGTAGCGCGCGAACTGGCGCTCCTGGTCGTGGAGCATCTGGTGGGCCAGATCGTGGACCATCACATCGGGGATGTCGTAGCTGGTCTGGGCGACGAGTTGCTCGATATAGCTATCGAGGGTCTTCCGCTCGGCGGCATTACGGGCAGCGGCCTCCAGGTCGGCCCGCGTCTTCGCGCGCAGGTCCTCCAGGGTCCCCTCAAAGTTCTCGAGGGCGGGCAGATCGTCCCACTCGGGGAGCAGCCGCTCCTGGATGCCGAGCACCTCGACCTTAAAGGTGACCTCTTTGCCGCGCACCTGCTCGTTGCTGTGGTCATCGGGCATGGTGGCGGTAATCTCCTTCACATCGCCGACACTGGCGCCGAGCAACCCGGCGTGGAGCTCGTCCACCAGGCGCCCCTCCACAAGGTCGAGGGTCTGCTCGGGGGGCTCACCGTCCTCGTCGCGCTGGTCGAGGGGCTCACCGTCGACGATCGTCTCCAGGCGGACGCGCAGCTGGTCGCCCTCCTGGGCGGGGCGAGGCTCATCAAGCTCCTTGAGCACCACATGGCGGTCGCGGATCATCTCGAGCGCCCGCTCGACCTGATCATCGGCCACCTCGGCGATCTCTAGCGGGGCCCGGATGGCGCGGTAGTCGCCGACATCTACCGTCGGCTGCACCGGAACGTGAACCTCAAAGATGAACGGGTCGGAGGAGGAGACATTCTGCAGGCTAGCGGGGCCAACCGGCTCGATCTGCTCCTGCTTCAGCGCCTCACGGAAGGCCTTATTCACCAGATCCTCGGTGGCCTCTTCGATCAGCGCCTCGCGGCCGAAGGTACGCTCAATAATAAAGCGCGGGGCTTTGCCCGGACGAAACCCGTGGACGGGGTACTTCTGCGAGAGGCGGCGGGCGGCCTGGTCGAGCCCCCGCTCGAAGCGCTCCTTGTCGAGCTCGATCTGCAATGACAAGAGGCTCTTTGGTAGCTTTTCAGTCGTAATCTTCACGCTCAGCGCTCTCCGTGCTCCTGGCCGCGCCGCGACGTACGGGCGGTTTGCGGCGCACGCACACCACGCGTCGCCGCTGACGATACTGCGTGTCATTATAGCACGGAGGCCCCCCGGTGCAAAGGATGGGCGTCGGTATCGCAGGGCGCTGCAGCCCCCACGCGGGGAGCGAGAGGCTTCATCGAGCGGTATGCAACGTTGGGGCCGGGCCTGGAGATGAGGCTGCGGGCTTCCACCACCGCAGCGAGCCCGCGCCCGGCAGCAACAATCGTTGTGCGCTATAATGATAACGTGCCGGCCCAAGCCGGCTGAATCAGCCCATACGTTACGGGAGCAAACGTTGCTGTTACGGAGCCATGCTGTGTGGGCCGTGCCGGCCCTGGTGGCCCTGCTGGTGGTCACCTTCGACCAGCTGACCAAGCTGTGGGTGGTGCATACCCTCGGCCCCACGACGATGACGAACTTCATCCCGATCATCGGCGACAGCGTGCGGATCGCGTACTCACACAACACCGGCGTAGCCTTCAGTCTCTTCCAGGGCCACCCGGAACTGCTGACGGTCACCGCTTTGCTCATCGTCGCCGGAGCGATCTACTTCTACGCCACCCAACTGCCGAACCACCGGCGAGTGATCCAGCTGATCATGGGCCTGATCATGGGCGGGGCCTTCGGCAATATTATTGACCGGCTGCGCCTTGGCTATGTGGTGGACTTCATTCAGGTGGGCTGGTTCCCGATCTTCAACCTGGCCGACAGCGCCATCACCGTCGGGGCCGCCCTGCTCATGCTGCAGTTCCTGCGCGACGAACTGGCCCAACGCCGCCAGCACCGCGATGAGCACCCGCTGACCTCACAGTGAGGCCACCTGTGAGCGCCCACTCCCTTCCGGACAGTCCTCGGCGCTGGCTGGTGCCCACGGGCATCGGCCTGGCCATCCTGGCCGCCGACCGGATCACCAAGCGCTGGGTGATCGACACCCTCGGCCCTACTCCGGGTGCCCGGGAGCTGGCCCTCGCCGGCGACTGGCTCGCCCTTGTCTACGGCCATAATACGGGGGTTGCCTTCGGGCTGTTCCAGGATATGCCACGGCTCTTTACCGTGACATCGATCGCCATCACCGCCGGCGCCGCCTACGCCTATGTGGCGCACCTTCCCAACCGCAGCCCCTGGGTACAGGTGGCGATGGGCCTGATCCTCGGCGGCGCCTTCGGCAATATCATCGATCGGCTGCGCTACGGCCACGTGGTGGACTTCATCCGGGTGGGCTGGTGGCCGGTCTTCAATCTGGCCGACAGCGCCATCAGCGTGGGCGTCACGATGCTGGCCGGCTACCTGATCTTCGTGGGCGACGATCCGCAGCCAGCGCCACGGACCCCGCCGCGAGATGATGGGCTGCTCCGCGAGTTGCTGAGCCGTGATCTGGAGTAGGGCGGCCCGGCGTTCGCCGGCCCCCCTCACGGTGCGCGAGCCTGCCACCGCATCATACAGGGCTAGCACCGGCAGTTGATCACCGTGACGCTCGCACTCCATGCACCTCTCGCAGGCCGCCGCCCTGAACGAATCGGTGCGCCTTGCCGCCGGAAGGGTCCGGCGCCAGCACCGCGCAGGCGCCGCGACTCGCCGCCCAACCCCTATGAGCGAGCCCGATACCATTCTGCTCTACGCCTCTAACGACGACGCTGGCGACCGGCTCGACCGCTTCGTGGCGCGCATGGTGGCGGACCTCTCGCGATCGTTCGTACAGCAACTGGTCGATGACGGCCTGGTACGTGTGAACGGGCGGATCGCGCGTTCCAGCCTACCGCTGCGCGCGGGCGATATGGTCGCGGTGACGGTGCCACCGCCCCAGCCCACTACCCTGACCCCGGAGCCCATCCCGCTGCAGATCGTCTACGAAGATGCCGACGTCGTGGTGGTGGACAAACCGGCCGGCATGGTCGTCCACCCGGCGCCAGGCCATACCGGCGGCACCCTTGCCAACGCCCTCCTCGCCCGCTACCCCGACATGCAGGTCAATGGTGGCGTGCGCCCCGGGATCGTCCACCGGCTGGACCAGGACACCTCGGGGCTGCTGGTGGTCGCCCGCCACGACCGGGCGATGCAGGCGCTGACCGAGCAGCAACGCGCCCGGCGGATGCTCAAGATCTACCTGACGGTGGTCGAGGGGCGCTTCAAAGAGCCGGAAGGGACGATCGACGCACCGATCGGGCGCCACCCGGTCGATCGCCTGCGCATGGCCGTCACCACCCATGGCCGTGAGGCCCGCACGCACTACCGGGTGATCGAGGAACTCGGCGCCTACACGCTGCTCGAAGTCCGCCTCGAAACCGGGCGTACCCACCAGATCCGCGTGCATATGCTGCACCGAAGCCGACCGATCGTGGGTGACCCGACCTACGGAGGGCGGCGACCGCGCCCGAGCTTCGGGCTAACCCGGCAGTTCCTCCATGCTCACCGCCTGGGCTTCAGCCACCCCACCGATGGCAGCTGGCGCGAGTTTCACTCGCCGCTCCCCGCCGACCTGGAGGAGGCCCTGCGGCGGCTGAGGGCAGCCGCCAGGTAGCATTCCAATCAGGCATCCGGCTGCCGGCCAGGTATTGCCGTATGCTACAATGGCTGGCGGCAGCGGATTGTGGCGAGAGGCTGGCAGATCGGCACCCACACAATCGGCAACTGCAGAAGGAGGCCGCACATGCGGAAAAAGGTTAGCATCATCGGCGCCGGGTTCGTCGGCTCGACGACGGCCCACTGGCTCGCGGCGAAAGAGCTCGCGGATATTGTGCTCGTCGATATTGTCGAGGGCGTGCCACAGGGCAAGGGACTGGACCTCTACGAGGCGGCGCCGATCGAAGGCTTCGACGTCAAGGTGCTCGGCACCAACAGCTACGCCGACACCGCTGGCTCCGACGTGATCGTCGTCACCTCTGGAGCGCCGCGCAAGCCAGGTATGAGCCGGGAGGACCTGATCAAGGTGAACGCCGAGATCACCCGTAGCTGCATCAGCCAGGCTGCGCCACTCTCGCCCGACGCCGTGATCATTATGGTCAACAACCCCCTCGACGCGATGACCTACGTCGCGGCTGAGGTAAGCGGCTTCCCCAAAGAGCGCGTGATCGGCCAGGCTGGCGTGCTGGACAGTGCCCGCTACCGCACCTTCATCGCGATGGAGGCTGGCGTGAGCGTGGAGGATATTCAGGCCATGCTGATGGGCGGCCACGGCGACGAGATGGTACCGCTGCCGCGATTCTCAACGATCGCCGGCATCCCGGTGACGGAGTTCATCGGCCCGGAGCGGCTCGCCGCGATTGTGGACCGGGCGCGCAAAGGCGGGGGCGAGATCGTCAACCTGCTGAAGACCGGAAGCGCCTACTACGCCCCCGCCGCCGCTACGGCTCAGATGGTCGAGGCCGTGCTGAAGGACAAGAAGCGGGTGATCCCCGTGGCGGCCTACCTCACCGGCCAGTACGGGCTGAACGACATCTACTTTGGCGTGCCGGTGGTACTGGGGGCCGGGGGCGTGGAGCGGATTATCGAACTACCGCTCAACGAAGAAGAACTGGCCCTGCTCAAGAAGTCGGCCGACGCGGTGCGCAGCACCCTCGAGACGCTCAAGAGCCTCTAGCGCCAGGGGACAGGGCCGTCCCAACCCATGCCGCGCGTCACCAGGTCTATCACTGCTGCGAACCTTGTCTAGAGCACGCACCGCGTACCAGGAACTGGATCACCGCACGCGGATGGCATTCCGACGTGATCCAGCTCTCCGCAGATCGCTCAACCGTTCCGAGCAATGCGCGAGCCGGCCGCATTAGGAGGTGGGAGCCGGCAGACCGCTGCTCCCGCCCAAATGCGCGCCCGCTGCCCCTCTATGAAGGCCACAACAACGGCGACCAACTCACCCAACGCCAGCGGGACGGGCGCACATAGCCTGGGTTTGCTGAGCGGCGAGCGCTTCTATACCCTGGCCCGCTGGCTCACCATCATTCTGCTCTTCGCCGTGGTGCAGTTCCTCACCGAGGTACCTCTGTGGCCGCCAGGTCTGGAGAGCCCACCGCTGCTGATCGTGCTGTGGGCCTATTTTGGCTTCAGCCTGATTGCCACGCTTGCGACCTTCATCCCTGGTACGGCAACTCTGCTGAGCTTCGCCTATCTGCTGGACTTGATGTTCATCTCGCTCATGGCCTTTTTCGGCGGTGAGCAGACGGTGATCTTCTTCCCGCTCTATCTCCTCCCGCTGATTAACGCTGCCATCCGTCAGCCGCCGGTGGTGGGGCTGCTCTCGGGCCTGCTGGCTTCGACGTTTTACATGGCCGCGTTTATCGGCTGGCGGCGCCTTCTGGCCCCCGACATTGCCCTGACCATCCTCGATTACGTGGCCCTGGGACTGCGCGGCCTCACGCTTAGCTTCATCCCCTGGCTGACCAGCGGGCTGGCCGAGCACTGGAGCGAGAACAATCGCCAGAGCGTGGCCCGGGCGCGCCAGGATGCCGAGCAGGCCCTGACCGAGGCACGGGCCTACCGCGACCAGATGCGCTCGCTCTACGAGGTCGCCTATACGCTCTCGACGACGGTTGACTACCGCCAGGTGCTGGAGGCAACCCTGCGCGAGAGCCGCAAACTGGTGCCCTTTACAGCCGGCTTTGTGCTCCTCTCGGCCGGGCGGTCCGATGAGCTTTTCGTGGCCGCCAGCCAGTCGCTCGACATCTCCGACCAGGCCCGCCGCGTCAAGGTTGGCCGTGGACTCGCCGCAGCGCTGCGGAGCACCGAGCCCGTGGTGCTGCCCGACATCTCCCGTGACCCGGACTTGCAGAGCTTCGTGACGCTGCGCTCGGCCCGAAGCGCTTGCCTCTTCCCCCTGCGGGCCAACCTGCGCATCTACGGCTTGATGGTTGTGGCCAGCGACAAGCCCGGCGGCTTCTCAGGGGAACAGGTGGATAACCTCACCGCCCTGGCCAACTACGCGATTATCGCCCTTCATAATGCTCAGCTGATCTTTGATCTCAAAGAGGAGCGCAACAAGCTGATCTCCAAGGAGGAAGAGGTGCGCCACCAGCTGGCCCGCGACCTCCACGATGGCCCGGCACAGGCTGTGGCGGCGATTACCATGAACGTGGAGTTTATCAAGCGGCTCCTGGAGCGGGACCCGACGCGGGCGCTGGAGGAACTTGACAAGCTGAGCGGCCTCGCCAAGCGCACAACCTACGAGATCCGCACGATGCTCTTTGAGCTTCGCCCCCTGGTACTGGAGACGCAGGGCCTTAAGGTGACCCTCGAGCAGTACCTGGAGCGATTTAAGGGCAATAGCGCCGGGACAGAGATCGTGCTGGAGGCCGACGGTTTCGAGGATGTCCAGCTGGAGACGAAGACCGAAGGCACCCTCTTCAACATCATTCAGGAGGCCGCCAATAACGCGCTCAAGCATGCCAGGGCCAGGCACCTCTACGTGCGCCTGCGCCGCGAGGGACGGAACCTCGTGGCCGTGGTGCAGGACGACGGCGCGGGCTTCGACATGCAGGCGGTGCTGAACTCTTATGAGAAGCGCGGCTCCTTCGGCCTGCTGAATATTGACGAGCGCGCCCGCCTCGTCGGGGGGAGCGCCGAGATCCAGTCGGCCCCCGGCAAAGGCACCACGGTCACGATTGTTGTGCCGCTTGAGCAATAAGGGGCCAGGGATGAGCAATCCCTACCTCAACCCCCTGCGCGTACGCGCGGCCCTGCGGGCGCTCGACGTGCGGCCGACACGGGGGATGGGCCAGAATTTCCTGATCGACGGCCAGGCCCTTGAGGCGATAGTCGCGGCGGCCGAGCTCCAGCCCGATGATACCGTCATTGAGGTGGGCCCGGGCCTCGGGGTGCTCACCTGGGAGCTTACCCGCCGCGCCGCCCGGACTATCGCCGTCGAGCTTGACAAACGGCTCGCCGCGCGGCTCCACGATGAGTTTCGCGGCGCACCGCTACGGATCGTGCAGGCCGACGTGCTGCGGGTGACGCCGGGGGAACTGCTGGCCCAGCACGGTGAAGAGCGCCAGCCATCCGAGCACGAGCCTGGCGATCGCCCAGCGCCTCTTGCCGAGGGCAACAGCCTGGCACCTACGAGCGGTGCTGTGGCGCCAGGCCCCGCGCGGCCCTACAAGCTGGTGGCGAACCTCCCCTACGCGATCACCGCGCCGGTGCTGCGGCACTTTCTGGAGGCGGCCAGGCCGCCCGAACTCAGCGTGGTGCTCGTGCAGTGGGAGGTCGCGCAGCGGATCACGGCCCGCCCAGGTGATTTGAGTGTCCTGGCACACGCGGTGCAGCTCTACGCCGAGCCGGACATTGTCGCGCGGGTGCCCGCGACAAGCTTCTACCCCGCTCCTGCCGTAGACTCGGCGGTGTTGCGCATGCGGCGGCGCCCGGAGCTACGCGTGGCGGTCGACGACGTGGACGGGCTCTTCCGCGTGATCAAGAGCGGGTTTCTACAACCGCGCAAGCAACTTGGCAACGCCCTGCCCGGTGGGCTGGCCACAATGGGCGTCAAGCTCTCGCGTGAGGCGGCCCTGGCCGCTCTGCAGACAGCCGGCGTAGACCCGGCCCGCCGCGCTGAGACGTTGACGCTCGAAGAGTGGGCCGCCCTGTACCGCGCGCTCGGCTAGCGTGAGAACCGAGGAACCAGGCGTCAGAGCATCGCCACGGGCCAGCCGTTTGCCGCTGGTCTAGTACTCTACGCGAACTGGCTCTGGGCGCTAGCCTCCGCGCATTGCGCCGGGCTCCCGCACAAGCCCCCGCTTGCGCGGGGGGTGGGTGCCCCGTGCGCGGGAACGACACCTCGGCGCCTTTTGGCACGCCCGCGCAGGCCAGCGTCCAGGAAGCGACGCCGGCAAGCCCCGCCTGCGCCAGGTGCCCGCACAAGCCCCCGCGCAAGCGGGGGGCTGGGTGCCCGCGTGCGCGGGAACGACACCTCGGCGCCTTTTGGCACGCCCGCGCCGGTCGGCGTCCAGGGAGAAGCGCCGGGGGCCGCTCGGGCGTATCCGCCCCCCAAGGAACGTCGGGCCACAGCGCGCTAGCGCGCTACGAGCCGTGCTACAATGGAATGTTAGCAACGATTCGTAGCACAGCGAGGAGCACACGACGATGGCCGAAACGACCACCGCGCCACCCTTCGCCCCGCTCCAGAAGCACTCGTACGCCAATCTCTTCACCTACCGGCGTAGCGGCGAGGCCGTAAAGACGCCGGTGTGGTTCGCGCTCCACGATGGGAAGGCCTACGTCATGACGACGGCGAACGCCGGCAAAGTGAAGCGCATCCGCAACAACAACCGGGTGCTGATCGGCCCGTCAGACCAGCGTGGCACGCCCCTCGGGCCCACCATCGAGGGCGTTGCACGGATTCTGCCACCTGAGGAGGTGGCCGTGGCCAGAGAAGCCCTGGATCGCAAGTATGGCTTGCTGAAGGCAGTCTTCGACTTCTTCCTCACTGTACGTGGCACGGAGCGGGCCTGGATCGAGATCGCGCCCCGCTGAGGGCATGCCGACGCAGGAACGTGAACGATGGTAGCCGGGCCAGCGAGCGTCACCCACAACCCGCATTGCGGCAGTACGAGCGTAACAGTTGTGCAATGAGCGCCGAGATGGGTAGACACCGGCACGTTGGGCGAGCAGCCCACGGCGGTATCACGGTGGCGCGGGGTGTCCCGCAGGCCTGGCGGCTCGCGCCGAGGGCAAGCGCCGGCTCGATTCGACCCCGCCGGCGGCCTGTGGGGCGGCTCGCCGGGGGTCTTGAGGCCCTGGTACGGGCGCGCGGTGCCGCCGGAAGGGCGGCGTTTCCGGGCTGGTGGGGGGGCCGGCTGCGCGCCTGGCGCACCATAGCGACGCGAGGAGTCTGGAAGAACGATGGACGGTCTGTACAGCTTCAGTGCGGAGGAGTGGGCGCTGCTGGGCGACACGCCTCTGGCGGCGGGCGCGGTGGTGGCCCTGGCATCTGAGGGAGGGGGGCTGCACGAGGCAAACGCCATGGTGACGGGCTGGCGCGAGGCGGCCGCGCAGTTCGGGCGGAGCGCCCTGGTGGCCGAAGTTGCCGCGCGGATGGACCCGGAGGCCCGGGAGGAGGAGGGTGGCGACCGGAGCTTCGGCCCACCACCCTCCTACGACGCCTTGCTGAACGAGGCCCTCGACATGTGTGAGCGGGCGGTGGATCTGCTGGCGGCGCGGGCAGCGCCGGACGATGTAGCCGACTACCGGGGATTCGTGATGGCGATTGCCGAGAAGGTGGCACGGGCCAACAGCGAAAGCGGGCTCCTCGGTGTGGGCGGCCCCGCCGTGAGCCCCGACGAGCGCAGCGCCCTGCGAATGATCGCCAGGGCACTGGGGTACGGGCGGTAACGCCCCGGAGAACGGAACGCGGGCCGGTCGGCCCGCATCTGATCCAAAGGACGGAGGCTGGGTTCGGCCCGAGGGCGGATCTGCTCCAGAGCGCAAGGGGGGTACGATTGGCGCAAAACCTGGCGCCGAAGGAGCACCCCCATGGGCATCGCGTTTATGAGCCGGGAGACACGACCCGGCAGACTGGTTCATCCCCCCGCCCTGCGACCTGGCGATAGGGTTGCGGCGGTGAGCCTCTCGTGGGGTGGGCCAGGCACCTTTCCCTGGCGCTACGAGGCCGGGGCCCGCCAACTCGCCGCGACGTTCGGTGTCGAGGTCGTGCCCACGCGCCACGCCCTGCGTGAGGCGGCCTGGATCGCGGCCAACCCCCAGGCGCGGGCCGAGGATCTGCTGGAGGCCTTTGCCGACCCGAGCATACGCGGGATCATCGCGACCATTGGCGGCGATGACTCGATCCGCACCCTTCCGTACCTCGACCTGGGGCTGATCCGCCGCAACCCCAAGGTCTTCATGGGCTATTCCGACACCACGGTCGCGCACTTCGCCTGCTACGCGGCGGGGCTGGCGAGCTTCTACGGCCCCGCGATCATGGCGGGCTTTGGCGAAAACGGCGGCCTGCACCCCTACATGGAGCAAAGTGTCCGGCGGACCCTCTTCAGCGGCGAGCCAGTGGGCAGACTGGAGCCAAACCCGGACGGGTGGACGGTCGAGCACCTGGATTGGGCGGAACCAGCGAACCAGAGCCGGCGGCGAGCGCTCACCCCGAGCAGCGGGTGGCGCTGGCTTCAGGGCGCCGAGCCAGTAGAGGGCCGGCTGATCGGCGGCTGCCTCGAAGTGCTCGACTGGCTGCGCGGCACCCCGGTGTGGCCGGGACAGGACGCCTGGGAGGGCGCCGTCGTCTTTCTGGAAACCTCGGAGGAGGCGCCGACACCCCTGGCGGTAGTGCGCATGCTCCGGGCCCTGGCCGCTTGCGGCGCGCTGGAGCGGGCGCGTGGGCTGCTCTTCGGCCGGCCAGGCGGTGGCATTCCGCCGGAGCGCTTCGCCGAGTATGATGCCGCGCTGCTCCAGGTGGTGCGCGACGAGCTCGGTCGTGGCGAGATGCCGATCGTAACAGGCATGGACTTCGGCCACACCGACCCGATCGCCGTGCTGCCCTACGGGGTGCTGACCCGGGTAGACCCTGTTGCGCGGCAGGTGACGCTGCTGGAGCCAGCCGTGATCGGGTGATCAGCGCCCCGGGGCTTGACAGGCCGGCGGATATAGTGTATAGTTAACACCATCAGCGAGGGTCGTCCAGCCCTCGCATTTCTAGCCCGGAAATTAGTGTTAAATTGACACTATTTACGGTCGCGCCCTCTTCTGGTCAAGCGGAACGCCCACTGCCCACCCGACGTCCTGCTCAACAAGGAACACCTGCAACGTTTCTCTCTATATATATACGTGATGCACCGGCAGCCCCGGCTCGACGATAGGCCCACTAGTGTGAGGGGGACCCCGATGGAACTTGTAATCATGATCGGCATCGTGTCGTTCTTCGGCATTGCGGCGATTAGCACGGTTGCCCAGCGCAACACGCCTCCGACGACCCCCATCCTGGTGGTACGGGCCGAGCAAGTGAAGGATGCGGAGAGTGGTGACGCCGGCTTTGGGATCTTTCTGCTCATTGCGGTGATCATTGCCGCGATCTGGATATTTTAGCGTCACAGCTCGCGTGGTGGGATCGTGGCGGGCCTTAGCGTGCTGCGGGCCGCCGACATCCCGGCCACACCCCGGCGACCTCGCAGCCTATCCTCCAACAGCCTATTGCTCTATACCACTAGGGCACTGAAATCAGGGCCTGCCTGCTGCGTACAGGCAGGCCCTTAGATTGCTTGACAAAGCGGTTCCAGCGTGCTATTGTAGCCACATCCCTGGTGGTATAGAGCAATTTTCTTCTGTCATTGCGGAAAGTGAGTGGCGGCTCATGGCCCTGAACCGCAGTGTCCCGGTACCGCTGTACTACCAGCTAGCGGAGCTGATTCGCGAGCAGATCGCTGCGGGTGAATTGCGCCCAGGCGATCAGGTGCCCGGCGAGCGAACGCTCAGCGAGCAGTACCAGATCAGCCGGATGACGGCACGCCAGGCGCTCGTCTACCTCGAGCGCGAGGGCACGCTTGTCTCTGAGCAGGGCCGGGGCACTTTCGTGGCCGCGCCGAAACTCACCTACGATGCGCTACACCTGCTGGGATTCACCGAGGCGATGTTGTTGCGTGGCGCAAAGCCGCGGGCGCGGGTACTTGAACAGGGGGTTGTCACGCCGCCGCTACGGGTAGCCCGTGATCTCGGGCTGGCCGGGGGCGAAGAAGCAGTAAAGATCGTGCGCTTGCGCTTCTCCGATGTCACCCCGCTGCTGCTGGAGACGAGCTACATTCCTCTGAGCCGTTGCCCCGGCCTCGCCCAGGACGATCTGGCGAGCCAGTCGCTCTATACACTACTAGAGCAGCGCTATGGGGTGCGTCTGCTGCGGGCGACCCAGACGCTGGAGGCTACCGTGGCCAACGCCTACGAGCAGCAGCTCTTTGGGGTTGCCGAGGGCATGCCCATGATTCTGCTGACGGGCGTCACCTTTGACGACCACAACAAGCCGGTGGAGCAGTTCAAAGCCATCTATCGCGGGGACCGTTTTAAGCTGACCTACGAGAGCGAACGTGGCGCCCCGGTGGGGAACCAGGTGCCCGCCCCGCGCCTGAGCATGGTGCTTGCCTGAGGAGAACCGCATGGGCTACTCACCCTCGCCGCGCCCCACCTTCGACGGCCCCGCACTCATTCCCTTCGAGCGCGTCACCCGGCACCTCTGGGGCGAGCCCGCCTCGGGCGAAGTGGCCGACTGGATCTACGTCTCCAGTGAGCGCATCCACCAGCTCGTCTTCGGGCTCCTTCCAGGGCGGATGTTTCGCCACTCCGAGGCCTACCGCACCGTCTTCGGGGCCGATGTGCTCTACTATGTGCTCCAGGGCACCCTGATGATCGCCAACCCCGAGACGGGCGAGGTGCATCGGGTGGCACCCGGCGAGGCCGCCTTCTTCCGGCGTGATACCTGGCATCACGCGCTTAACCATAGTGAGGAGCCCCTGCGCGTGCTTGAGTTCTTCGCCCCGCCGCCATCGCAGGGCACTTCCGGCTCTTATGCCCGCACCAGGCCCTTCCTTACTCAGTCGCGCTATACCCAGGACCAGTGGCTGGGCCGCCTACCGATGGAGCGCGATGCCGTCCATCGCGAGGCGACGATCCGCGTCATCCGCGAGGGCGACCTGCTCTGGCGGCTGGAGGGTGAGGTGCACCCGGCCCCGATTGGCCTGCTCTGCTCGACGGAGCACCTGACGGTGGGGAAGCTCCGGCTGCTCCCCGGCCAGCAGACCGATCCGCAGGTCCACGGCGGCGACGAGGCGCTCTACGTGGTGTCCGGCACCCTCAACATCCGCCTGCCGGAGGCTCAGGGCCCCCGCTGGTTCGAACTGCGGCCCGGCGACGGCTTTTTTGTGCCGCAGGGCATCCACCACGAGTATTTCAACATCTCCGGTGCGCCGACGGAGCTTGTCTTCGGCGTTGCCCCGAACTACCTCGGGGGTAAAGACCAGGACGCAGGGGCCAGCCCGAACGCACCGCCCCGCTGAGCACGGCCCCACAGCGGGCTGCCGCGCGCGGCGGCCCGCTCGTCCCACACGACTCGCCAACGCCCCATCCAGCTCTCTGAACCGCGCCTCTGGCCCCCGGCCAGGGATCGGGCTGCTGTTGCCGTGGAGACGCCACTATGTCTGGCTATGCGATCGGCATCGATGTAGGGGGCACCAAGCTGGCCGGGGGGGTGGTCGAACTGGCCAGCGGGCGGCTGCTGGCCCGGCGCGTCCGGCCCACCCAACCGGAGCGAGGCGGCGAGGCGGTGCTGGCCGATGCCCTGGCACTGGCCGAAGAACTGCTCCAGGAGCTTGAGCAATGGGGCGCCACGCCGGATGGCCTGGGCGTAGCGGTGTGCGAACTGGTGGCTCCGGACGGTAGCATCGGTAGTGGGCAGGCGGTAGCGTGGCAGGGCCTGCCGGTGCGCGAGCGCTTCGCCGCGCTGGGGCCGGCCGTGGTGGAAGCCGACGTACGCGCCCACGCGCTGGCCGAGGCGCGCTACGGGGCCGGGCGGCCCTTCAGCCTGCTGAGTTTCGTCGGCGTGGGCACGGGGATCAGCGCGTGCCTGGTGCAGGATGGCAGGCCCTTTGCCGGGGCGCGGGGAAATGCGCTTGTGCTCGCGAGCGGCGCCCTGCGCTTTCCCTGCCCGTCGTGCGGCGCAAGCAGCCCTTTTGTGCTGGAGGCCTACGCGAGCGGCCCGGCACTGGTCGCACGCTACCACCAGCGCACGGGCCATCGGGTACGGCGCGCCGAGGAGTTGGTAACCGCCGCAGACGCAGGCGATGAGCAGGCGGCTGAAGTGCTCCGATCGGGCGGCGCCGCCCTGGGTGCCGCCGTCGCCTGGCTGGTGAATGTGCTCGACCCGGAGGCGGTGGTGCTGGGCGGGGGCCTCGGGGCAGCGCCGGGGCTCTACTGGGATGAGCTTGTTTCCGCTGCCCGCGCCCAGATCTGGGCTGCGGCCGGGCGCAACCTGCCCATCCTGCGGGCGCAGCTTGGCGCGGATGCAGGCGTCGTTGGCGCGGCACTGCTCGGCGCCGGGTTCGGCAACCGGACGGAGCAGACTCTCACGAAGCAAAGGAGCTGAGCATGGAGCGGGAGCAACACGAAGGGCGGCGCAGTGTCATGAGCCGGCGAACGTTTCTGCGGAGCCTGGTTGTAGCGGGCAGCGCCGCAGTGGTGGCGGCGTGCGGCGGGAATACAGCACCTGAAGGCGGGCCTGCCGCGAGCGCGCCAGGCACGGCCGGGGGCGGCGGGCCGGTGACGATCGAGTGGCTCAACCGCTACCACACTCCGGTGACCCAGACGCTCCTGCCCGAGATCGTGAGCGCCTTCGAGGCCGAGAACCCCGACATCAAGGTCAGGTACGAGAACCCCGGCTCCGGTGAGGGCTACACCGAGCAGATCCTCACCCGGGTGGCCGGTGGCAACCCACCCGACGTCGCCACGCTCTTCGAGCCGCCAGTAGAGTTCGCGACGCGCGGCGCACTCATGGAGCTCGATACCTACATGGCGAGCGCAACGCTCGCCACCCCCGACGCCTTCTACCCGGCGCCGTTCCGCTCCTGCCAGTGGCAGGGCAAAACCTACGGCCTCCCATCGTCGGCGGGTGCCACGGCGATCTTCACCAACCCCGCTATGCTAAGCGCCAGGGGGATCAGCACGAGCCGTGAGGGCTTCCCCAGGACATGGGACGAGCTCAAGGCCCTCGACAAAGAGTTCATCGTCATCGAGGGTGGCGAAGTGAAGCAGGCCGGGTTCGTACCCTTCATCGGCAGCTCATGGGCCTATCCGGTCTGGAGTGCGATCAACGGCGGGCAGATCTACGATGCAGCGAACAACCAGTACACCATCGACAGCGACCAGAATGTTGAGTGGGTCGACTACTGGCTACGCTGGCTCGACGACAACTACGGCGGCGACCTGGAGGCCATGACGATTGCCGCCAACTGGGCGAGCAACTACAGCGACAGTGCCTTCTACCAGGGCAAGGCCGCGATGACCTTCGAGGGAAGCTGGAGCTGCACCGACGCCGAAATCCCCTTCGAGTGGGAGGTCGTGCACTTGCCCGTTGGCCCGAGCGGCAGCACCTCCTATACCGCCTTCTACCCGAACTGGTGGGTTGTGCCCAATGGGAGTAAACAGCCCGAGGCCGCCTTCCGCTTCATCGAGTTCATCAGTACCACCGGCTGGACAATCTGGTACAGGACGATCATGGACACCCCGGCCTGGAAGCAGTTTCCGCCAACGGTGATCACGGAGAAGCTCGTGGCGACGATCGGCGAAGAGCGGGCCGCGAGCGTCAACGCCTTCTTCGCCGACTACCTGAATAGCGCCGCCGAGATGTGGACCTCGCCAGTCGACACCTTCGCCAGCGAGCAGGTATCCCTGGCGGTGGAAAAGGTGCTGCGCAAGCAACAGAGCCCCCGCGAGGCCCTGGCCGAGGCTCAGCAGCTGGCTCAGGCGAAGCTAAACGAGGTGCTCGCCTAGCGGCGCGACGCAGAGAGGTGTCCCACGATGGCGACAACCGTCACGCGCAAGCCGGCCCAGGCCCGGCCCTGGTTGAGCAAGCAGCTACGCAACGACCTGCGGGCCTACGCCTTCATCTCGCCGTGGCTACTCTCACTGGTGGTGTTTACCGGCTATCCGATGCTGGCGACGATCTACTTCTCGCTCACCGACTATACCATCGTGCAGCCGCCGCAGTGGGTGGGCCTGGAGAACTACCAGCGGATGTTCACGGCCGACCCTCAGTTCTGGCCAGCCGTCTGGAACACCACCTTCTACGCCGTGATCTCCGTTCCACTCAGCCTGGTGGTGGCCCTGGGCCTGGCGCTCCTGCTCAACCAGAACGTTCGGGGCGTCGGGATCTACCGCACGATCTACTACCTGCCGACGATGGTCCCGGCCGTCGCGGGCGCCCTGCTGTGGACGGTGATCCTGGACCCGCAGAACGGGCTGCTCAACAGCATGCTTGAGAGCGTAGGGCTCCCCGGCCCGGGCTGGCTGAAGAGCGCTGAGTGGTCCAAGCCGGCGCTGATCCTCATGGCGCTGTGGGCCGGAACCGGCAGCGCCATGCTGATCTTCCTGGCGGGCCTGAAGGACATTCCGCAGACGCTCTACGAGGCCGCGACGATCGATGGCGCGAGCAGCTGGCAGCGCCTGATGCGCATCACGCTGCCTTTGCTCACGCCGACGATCTTCTTCAACCTGATCATGGGTATCATCGCCTCGTTCCAGGTCTTTGGCCAGATCCTGGCCTCGGCGGGCTCGGGCGGTACGGTCGGCCCGCTCAACTCGCTGCTGATGTACATGGTGCTGCTCTACCGCAGCGCCTTCCGCTCCTTCGAGATGGGCTACGCCTCGGCGCTGGCACTGGTGCTCTTCGTTTTCCTTGTCCTGCTGACGATGCTCGTCGTCCGTTCGTCGCGCCACTGGGTGTACTACGAGGGTGAGCATCCAGGATGATGCTGGAGCCGGCGTTGCGATGGAGGTTCATGCTGTCACCCTGCTCCATCCCACGCGCGCGGATCGCGGCGAGCATTGCTCCAGGGGAGGATCTTTTATGGTCTCAACGGCACGAACACCCGGGGGAGCCCGGCTAGCCCGCCTGGGGCGTGGGCTCCTCTCCCACATCCTGCTGATCACGGTGGCAGCGCTCTTCGCCCTACCCTTCCTCTGGCTGCTGATCACCTCACTCAAGACCCGCAACCAGGTGTTTACCGACCCGCTGATCTGGGTACCACACCCGGTGATGTGGAGCAACTACGTCGAGGCGGTGACAGCGCCGGGGTTCCCCTACTTGCGCCTGCTTGGCAACACCGTCTTCTACACCACGATGTCAACCATCGGCATGGTGCTCTCCTCCACCGTCGTGGCATACGCCTTTGCGCGCATGGCCTTCCGTGGGCGCGACACGCTCTTTGGCCTGACGATCGCCACCATGCTCCTCCCGAGCGTTGTGCTGCTCATTCCCACCTACGTGCTCTTCCGCACACTGGGCTGGGTGGGCAGCTACCTGCCGCTGATCGCGCCGATGTGGCTCGGCGGCGCCTTCAACATCTTCCTCCTCCGCCAGTTTATGCTCGGCATCCCCAACGACCTGACCGACGCGGCGCGAGTGGATGGCGCGGGCGACCTGACGATCCTCTGGCGGGTGGTGGTGCCGCTCACGCGCTCGGCGATCATCGTGGTGGCGCTGTTGCACTTCCTGTGGACCTGGAACGACTTCATGGGCCCGCTGATCTACCTCGATGAGGCCGCTGAGGCACCCCTGGTGCTGGGGCTCTACACCTTCCGTGGCACCTTCGGCGGCCAGCCCGAGTGGCACCTGATGATGGCAGCCACCATGCTCGCCATCGCGCCGATCATCGTACTCTTCTTCTTCACGCAGCGCTACTTCATCGAAGGCATGACCTTCACTGGCCTCAAGGGCGCCTGACGCACCTCCTGCTCCAGAAGCGAGAAACCATGATGAGCACTCCCCTCGTCCGGATCGGCATCGTCGGCTGCGGCAGCGTGATGCAGTACCCCTACACACGCCAGATTCGCCGTATGCTCGCGAACGGCATGCCCATCCGTGTGACCCGCGCCGCCGATCTCAACCCTCGGATGCACGCGACGGTAGCGCAGCGCTTCGGCGACATCCCCTTCAGCACCGACTATCGCGCCGTCGTTGAGGCCGACGACGTCGACCTGGTGCTGGTTCTCACGGCCATCCCCGCCCACGGCCCGATCGCCCGGGCCGCGCTGGAGGCCGGTAAACATGTGCTCGTCGAAAAGACGATGGCCGCTACGCTCGACGAGGCCGCCGAACTGGTGGCTCTGGCCCGGCGCGGCCCCGGCCTGCTACTACCGGCGCCCCACGTGATCCTCAGCCCCACCTATCAGGCGATCTGGCGCCACGTGCGGCGGGGTGACATCGGCCAGCCATTGCAGGCCCGTGCGATCTACGGCTGGGACGGCCCGAACTGGGGCCGGTGGTTCTACGAGCAAGGCGGCGGGCCTCTGTTCGACCTGGGGATCTACAACATTACCAGCCTCACCGGACTGCTTGGCCCGGCCCGGCGGGTAATGGCGATGGTCGGCGTGGCCCGCCCCGAGCGCATCGTGGACGGCGAGCCGATCCAGGTGCAGTCGGAGGATACGGCCCAGGTGCTGATCGACTTCGGCAACGCCGTTTACGCGGTGGTGACCACAGGCTTCACGATGCAGAAGTACCGCACGCCCGGGATCGAGATCTACGGAAGCGCCGGCACCATCCAGATGCTCGGCGAGGACTGGCACCCGGATGGCTACGAGCTCTGGCAGAACCATGTAGGCGCCTGGAAGATCTTCGGCGAGACCCAGCACGATTGGCCCTGGACCGATGGGCTGCGCCACATGGTGGAGTGCATCCAGCGTGGGGAGCGCCCTCTGATCACGCCAGAGCACGGCTACCACGCCATGGAGATCGCGGTGCGGGCCAAGGAGTCGGGCCGCGATGGAGAGGCCCGCGCAGTGGAGAGTAGCTTCCCGCCGCTGCGGCTGGAACTGCACGATGAAGAACCCATGGACGGGCATCGCGTGCACGACCGGGTGAACCAGGGAGCCGGGCTGATATAGCGTCGCGAAGGGCGCGCAAGGCCACGATGCCCGCGAACGCGGCCAGCACGTTCGCGGGCATCGTAGCCGTTCGATGACGGCGCGGGTGCGTTAGCCCTCGACAGCCTTCAGATCCTGCAGGATGGGCTCGGCGGCGCTGGTGAGCTCGTCGTTGATCTCGGCAAAGACGGCACTCGGCGCCTCGCCGTTGACGACGATGCGCTCCAGGCCCCGGCCGATGATCTGGTCGCCGTTGCGCACGAAGACACGGGCAGCATCCTGTGCGCGCGTCAGCGGGAGCTGGTCCACCGCCGTCTTGAAGTTGGGGTTCGCCTCGAAGAAGGCCGTCATCTCCGGGGATTGCTTGGTGCTGATGCGCACCGGCATGTAGCCAGTATCGCGCGACCAGATACCGGCCTGCTCGGGGTTGGTGGCGAAGGCGATGTAGGTCATCGCCGCGAGCTTCTTCTCATCGGGGGTGCCACTGGGGATGGCCAGGCCAGCGCCACCGGTGGGACAGCCGAAGGCCGTCTCCTTGGGCAGGAAGCCCACCCCGACGGGGAACTGGGCCTGAGCGGTGATGCCGGCGAGGCCGCCGGTGGAGGCGAGCATCGAGGCCGCCACACCGCCGATGAAGTCCTTGTTGATATCAGCGGAGAGGCCCGCCCAGCCAAGCGAGTTGGCCGTATCCTGGTAGAACTGGGCCGCCCGCAGGGTGTTCGGGTCGGTCATGGTCATGGTGAAGTCGGGCTGGGAGTACTGGCCACCGTGCTGCCAGGTCACACCCTGGAAGAGCCAGGCGATGTAGCTGGCGCCGTTCGGGTGCATAAAGGCCGCCCGGGTGAGCGTGTCGCCGTCGCGCTGGACGAGCTGGGGCGCCCACTCACTGAACTCGGCCCAGGTCTCCGGGGCCCGGTCGGGCAGCCCGGCCTCGGCCCAGATATCCTTGTTGTAGTAGAAGAGCGGGGTGGAGCGCGCGAAGGGGATCCAGAACTGCTTGTCGCGGCGCTTGCCCTCGTTCAGCAACACCGGCTCGTAGTCGGCGAAGTCCACGCCCGCCTGCTGGGCCAGGGCATCGAGCTCGGCGATCGCGCCGGCCACGTAGAAGCCGAACCACCAGACATCCGAGAGCAGGATCACATCGGGGATGGTGTTGGCCTGCAAGCCGGCGGTGAACTTCTGGGCCGTCTCCTCGTAGCTGCCCTGGAACTGGTACTCCACCTGCACATCACTCTGCGACTCGTTGAAGCGCTGGACCATGGCCTGCTCGGCTTCGCCGAGGGCGCCACTGAACGAGCCCCAGTAGGTGATGGTGACGGTCGAACCGGTCTGGCTGACGGCGGCGGGGGCGGTGGCGGCCGGGGCGGCGCTACCGGCGGTGGGCTCGGCGGGGGCTGCCGTGGGCTCGGCGCTCGGCGCCGCGCCACAAGCGGCGAGCGCGGCGGCGCCGCTCCCTAGCATCAGCACCCGCAGCATCTCGCGGCGGGACAGCTTGCGCTGCTCCATCGGGGGTCTCCTTTCTCCACACCTGGTATCTGTATGCACACGGGGATCGCTCAGCGCCCCGAAGGTGCCCTCATCCCTTCACAGCGCCGGCGGCGATGCCGTCCACGATGTAGCGCTGCACCCAGAGGAAGACGATCATCACCGGGATGATCAGGAAGAGCGAGCCAGCCATCACCACACCCCAGTTGATCACGCCCTCGCTGTTGCGCAGCCAGTAGATCCCGATCGGCAGGGTGCGCATGTCGCTGGTATTGGTGACAATCAGCGGCCAGAGGAAGTCGTTCCATTTCGCCACGAGCGAGAGCAGGCCCATCGTTACCAGCGCCGGCTGCGCAATCGGGATGACGACGCTCAGCAGGGTGCGCATGTGGCCCGCTCCGTCCACCCGTGCCGCCTCGATTACCTCGTAGGGCAGCACCAGAAAGGCCTGCCGCAGCAGGAAGGTACCATAGGCAATCGCGGCACCCGGCACGATGATCCCCGCGTAGCTGTTGATCCAGCCCAGCCTGGCGATGGTGAGGTAGTTCGGCACGATGGTGATCTCCACCGGTACCATCAGCGCGGCCAGCAGCAGCAGGAAGACCAGATCCTTGCGCGGAAAGCGCAGAAAGGCCAGCGCATAGGCCGAAAGCACCGCCAGCGTCACCTCGGCCGCAACCCCAAAGAAGGTGGTGATGAAGCTATTCAGGTAGTAGCGGCCAAAAGGCGCGGCCTCCCAGGCGGCGGCGAAGTTGGCGAAGGTGGGCCGCAGCGGCAGCCAGCTCGGGGGGATGCTGTAGATCTCACGCGACTCTTTGAAGGCCGCGATCAACGTCCAGTAGACGGGCAGGCCCACCACAAGGACGGCCAGGATCATGGCGGCATAGCCGGCCAGGCGCCAGCGGGGCGTGGCCCGGCGGAGTTCGGCGCTCTCCACCGGGCGCGAGAGCAGAATGTCGTCACTCAAGGTCATCGTGCCATCACCCGTAGCTCACCCTGCGCTCGAGGTAGCGCAGCTGGATGAGCGTCAGCACAAGCATGATCCCGAAGAGCACCACCGCCACCACCCCCGCCTCGCCCGCGTTGTACGCCACGAAGCCCAGTTCATAGAGGTGGAAGATCAGGGTCGTGGTGGCGCCGGCCGGCCCGCCATCGGTGAGCACCTTGATGATGTCGAAGGACTGGAAGGTGGCGAGGAGGCTGGTGACGGAGAGGAAGAAGGCCACCGGCGAGAGGCCGGGGAGCGTCACGTGGCGGAGCCGGGCCCATGGCCCCGCCCCGTCTACCCGGGCCGCGTCGTAGAGCTCCCGGGGGATGCCCTGGAGCCCGGCCAGGTAGATCACGACCGCGTAGCCCAGATTCTTCCAGACGTAGACGATGATCACCGCCAGCATGGCCCAGCGCGGGTCGTTCAGCCAGTCGGGCGAGTTTAATCCGACGAACCCCAGCAACTGGTCGAGCAAGCCATAGCGCGGATCGAAGATGTAGCTCCAGACGACGGCTACCACGGCGCCCGACATAACCACCGGCGAGAAGAGCACGGCCCGGGCCGCGTTGCGGTAGCGCAGCGGCTGATTGATCAGCAGGGCCAGGGCGAGGCCGAGGAGCAACGTGAGCCCCACCGAGCAGACAGTGAAGGTAGCGGTGTTGAGCACGATCGCCCAGAACTGCCGGTCGGTGAAGACGCTGGCGTAGTTCGCCAGGCCCACAAAGGGCTTCGTCGGCCGCAGGAAGTCCCAACGCACAACGCTGAGGTAGGCGTTGTAGAGCAGGGGCCAGTAGGTGAAGACCCCGAAGAGCAGCAGGTTCGGCGCGAGCAGCAACGCAAAGAGCAGCCACTCGCGCCGCTCGCGCTGCGTGACGGAACCAGCCCGTTGTGGGATACTAGCCATAAGCAAGAATACCGAATGACTGAATGCAGGATGCGGAGCGCCGTAGCGACAGATCCGAGTAATGCCACCCGGTAAACATATCCTGCGGCCGTGCCGGCGCCAAAAAACGCGCACAGGCGCCTCAGAGGGCGCGCCGATGCGCTCGCTTCGAGGGCCGCAGCGTGGCGGAACAGCGGTGTGGAGAACACGCCAACCTATCCTAGCGGGGCTCTGTTAATTAAAAGTGAATCGCTGGTTAAGCGCCCATCAACCAGCGATTAACCGGCTTCCTGAGGCGCAGAGCGCGCCGGAGCCAGCGGACCGCCTTCCGCAGCGGCCAGAGGGACGCAGCGCCCCGAAGCCATCAGCGCCGGCGGCCGCAGGAGACTCGCGATGCTGAAGCTTTTTCAGCGCAGGCCAGATCTGCGGGCCGCGTTCAGAGCTCTGGAGCGGCAAGGGGTGTCCCCGGAACTCGCCGAACGCTTAGCGGAGCTCTTCGCCCGCGCCCATGCCCGCGACCTGGCCCACGTTAACCCGCGCTTGATTGGCGAGTGGCTAGGCCTGGAAGAGCGCGCAACCCTGCGCCTGCTGCTGGCCGCGCTCTACGCCGGTGTCGTTGATCTGCATTGGGACGTGCGCTGCCCCATGTGCGGCTCAACCAACCACCGTGGCGGCAACCTCAGCGGCCTGCATCACACGGAGACGTGCGATTTCTGCCAGGTACGCTTTGCCGCCAGGCTCGATGAGGAGGTGCGGGTTAGCTTCAGCCTGGCCGAGCGCCTGCGCCCCCGGGCCGCCGTGGCCGACGAGGCCCACCGCGCCGCAGTTGACGAACGCCTGGGCGCCACGCCAGGCCACGCCTTGCTGCTCCTGCCCGAGTTCCAGCGGCTCTTCCCGCAGCAGCGCCTGCTGCCCGACGAAAGCCTGGACGTCACGCGGGCAGCCCTGCTCTTCACCGACCTGGCGGGCTCCACGGCCATCTACGCCCGGCGGGGCGACCCACGGGCCTACCATCTGGTGCGCCTGCACTTCGACGAACTGTTCCGGGTGGCAGACGAGCAGCAGGGCCTGATGGTCAAAACGATCGGCGACGCGGTGATGGCAGCCTTTGCCGAGCCCGCCGCAGCATTGGGCGCGGCGCTAGCCATGCAGAGTGCCGTCGCCATGCTGAACGAGCGCGCGGGCCTGGGCGAGGATGAGCGCCTGATCCTCAAGGTGGGGCTCCACAGCGGGCCTTGCCTGAGCGTCACACTCAACGAGCGGCCCGACTATTTCGGCACAACAGTGAATATCGCGGCGCGGGTGCAGGGGCTCGCGCACGGGGGCGACATTGTGCTCACCGAAGCGGTGCGGGCCGACCTGGCAGCCAGCACGCTGCTGGACGGGCGCAGCCTGGAGAGCGTGAGCGTACGCCTCAAAGGGATCGACGAGCCTGTAGTGGTGCACCGGCTGGACGTGTTGCCGGCGGGCGCGCCGTAAGCCTGCAACCGGAGCAAACCCACGACCGGGGCGCCACAGGCGCGCTACACACCGGCAGTTGCCCCGGCTGCGCGACTGCACCCTACAAGTCCGGCCTGAGAACGTGCAGCGGCGGGGAGACACGGAGGAGCGGCAGATCCCTTCGCAACCCAACGGCATGCACCCGATCAAATAGGGTTGATATCAAAACACCGAGGTGCGCTCGGCGAGGCGGGCGTCGATCGTAGCCTGGATCGTCTCACGCACCTGCTCAGCGAGGCCGAGCACGGTCAGCGGGTCATCGGCGGCCTCGGGCCCGTACGTGTCGGTGGGCAGCGGCGGGCAGAAGGTGATCGACCAGCGCGTTGGCAGAGGGATCACCCCGAGCGGCCCCAGCCAGGGAAAGAAGGGCGTCAGCGGGAAGTAGGGGAAACCGAGGAGCTTCGCCACGGGCTCAGCATTGGCGAGCATAGGGTAGATCTCCTCGGCGCCCACCACAGTCACCGGCACAATCGGCGCGCGGGCACGGAGGGCCGCCTGCACAAAGCCGCCCCGGCCAAAGCGCGCGAGCTTGTAGCGATCTTTGAAGAGCTTGCCCACACCCTTGAGGCCTTCCGGGAAGACCGCCACCAGTTCATCGTGCTCCAGGAGCCGCACGGCGTTTTCCGGCAGGCCGGGCACCTGGCCCATGGCCGCCAGGGCGGGCGCGATGAAGGGCAGACTGCTGAACCAGTGCAGGTGCAAGCTGCGCACAATCCGCTCCGTCCCGGCCGGATGGTCCTCAGCGACGGCCACGGCGATCATCGCGCCGTCCCAGGGAAGCACGCCGCTATGATTAGCCACCAGCAGAGCGCGGCTCGCAGCGGGCACGTGCTCCAGGCCCTCTGCCTGCACGCGCCACCAGGTACGGTACATAAAGCGCAGGAAGGGTCGCACCACCTCGATCACCTCACGGTCCATGCCGTAGGCATCGGTGGTGTACTCGCCAGCCATGCGCCGGCGTACGAAGGCCACCTGCTCATCGATCTGGTAGCGCAGCACCATCCCGATCCCGCGCCAGAAGTCCGGGTCGAGGTAGTCGGTAAGATCCACGCCGCGCAGGAGTTCGCTCACCCGCGCGGCCTGCTGCTCGCCCATGCGACGCAGATTTTCGCCAACCAGCTGCAACGCGCCAGCGGCCAGAAAGCCGAGCTCGGGAGCCTGACCACTACGCTGCTCGGCCTGGTTACGTACTTCGAGCTCCACCTCATAAAGGCTATCGGCGGTAGTGGCGCCGGGGCCGCGCGTGGGTGCGGCGCCATCCTGCTGTTCCCCCCAGAAGGGCAGGGGCGCGGGTGCCGCGCCCCCCACAGCGATCTCGCTCGGCTCTTCGGCGGGCGGGGCGCTGGTTGGGGCCGGCTCCGCCGGGGCAGCCTTCCGGCGCCCCCGAGTCGCTGGCGCTCCGGCCTGTTCACTGGCCTCTACCGTCGCCTTCCGGCGCCCCCGGGGCTGGCGCGGGGCCCGGCCATTAGGCAGAGCGGGGGCAGGTGCGTCGGTAGCAGGAAGCTGGGCGGGCAGGCCATTGGGGCTCAACTCATCGCTCATGGATTAGCTCCTGCGGGCGAGAAAGGCGCGCAGGCGCGCCTCGCTCGTCTTCGGGTCCGTGCCGGCGTGGCCGCCGGCGCGCAGAGCCTGCAACGCCGCAACAGCACTGTGGGCCGGCGTCCAGCCCAGTTCCGCCTTTGCCCGAGCAGTGTCAGCGACACAGCTATGGCGCAGAAAGCTCAGGTCGTAGGGCCAGTGGCCGAGGATGGCATCGTTGCCGATGGCCTGAGCGACACGAACGAGGGGCTCGAGCACCAGCACCGGCTGCTGACCGGCCAGGCGAATGGCCTGGGAGAGTGCCACGGTATCATCGGCGGCCAGGTTGAAGGCCCCGCGCACATCCGCCAGGGCGGCCCGCACAAACCCCGCCGCAGCGTCGTCGAAATGCAGGAGTTGGAGGCAAGGGTCGAAACCGGCTAGCATGCGCGGCCCGGTCTCCGTAAGGTAGCGCACGATGGGCGACCAGCCACCCAGCAGGGGGGCAAGGCGCAGGCTCACGATCGCGAGCCCGGGGTGGCGAGCCGCGAACTCGGCCACGAACTGCTCCACCTCGGCATAGTCACGGAGGAGGCCTCTCAGGGCGCCCACGGCGACCGGTCGCGCCTCATCGATGAAGGCCGGGTTGAGGGGGTTGGCGCCATACACGCCGGTATGGCTGCGCAGGACCACGCGGCGCACCCCGGCGGCTGCGCAGGCGCCAAGCAACTCCATGCTCCCGAGCACATTCTGCTGCACAGCGGCCTCGCGGCTGGGGGTTGGCCGCTCAGCCCCAACGAAGGCGAGGTGCACCACCACCTCAATCTCCTCGGCGCGCAGCAACGCAAGCAACTGCTGGCCGTTGAGAACGGCCTCAAGCCACTCGGCCCGGCCAACAGGGGCCGGTGGCGTCTCCCGGCCAAGGCCGATCACCGTCACACCGGGCTCGGCGCTGAGCATCGTCGCCACACGCGCGCCGAGCGGGCCGTCGATCCCATTGATCAGCACCCTGGTCATGGTATGCCGCTCCCGGCTACGCGATACTATCGCGCAGCCACCGCTCGAGGCCCTCACGGTCGAGATCGGAGTGATTCAGGGCACGGAAGACCCAGGCGAGCTCCGCGTGGCCGATCTCCGGCTTCAGCCTGGCCCCATTCAGGTCGAGGAAGCGCAGCAGCGCGAGCAGCGCTGTGGCATCATTGGCGCCCATGAAGGGATGGCTCTTCACCAGCAGGTACACCAGCACAGCGGCCTTGGCGCAGAGGTCGGGGTAGAGCTCGGCGCCAAACATCTCCTGGCGCGGCGCGTTCAACACCGTCTGCAGCCGGTCCTGGCTCTTGATGCCGAGCAAGCCCCCGTAGCGCTCCACGGCGAAGGCGTGCAGATCGAGAAGCTCTGATCTGGTGAGGTAGTTCATACGGTCTGCACGAAACCACGCACATCGTCCGATCGGATCCGCATGGCCGCAGCGCGCCACACCCGTACAAGGTACCGCCGTCGAGCAGTGGTTCCCGCGCGAATTCGATCGCCATGGGCCAGAGAGCCTACAAACCGGCGATCTGGCGGAAGGCCTTATCGTACGTATCGCTCACACCCTGGGCCCATGCGCGCAGCTGCGGGCTCATCGGCCGGCGCAGCAGCACCTCCTGCTCGGTAAAGACAATCTCGACGACCTCCTCATCGGCCAGGCCCACGGCGCGCAGCCAGCCCTGCACCACCTGGGGCAGGTTCTCGCGCTCGATCGTGAAGGAGCGAGGCATAGGGCTACTCCCGGGTACGCAGATGGGGGAAGAGGATCACCTCGCGGATGTTCGGCCGGTCGGCCAGGATCATCACGATCCGGTCGATCCCAAGGCCGAGGCCGCCTGTGGGGGGCATCCCGTACATCAGCGCGTTCACGTAGTCGGCATCCATCTGGTGTGCCTCATCGTCGCCCGACTGGAAGGCCCGGAGCTGTTCGAGAAAGCGCTGCTCCTGGTCGAAGGGGTCATTCAGCTCGGTGAAGGCGTTGCCCAGCTCCATCCCTACCGCGTAGGGCTCAAAGCGCTCGGTGAAGGCGGGCTGGCCGGGCTTGCGCTTAGCCAGGGGCGAGAGCGCCACCGGGTAATCGACGATAAACGTCGGCTGGACGAGCAAGGGCTGCACAAACTCACTGAACAACTCGTCCACCTGCTTGGCCCAGGTGCTCTTACGCTCAACGCGCAGGCCCCGGTCGGCGATCGCTGCGTGGAGCGCATCAAGCTCGGTAACAGCGGTGATATCCACGCCCGTACGTTCGGCGATTGCCTCGACCATAGGTATGCGCTGCCATGGGCGACCGAAGTCGATCGTCTGGCCCTGGTACTGCACCCGGGGCGAGCCGGTGACGGCCACGGCCATCTCGCGCAGGAGCTCCTCGACCAGGCGCATCATATCGTCGTAGTCGGCGTAGGCCTGGTAGCACTCCATCATCGTAAACTCGGGGTTGTGGCTCCGGTCCACCCCCTCGTTGCGGAAGTTCTTCCCGATCTCGTAGACGCCGGGGAAGCCACCGACGATCAGCCGCTTGAGGTAGAGCTCGGTGGCGATGCGCAGGTAGAGGTTCTGGCCGAGGGTATTGTGGTAGGTCACGAAGGGCCGGGCCGCAGCGCCGCCGTAGATCGGCTGGAGCACGGGCGTCTCCACCTCGAGGAAGCCGTGGGCGTCGAGCACGCGGCGCATCGTCGTCACGGCGGTGGCGCGGGCACGGAAAACCTCGCGCACCTCGGGGTTCACGATCAGATCGAGGTAGCGCTGGCGATGGCGCTCCTCCACATCCTGGAGGCCGGCCCACTTCTCAGGGGGCGGGTTGATCGCCTTGGCGAGCACGGCGAGCTCACGCACGAAGAGGGATGGCTCCTCACTTTTGGTACGGCGCAGGGTACCGCTCGCCTGGACAATATCGAAGGTGTCGAGATCGTCGCGGAAGCGATCGAACCACTCATCACCGAGATCGGCCCGGCTGATCCAGAGCTGGATGCTCCCGGTGCCATCCTCGATGTGGGCAAACGCGATCTTGCCCATCACGCGGCGGGCACCGATAATCCGACCGGCGAGAGTCACACGGGCCTCAGCGCTGCTCAACGCATCGAAGCTCGCAAGCACCTCAGCCACGGTATGGGTGCGGGTCGCGCGGGTGGGGTACGGATCGAGGCCCGCGGTGCGCAGACGCTCGAGCTTGGCCGCCCGCTGGGCCTGAAGATCGTTCAATTCCATAGGTCTGCGCGAAGGCTCCTGGGGCCGTATGCCCATAAGCGGCGGTGTGCTTATTATACCATCTCTCGTCGGCGCCAATCCCGCTCGTCGTCCACGCCGGATGGGTGTTTCCAGCTGCCGCCTGGGGCGCGGGCGTCCCGCCTGCATCCAGCCGTGGCGGGCGTCGCGCCCGCGCTCCCGGCAACCGGCAAGGGCCTTCCGGACGGCTGCACCACACAAACAGAGACGCCCCGCGGGGCGTCTCTGTTTGTCTGCCGGGGGCTGGGGAGCCGGCGCTATTTGATCTTCACGACAGTGAGCTTCATCACTCCGGAGGGAGTATGGACGGTCACCTTCTGGCGGGGGCGCTTGCCGAGCAGCGCGGCCCCGATCGGCGACTCGTTGGAGATCCGGCCCTGCCGTGGGCTTGCCTCGGCGCTGCCGACGATCGTCCAGGTCTCCTCTTCGCCGTCCTCGTCGAAGCGTACCGTCACCGAAGAGCCGACGCGCACCTCGCCATTGCCCGTATGCTCCTCGTCGATCGTCTCGGCGCGCGAGAGAATGCTCTTGATCTCGCGGATGCGGCCCTCGAGGATCGCCTGGGCCTTCTTGGCATCCTCGTACTCGCCACTCTCCGAGATGTCGCCAAGCTCTTTGGCGGCCGCAATCCGCTCGGCAACCTGCTTGCGCTCCACGGTCTGGAGCATCTCAAGCTCGGCCTCCAGCTTGGCGCGGCCCTCACGGGTGAGGTACGTCGTCTTGTCTGTCATTGTGTGCTTGCCTTCGTGCTGTTTCCTTCGCCATGGGAGCTACAGCATGGGAGGGCTGCGGCGGGCGCAGACCCTGCTCCAGGCGAAATAAATGAAGAAAACTGAGAGCTGCACTCTCAGTTGTCGTACGGACCGCAGACTCCGTCGCCCGCTATCTTTAGTCCGTTGCAATATCGATTATAGCGGCACTTCGCCCCGTTGTAAAGAACCTTGACGGATCAGACCCTTTACGCTACGATCTCGTGCGACCGTCCCCAGAGGAGTGCAGCATGGCCGTCGCCCTCAACTCCACGATCTTCCGCGCCTATGACATCCGCGGCATCGTCGGCGTCGACCTCGATGAGGGCGTCTACCGGCGGCTTGGCCAGGCGGTGGGCAGCTACTTTGCCGGCCAGGGCCTGCGGCGCGTTGTGGTTGCCCGTGATGCCCGGCTCACCTCACCCGGCTTCCAGGCCGCACTGATCGAGGGGCTGCGCGCCACCGGGCGCGACGTGGTCGATATCGGCCTGGCAGCCACGCCAGTGATGTACTTTGCGGTGGAGCATCTCGGCGCCGATGCGGGCGCGATCGTCTCGGCCAGCCACAACCCCCCGAACTTCAATGGCCTGAAGCTGCGCCGGGCTCACCCACGGTTCGGCTCCGAGCCCCTGGCGAGCGATGAGGTGCAGGCGATCGGACGGCTCGCGCTGGAGGGGGCCTTCGTGGCCGGCACAGGCGGCTACACCCGCCACGACGTCGACGACGCCTACGTGGCCAATGTGGTCGAGTTGCTGCCCTTCACCGGCAAGCGTCCCCGCGTGGTGCTTGATGGCGGCAACGGTGTGGCCGGGCCGATCGGCCTGACGACCTACCAGGCCCTCGGGCTCGACGTGGTGCCACTCTTCATCGAGCCCGACGGCACCTTCCCCAACCACCACCCCGACCCGTTGAAGCCCGAGAATCTGCAACACCTGATCGCCGAGGTGCGCGCCAGCGGCGCCGATATCGGCATCGGCCTTGACGGCGATGGCGACCGCCTGGGCGTTGTGGACGGCGATGGCACGATCGTCTTTGCCGATCGGTACCTGATCGCCCTCGCCACGTACATCCTCGGCCAGCGAAAAGGTCCGGTGGTCTTCGACGTAAAGTGTAGCGCCGTACTGCCCCAGGCGATCCAGGCTCTCGGTGGCATGCCGATCATGTGGAAGACGGGCTACACCAACCTCTCGGCGAAGATGCGCGAGACCGACGCTGTCCTCGGCGGTGAGCTGAGCGGCCATACGATCTTCCCCGCCCCCGGCCACTATTTCGACGATGGCACCTTCGCCGGGGCCTACCTGCTCTACTCCCTCAGCCAGCTCGGGGCCACCCTGAAGGAGGTGCTGGCACCCTACCCAAGCCCGCCCTCGATCGATGAGGGCCGGATCGCCTTCCCCGAGGATCTCAAGTTCCAGGCGATCAACTATGTGCGTGAGCGCTTCAGCGCCGCCTACCCCGTAATCGATGTCGACGGGGTACGGGTGGACTTCGGCGACGGCTGGGGCCTCTTGCGGGCCTCCAATACCGAGCCCGCGATCACCAACCGCTTTGAGGCCGTTACGATCGAGCGCGCCCAGGCCATCCGCGATCTGATGATGGGCGCGGTGGAGGAGTTCCGCAGGCGCGTATGAGCTCCCGCTATCGCCCCTATGCCTACGCCTGGGAGGCCGTCTACGCAGCCGACTTCACGCTGGACCAGGTGCGCCGACGGGCCGCTGCTCTCGCTGATGGCCTGGCCCGCCGGAACCTGAGTTGTATTGTTGCCTACGATACCCGCTTTATGGGCGGGCTCTTCGCCCGTGATGTGGCCGCCGCGCTGCAGGCCCGTGGCCTCCGCGCCCCCGTAACCGCCAGCCCCGTCACGCTCCCCGCTCTGCACCACGCGCTCGACCAGCACCTGGCCGATTGCGCGCTCTACGTCTCCGCGTCGAACCGCCCTTATTTCTACAACGGCCTCGCGCTGCTCGCCCCCGACCCAACCGGCCTGACCCTCGAGCCGCCCGAGGGCGCCGATGCCCTCGCCGGACGCCCCTACGCCGCCGGCCCCTTCCCCCCCACCGGCGACCAGCCCCCCGACCAGAGTCTGGACCTGCGCACTGGCTACCTGGAGGCCCTGCGGGCCGCCCTGGATCTTGAGCTCATCCGGCGCACCCCGCTCACAATCTTCGTCGACCCGATGAGCGGTACAACGGCCGGGATCGTTCCCGCGCTGCTCGGCGAAGGGGGCCAGACCAGGGCGATCGAGATCAATCGCGAGCCCGATCCGCTCTTCGGCAGGCTTGTACCCTCGCCGGTCGAGGCCGGCCTCAACCGGCTCAAGAAGCTCGTCCGCGAGAGCGACTCGCACCTCGGCCTGGCCTGCTCGGCTGATGGTACCGCCCTCGCCGTGGTGGACAAGAACGGTGAGCAGCTCGACCCGGCCGAGACGGCCCTGCTCCTGGCGGCTTACCTGGCCCGTCAGCACCGCCTGCGCGGCCCCGTGGTGATCCCGGCGCCCGCAGCCGGCACCCCCCTCGCCGGCCCTGCCCGCCTCTCGGCCTGGGAGGATGCCACCGGCCTGCGGATCGAGGTCGCCCCGGACCCGGCGGCCCGGCTGCGGGAGTTGATCACTCGCGATCATGCCCCACCCCTGCTTGGCGCCACCGACGATGGCCAGTTCATCATCAGCCGCTATGCCTCGTACCCCGACGCGGTACTCGCCGGAATGATCTGCGCCGAGATGGTCGCGCGGAGCGGCGGGAGCCTGCGGTCGCTAATCGATACCCAGCGCGACCAGCTGCTGAAAGGCGGTTGACGTCCGGACACGCTCTCACCCCCAGCGTGAGACGCCCTGCGCAATCCTCTGCCAGCCCTGGCGCCCCGTTGTCCCGGCCAATCGCAACCTCTGGAACGCCCACTCCTCGAGACGCCATGCGTTCGATCACCCGTCGCCTCGCTTCCCTCGGTCATCTCACCTGGCCGCTCGCCCTCACCTTTGTTGGCGTGGTGCTGCTCTCGCTCGGCGTGGCCTATCTGTTCATCCACGCTTACCGCACCATCGAGGGACTACCGCCGATCGTCTCGGTGATCACGCTGCAGTTCATCCCACGGCTCTGGCGCGGCGTGCTGCTGGTGGTTGCCGGGCTCGCCGTGCTGGCGGTGGGCATCTGGCGCCTCAGCGGCGTTGTGGTAATCCCGCTCGACCAGAGCGCTGGCGCCGACGACCTGGTGCTGGGCTACCGCCGCGAAAGCCCACCCCAGATCGCCGTCCTCTCGGGGGGCCCGGGCTTGCTCGTCCTGAGCGCCATGGGCGAGCAGGTGGCCCGGCTCACCTGTATCGTGCCCGTGCAGGACCCGGTTGAGTACTACTACCGGGCCGCCGGGCTCTTCAACCTGCACAATGTCTACTATGTGGTGCCCACCCCCGAGCCCATGCAGGTGCTGGCAGAGCTGGACGATGGCACGGTGATGGACGTGCGCCACCTGGCCCTCGATCCGACGATCGCCGAGCGCTACGTGCGGCGCCTGCGCCTCGAAGGGGCTACCCAGGCGCCCCAGCTCACGCGCCTGGCCGCCGAGGCCATCCGCGATGCCGACGCACTCGTGCTCGGGCCGGGCAGCCTCTTCGAGAGTATCCTGCCCAATCTGCTGCTCGCCGAGCTGCGCCAGGCGATCGCCCACAGCAAGGCCCGCACCATCTATGTGTGCAACCTGATGACCGAACCAGGCCGGACAACCGGCTTCAGCGTGGCCGACCACATCCGCGCGATCAAGCAGGTGGGCGGATTCACGCCCGACTACGTGCTCGTCAATGCCCAGCGGATCGACCCGGAAGTCCACCGGCTCTACGCCGCCGCGAACCAGTCGCCCGTCTACCTCGCTCCCGAGGAGGCCGAGGAGCGGGTGGTACTCCCCGGCGACCAGCTGGCCCATCAGCGGGCCCTGGTGGAGGGCGCAGTCGTGATCGAAGCCGACCTCGCCTCGTCGGTGATCCAGTACACGGCCTCGCTGAGCAACCCTGCCGAAAGCCGCGCGGTGCGCGTGCTGCGCCACGATAGCCAGAAGCTCACCGCGACCATCCTGGAGTTGCTACGACGGACATAACCGCACCGGGCCACGCGGCAGGCCCTGGCTACAGGCTGTACATGCTATGACGCTGATTGTCTTCGAAGATGAGCGCTGGCGATACTTCGCCACTCTGATTCAGGCCCGCCCGCTCTTTGAGCTGCGCTGCGGCGCCTTTACAGCCCGTGAGCGCGCGGCCGAGGTGGCCGGGCTGGGTGCGGCCATGGGGCTGGCGCGCCCGCACCTGATGGGCTACTACGGCCCCCCGGAAGGCCTGGCCGCCTTTCTCCAGGGGAGCGCGCCGATCGTCCTCGTGAATGGCCGCGCGCTCGATCTCAGCTGGCTCCCCGAACTGCTCGCCGCCCCGCTCAACACCGTCTACCTCGCGGGCGAGAGCCTCCTCGGTGCCCGGATCTCGCCCGCCCTGGCCAGCGCCGTGCTCTACTTCCTGCAAGCCCAGGCTGCCGCCGATGCCCGCGATGAACTGCTGCGCTTTGCCCGCGGACGCGACATCGGCCCCGATGCGCCCCCACTGCTCGCGCGCTATCCGTGGGACCTGATCGCCCAGTGCGGCGAGCAACTCCTGCGAGATCTGCCGCTCCTCCAGCGGCGCCTGCCCCCGGCCGACGAGCGCCCCAACGTTGTGCTGCGCGGCGAGCGAGTCTACCTCGACCCCAATGCCCGCCTCGATGGCCCGCTGGTGCTGGACTCGCGCGACGGCCCCGTGTTCGTCGAGGTGGGGGCGCGGATCGAGCCCTTCAGCCTGGTGCAGGGTCCAGCCTACATCGGGCCGGACAGCCTGATCGCCAGCGCCCGCATCCGTGGTGAGACGAGCATCGGCCCTGTCTGCCGGGTTGGCGGCGAGGTAGAGGCAAGCATCATCCAGGGCTACAGCAATAAGCATCATGACGGCTTCCTCGGCCACTCATGGCTGGGCGAGTGGGTGAACATCGGCGCGATGACGACCAACAGCGACCTGAAGAACAACTATGGCAGCGTGCGCGTGGCGCTGGAGGGGGTTGGCCAGATCGACACCGGCCTCCTCAAGCTGGGCTGCTTCCTGGCCGATCATGTCAAGCTCGGCATCGGCCTGCACCTCACCGGTGGTACGATGATCGGCACCGGTAGTAATGTGTTTGGCCTCCACAGCGTGCCCAAGAATGTGCCGCACTTCACCTGGGGTGGCGATATCTTCCGCGAGTACCGCATCGAGAGTATGATCAGCGTGGCGCGTACCGTGATGAGCCGTCGGAAGCGCGAGCTCGCCCCCGCCTACGAAGCCGTGTTGCGCGCCGCCTTCGAGGCGACCAGGCCCGGTCGCGAGGGTGGCATGGCGCCCCCGCCCCCGCCGGAGGCGGTGAAGGCCCTGGCACGGGCCGAACTGGAGGCCGTTGGCACCTAGCCATCATTCGGAACGGTTGAGTCGTCTACGGTGGGCTGAAGCGCCTCAGAACGCCATCTGCTTGCGGTGCTCCCGTTCCTGGTGCGCGATTCTTGCTTCAGGACCGCCCCACCGAGCCAGGACACGCCTATGGCAACCCCGCGCGACCTTCCCAGCGCCGACAGGCTCATCCAGGCGGCCCGCGCTGCTCTCGGCGCCGGCCCGCCCCACGCCCTGCTGCGCGATGCCGCCAGGGCTGAGCTCGAGGCCGCCAGGAGCGTGCTGCGCGCCGGCGCGCCCGCTCCGCCCGACCTCGACACTCTCGTGGCGCGCGTTCAGCAGCGCCTGGCCCGTGAGCTCGACCCGAGCCTGCGGCCCGTGCTCAACGCTAGCGGTGTGATCATCCAGACGAATCTCGGGCGCGCCCCGCTCAGTGCTGGCGCGCTCGCGGCAATGGCCCGCGTGGGTGCCGGCTACTCCAACCTGGAGTACGATCTGGCCCAAGGCGAACGTGGCAGCCGCCATACCCACCTCGAAGCATTGCTCACCCGGCTCAGCGGCGCCGAGGCCGCGATGGCCGTTAACAATAATGCCGCCGCCGTCTACCTGGCCCTGATCGCCCTGGCCGCCGGTCGCGAGGTGATCGTCTCGCGTGGCCAGGCCGTCGAGATCGGTGGCGGCTTCCGCATACCGGATGTGCTGCGCCAGAGCGGTGCCACACTGGTGGAGGTGGGCACCACCAACCGCACCTACGCCCACGACTACGCCGCCGCCTGCGGTGAGCGCACCGCTCTGCTGATGCGGGTCCACAGCAGCAATTTCCGCCTGTTGGGCTTCGTCCACACGGCCAGCCTCGCCGAACTGGCCGCCGTGGGCCGGGCCCACGGCGTGCCCGTGCTCGACGACCTGGGCAGCGGATCGTTGCTGCCCACGGCGCCCTACGGCCTCGCCCCCGAACCACTGGTGCAGGAGAGCGTCGCAGCCGGGGCCGACCTGGTCACCTTCTCGGGCGATAAGCTGCTCGGCGGGCCACAGGCCGGCCTGATCGTCGGGCGCCGCGAGCTGGTTGAGCGCCTGCGCCGCCACCCTCTCGCCCGCGCCCTGCGGGTTGACAAGACCACCATCGCGGCCCTGGAGGCCACCCTCCGCAGCTATCTGCTCGGCCGGGCCCTCGACGAGATCCCGGTGTGGCGCATGATCGCCACCCCACTGAGTGCCCTGCAGGCCAGGGCCGAGTCCCTCGCCGCGAGTCTGCGTGCCGCAGGGCTGGATGCAGCGCCGGCCGGCTGCCAGAGCGCCGTTGGTGGCGGCTCGCTACCCGGCGAGAGTTTGCCGTCGGCGGGGGTGGAGCTCGCGCCAGGCCCACCCGGGGCCGAGGCCCTGGCCGCGAGTCTGCGCGATGGGGCTCCACCTGTAGTGGCACGGATCACCGACGGGCGCCTGCGCTTCGATCTGCGCACCATCGCACCCGAGGACGACACCACCCTGGCACAGTGCATTCTGCTTGCCGCTCGCCAGGGCGCAACGCGACGCGATTGAGCACAGGGCGCAGAGCGGGAGCCCACGGCACCGCGCAAGCCTCCCGAGCGCAGACCGGTGGCGCAGCCGGCCAGGCCGGATCGTCGCCCATCGGCTGACCTCTCCGCACCAGAACAGGTGGCCCAACCACATCACCATGGCCAACAGGATGGTGGTTGGCTGCCGGCCCCCCTGGGGTTCTGTCTGGATCCGTGACAAGGTGCGCAGCAGCTACATACGACCCACACCAGGAGGTCTGATGATCTACGGAGTGCTACTCGCGGCGGGGCGATCGTCGCGCATGGGGCGGGCGAAACAGTTGCTGGAGTGGCAGGGCAAGCCGCTGGTACGCCACATGGCCGAGGTGGCTCTGGCGAGCCGGCTCGCGGGCCTGGTGGTGGTGCTCGGCGCGGAGGCTGCGGCGACCCGTGGGGCCCTGGTGGGGCTCGACGGCCCGGTGCAGACCGTTGAGAACGTGGACTACGCAGCCGGGCAGGCCTCCTCGCTCCGCAGCGGGCTAGCCACCCTACCCGCCACCGCCACCGGCGCCATGGTGTTGCTCGTGGACATGCCGCTGGTGAGCCCGGGCCTGATCGACCAGCTGATCACAGCCTTCGCTGAGCCACCGCAGCCCATGGCCGTGGTACCGCGTCACAACGGGCGCCGTGGCAACCCAGCGCTCCTGGCATCGGCGCTCTTTCCCGAACTGCGCGCCCTGGAGGGCGATGTCGGCGCCCGCGACGTGATCGATCGCTACGCGAACCAGGTGCGCTGGCTCGACCTGGACGATCCGGCGGTGCTGATGGACGTCGACACGCCCGACGTGTACGAACGGCTCAAGGCCTCGGGGGGGTGAACAGAAGCGCCGCCGCGTTTTCCGAGCAAACGCGGCGGCGCTCCTGCTGATGCCACACGGTGGACCGGCCTGGTCCGAGCCTCAGGCCCCGAAGAAGTTGCGATTCTTCTCGATATAGCTCAGCCACTGCTCGGGCACCGCGTCGTCGGCGAAGATCGCCTCAACCGGGCACTCAGGCTCACAGGCGCCACAGTCGATGCACTCGTCGGGGTTGATGTAGTACTGATCCTCACCCTCGTAGATGCAGTCCACCGGGCAAACCGACACACACGAGGCGTCCTTCGTCCCAATGCAGGGCTCGGCGATAATGTATGGCACTTGTCCGTCTCCTCACACGTGGCGGGCGACCAGCCGCGCCACGGGCTAGCAGGGTGGTTCGAGGCCAGATTACTATCAGCGGGGCCCGGCGTCTACCACTAAAGTCCCATTCCGCGAGCTACTCCTCGACCACGCGGGCGAGGCCGGCCGGATCGAGCACGATCACGCGGCCACGCTCGAGACGCACCAGCCCCTCTTCAGCGAGGCGGCGGAGGGCGCGCCCGGCGATCTCGCGCACCGTCCCGGCGCGCTCAGCGAGCTCCTGGTGGGTGAGCTCGGCCGCGCCACCGGCGGCCTCGGCGAGCAACTGCCGGGCCAGGCGGGCCCGCACCGAGCGAAAGGCGAGATCCTCCACCAGGCTCACCAGCTCGCGCAGCTGGCCAGCCATCGCGCTGAGGGCCGCCAGGGCCAGGTCGGGGTGGCGTCTGATCAGCGTGAGCAGCTCGGCGCGGGGGAGGAGCAAGCAGGTGACCGGACTCATGGCACGGGCGGTAGTCGGGTTGGGGCCACCATCGAAGAGAGGCACGGGATCGAAGTGCTCACCGGCGCCGACCATCGCGAGCACCTGCTCGCGGCCATCGGGGGCGGTACGCGAGAGCCGCACCCGGCCCCGCAGCACCAGGAAGAGGCCCGGCGCCTGTTCCCCTTCGAGCATAATCTGCTGGCCGGGGCGAAAGCTGCACCGTTGCGCGCGGCGGGCGGTATCGGCCAGGGTGGCGGCGTCGAGGGTGGCGAGCAGTGGAAAGGCGCGCAGGTCTTCGATCGATACCATGGGCGGGGCTCTCGTGGCGGCGCTTCGGCTATAATGCGCCTGGATCAGTCTGTATTATAGGGGCATTCGCATGCACCGCGTGGCGCTCAGCGATGGCGTCACCATCGCCTACCACGACGAGGGCGCCGGCCCACCGCTGCTGCTCCTGCACGGCTTCCCCGGCACCGCGCGCAGCCACCTCGGTGTGCTGATCGACGCCCTCCGCGCCGACTATCGAGTGCTCGCGCCGGACTTGCGGGGCTACGGGGCCAGCCGGCCGCCCGCGCGGAGCTTCCCGCCCGACTTCTACCAGCGCGACGCGGCCGATATGGCGGCGCTGCTCGACGCGCTCCAGCCCGGGCCCGTGGTTGTCGTCGGCTTCAGCGACGGATCGGAGAGCGCCATTCTGCTCGCCGCCGCTCGCCCGGATCTGGTGCGTGGCGTGGTGGCGATCGGGGTCTCGGGGGTCATCTCCAGCTCCATGGCGGCCTCGGCGCGCACCTGGCTGCCAACCTCGGCCTGGGGCCCGGCCCGGGCCGCCTGGCGGGCCGAGATCGTCGCCGACCAGGGCGAGGAGCAACTCGAACCGCTCATCGCCGGGTGGGTCGCCGCCGCCCTGGCGATCCACCAGGCGGGCGGCAATATCTGCTACACCGAGGCCGCCGCGGTGCGCTGCCCGGTGATGCTGGTGAATGGCGACGGCGAGGTGAACAACCTGCAAGAGGACTTCTTGCGGCTGGCCGCGCGCATCCCCGCCGGGCGTGCCGTGATCGTGCCAGCTAGCGGCCATAGCATCCAGGTGGATCAGCCCGAGGTCCTGCTGGCCCACATGCGCGCCTTCCTCGCCGAGATTGATGGCGACTGGCAGGAGCGTTGAGCGTATGCCCTTCCCCGAGCTGATGATCTTCGGCAACTCGCTGACGCGCTGGATGATCGCGCTACTCACCGTGGCCACCGTGCTTGGCAGCGTCGCGCTGTGGCGCTGGATCGTCTCTCACCGCGTGCGCCCGATGGCCATGCTCACCGACACCTTCCTCGACGATGTCGCGGTGGTGCTGGCTGAGGCGACCTCGTCCGTGATCGTTGTGCTGCTCGCGATCTTTGCCGGCACGCTGGTGCTCAAGCTTCCCGACGCCGCCCGCCAGCCCCTGGGCTCGGCGGCGGTGATCCTCTTCCTCGTCCAGGTGGGGCTCTGGGGGCGGGCGCTGATCGAACGCTGGACACGGCGCTACCAGGAGCGCAACATCGCCACCAACGCGGCGGGCGCCGGCACCGCCCGGCTCATGGCAGTGCTCGCCCAGATGCTGCTCTACTCGCTGGTGGTGCTGCTCATCCTCGACAACCTGCCGGGGATCGAGGTGACGGCCCTGGTGGCGAGTCTTGGCATCGGCGGCGTGGCGGTGGCCCTGGCCACCCAGAATATCCTCGCGGACCTCTTTGCCTCGCTCTCGATCGCCCTTGATAAGCCCTTCGTGCTCGGCGACTTCATCGTGGTCGGCGATGAGATGGGCACGGTGGAGGAGATCGGGCTGAAGACTACCCGCGTGCGGAGCCTCAGCGGCGAGCAGCTGATCTTCTCTAACGCCGACCTGCTGGGGAGCCGCATTCGCAACTTCGCCCGGCTCCAGGAGCGCCGGGTGCTCTTCACGTTCGTGGTGCGGCAGGATACCGCGCCGGAGGCCCTGCGGGCCTTGCCCGAAGCCGTGCGGCAAATCATCGAAGGTCAGGAGCAGGTGCGCTTCGACCGGGCCCACCTCCGGGCCTTCAGCGACTCCGGGCTGGTGTTTGAAGTCGTCTACTTTGTGCTCACGCCCGACTTCAACCGCGCGATGGACATCCAGCACGCGATCAACCTCGGCCTGCTGGAGCACCTCGCGGCCACGGGGGTGCGCCTGGCCCTCCCGGCCCAACTGGTGTACAGCGGCGACACGGCTCCTCTCTCCGCCCACCTCGCCGAGGCAACGGGGGGCGATAGCGCAAACCCGGAGGTGGGCCGATCGAATGGTGCCTAGGCTCGCCGCAGCACTCCCGGGACGCCCGCCTGCGCGGGCGTGACAGGCGTGTGCCTTTGGGGCACAGGCAGAACCATCCGGCACCCCTGCCCGCCGGGGGCCTCACCGCCGCAGCACTCCCGGGACGCCCGCCTGCGCGAGCGTGACCCACGCGCGCCCGGGTGTCGTTCCCGCTTGCGCGGGAACCCAGCCCCCCGCGTGCACGGGGGCAGGCCCCCGCTTGCGCCGGGCAGGCATGCGGGCATCCTGCCCGGGACGCCCGCCTGCGCGGGCGTGACAGGCGTGTGCCTTTGGGGCACACGCCGCCACCGGCAGCCGCGGGCGCCCACGCAGCTTAGCCCACCCGTACAGGCGACGGAAGGTGGCTCCGGCCTGACACATCGGCGCTCCAGTGGTTACACCTCCCCAGTACACTCCAGGCAATACCCGAACCGATGGGTACTACGTGCCGATGGCAAAGAAACAGGGAGGGCCAGCACAGCAGCAATTCGCCGTCCACACCGCCCGTCGCAGCACTTCATCATCCTGAGTGAGCCCAGGAGCATCCCACCATCACACAAGGAGACGTTGATGAACACTCCAGCCCGCCCGACCCTTGGCCCGATGATGAGCCTGATCTGCTTCCAGTATCTGCGCCAGGGGACTGAGGAGATCGCCGATCGCACGCCTGTCGTCGCTGCCGGGCGCAAGCGTGGCACCGAGCTCATCGAGCAACTCGGGCTGCGGGGCAGCACTACCGACTGCGCAAAAATCCACAAGCTGCTCGACTCCGCGCTGGGCGTGGATGGCACGCGGCTCTGCCTGGTGCAGAGCATCAAGGCAACCCCGAACGGCGGGTATGAGGTGCGGATCACCGAGAGCGCCTGCACGGCGGGTCAGTCGTCGAACGAGCCGCTGTGCGCCTTTACGCTGGGCGTCTTTGTTGGAGCCATCCAGGCGCTGACCGACAGGGCCTTGCGCGGCCGTGAGACGGCCTGCTGCACCTGTGGCGCTCCAGAATGCGTCTATGTGCTCGAGCCACTCTAAGCCTACGTCAAACCAGATCGGCGATCCGAAGCTTACCGCGACAGCCCTCACTGCCGGACTCCGCACCGGGTGGGGGCTGTCGCGATTCCGGCTGTGGCCACGGCAGCGCTCAGACCAGATGGATGTGGCCACACCACAGCGCACGGCGCCCTCTCTACAGCTCTCACACCTCCAGACAGAGCGGTGGAGAGCTGGAGCATGAGAGGGCGCTAGTGGGTCACCACGGTGATTGCGCTGGGTGGAGATCCTGCTGAGACATGCCGATGGGGTGTCTTTACCCAGCACGATCAGGGTGGCCAGCCACTAGCTGGTCTGGCTACGAAGATGTGACGATGCATTCTGCATACTCGTATGGTGCCGGCCCCCACGCAAGTGGGAGTGTGAGCGTTGACACTGTATCAGCCCTGGTTGCGGAGGCGCTCCCTCGCCGAAGACTTGCGGTGCGTGCTATAATATGTAATATATTACGCTGTCGAACACCATATCGAGGGATCGTTGGCGGGGCATACCCGCGCGAAGCCTTGCCCGCAGGGGAAACGGGTTACGCCGGGATGAGGGTATGAGGGAGCATGAGAGTTCTACGGGAGAGCGCCATGAAAACCATCTACTCCTATGCCTGTAGGGATTATCCGGGAATGGAATCCTGCCCCGGCAGATTCTACACAGCGACTGAAGAAGAACTGTGGAAGCTGGGGTCTGTCAAGTAGGTTGTGTAAACGGTCTCCTTTTCCCTAATTAGCTGAGCGGGAAGCGGCCCTCGAAGCGGATGGCGAGCTGGTTGAGGATGCAGG
>SFCB01000192.1 GCA_004367505.1 Chloroflexi bacterium OHK40 | reverse complement strand
GCACCGGCGTCGCGGTCGGCGGCACCGGCGTCGCGGTCGGCGGCACCGGCGTCGCGGTCGGCGGCACCGGCGTCACGGTCGGCGGCACCGGCGTCACGGTCGGCGGCACCGGCGTCGCGGTGGGCAGAGCGCCAGACGCAAGCAGATTGAAGGCGGCGAGTAGATCGATCTGGCCGGCGCCGAAGGTATCGTCGGGGCCAGCCGGCCCCAGATCGATGGCCGAGCCAACCAGGGCCGCCCGCTGCTGCTCGGGGGCAAGGCCGGGGAAGGCGCTGAGCAGGAGCGCCAACCCACCGGCGACGTGGGGCGCAGCGATCGAGGTACCCGTTGGTGCGTAGTACAAGCCATAGAGATCGCTGGTACGCACACTCACGCCGGGCGCCACCACCGCGGGGTAGACGGCGCCATCACAGGCGCCAGGCCCACGGCTGCCACCACCATAGATCGCCCCACTATTGTCCACCGCCCCCACCGCAAAGGCGCCGGGGTTATTAGCCGGGCTCACACTGCTCCCGCTCGCCGGGCCATAGTTGCCAGCGGCAAACACGGGCAGAATGCCGGCCGCAAGCAGCGCCTGAATGTCGGCTGCGAAGGTGAGATCGCAACCGGGGGTGCCGAAAGCCCAGGAGCTATTGACGACATCGGGCGCATCGTCGGTGGCCGGGTTGCCATCCGGGTCGAGTAGCCACTGGAACGCCTGATGGATCACCGAGGCGCTCGAACTGCCGGCATTGTTGAAGATCCGCGCCGCCATCCAGCGGGCCTGGGGGGCCACCCCGATCGCGGTGCCGCCTGCCGACCCGCCGACCATGACGCCCATGGTCCAGGTGCCGTGGCCATTCGGGTCGTGGGGTGAGGCGTACTGGCCGTAAGGGTCGAACCAGCTATTCGCCCCACCGCGATAGCTCGCCGCCAGGTCGGGATGGCTCGCATCCACACCGGTATCGAGGCTGGCCACGGTAACACCCTGGCCAGCGTAGCCCAGCGCCCAGAGGGCAGGCGCGCCGATCGCCTGGAGGTTGGGCTCAGCCGGCGCCCCCCCTGGCAGTGCTGGCGCGCTCAGGGTTGTGTCGGCCATTACCCTGGCCACGCCCGGAAAACGTGCCAGGGCCTCGATCGCCGGGCGGTCGCCAGTGACGGCCACGGCGTTGAGGATCCAGAGCGGCGTAACAGCGGAGACGCGGCCATCGCGGCGCCAGGCCTGGAGCTGGCCGAGCAGGGCCACCTGGCGCAGGCTGGCCCGGCTACGGAGCTGACGAACGAGGTTGCGCCGACGCTCACGGCGGCTTGTGCCAGGCACCCCGGCGGGGTTGAGCTGGTCGGCCATGACGACGATCACGGGCAGATGCTCGCCGGGAGCCGTTTGATCGAGCCGGGCGCGAAGTGCCGGCTCGATCGGCGCGGGCCGCTGGGCCATGGCCGAGGGGCCGGTGGCTGAAGCGGCGATCCACAGCCCGAGGATGGTGGCGAAAAGGATGCGTTTCATGGTGCGCTATCCTGTGCGAGGGCGTCAGACGAGCGACCGGAGGAGCGCGCCACGGCGCGGGGGCGCAGCTGCCAGCCAGCGGCGATCAGCGTGAGCAGGAACAGCCCGATCAGCAACGGCCCGCCGGTGCTCCATGGAGCGCCCGGTGGCGCGCCAACCTCCCACCCGGCACGCAGCAGCGCATCGGGGAGCCCCGGGCGGCGAATGAGCACTTCGGCGCGCCAGAGGCCGGGCCGGTCCAGGCGCACCCCGGCAAGCTCGAAGCCTCCGACCGGCCCCGGAGGGAGCTCAAACGGGGGGAGCGGCGCCGCGCCAGGGGGGGTGAGCCGCACATGCACCGCGTGGACAGGCGCGAGAGCGGGGCGGCGGGTATCGGCCACGTGGATGGTGAGGAAGTTGGCGCCGGGGAGGTTCGGCCGAACCGCCACGCGCAGGAGCAGATCGGCGGCTGGCCCGCTGAAGCCGCCGGCGGTAGCACTGGCATCCGGATCGCCCCGCGCCGGATCGACCACAAAGACGAGGGCGCCCGCAGCAGGCCGCCGATCATCGAGACCGAGGACGCGCCAGCGCAGGCGGTAGGTACCAGCGCCGAGCGGCGGCAGATGCGCCGTAAGCAAGCTGGGGTAGCTGCGCAGACCGACCGCACAGAGGTAGAGGTAGGCCGCATCGAAGCGCTCGCCCAGATTGGCCCGCTCCGGCCGGTAAGCTGTCACGTCGGCGCTCGGGTGGGCCAGCAGACGGCCCTGGGCATCCTCAAGCGCCAGCGCGCCGGGCTCAACCAGCACCCGGTGGTCGAACCAGAGACGCACATGGGTGGGTGCCACCGCCAGGAGCGCCCCATCGGGCGGATCGGCGCGCAGGTGCAAGGGGCGCGCGCCCACCTCCGTGGGACTCAGGGCCCAGAGCAGCGCCACCATGAGCAAGCTGAGCGAGTGTCGCCGGAGCATCGTTTCCCTCTTCTGCCGCAGCTACCAGACGACGATAGGCCCGAGACGCTGCGCACCTACACGCACCCAGACGCGATCGCCGGAGCGAACAGCCGAACCCGCGTTGGCGTAGAGGATGAAAGCCGAACGCCCGGCAATCAACTCGCCCTTGTGGTGCATCGCCTCGCCCAGCCGCAGCTCAACGCCTCCACGACCAACGATCACCGGTAGCGTCTCCAGGCGGTTCATCATCGCCTGGGCCCTGTCGGGGTCCACCACGGTATAGCGCAGATCGACCATGCCTCCGTCGGCGGTGACGACGAGCCGGTCGATCCGCACGCCGTAGGCGGCCTCGATCGCCGGGTGTGGCGGTACGGGCGCACCCGGCGCGGCGCCTGGCCCACCCGGGCCGCCCCGGTGAACGATGGCGGCGGCCAGGATCAGGGCTCCGAGCAGAAGACCGGTCAGCGGCACACTCCAGGCACGGCGCACTGCCGGACTAATCGAGAAGGATGGCATCGCGTCATTCATTTCTAGCTACCGTGCGCCACGACAGGGGGGGACCACCGCGACGCACGGCAGGTATTCGTTCCACGGCAATGCGCGGCAAGGGGGGAGACCGCTCACCACCGTGTAACGACGTCAGGGGCCCACCACGGTGCTTCGAGTGGCGACAAATTCATCGAAATGGATCGTGCCGCTCGCGCCGCTCAGGTTGCCCTGCGGCCCCAGGCGCACCGCGCGCACCAGGTAGCCGCTGGTGTTCAGATTGCTCAGGGTTTGCTGGAGAACTCCGTTCAGGGCGAGTGTCAGTGAACCGCTCGTAGCAGACGACCAGCCCACCTCAACCGCCGTTGGCCCGCTGATGGTCCGCCAGCTGGTGCTGGAATTACCGCCGGTCCGCGCCACCACCACTCGCACCTGATAGCGGTTGTTGTTGTAGCGCACCTGCACCTGGAAGGCATTCCGTGGCGTGGCGCGGGTGTCGCGGGCCACAAAGACCGTGCGCGCGGCGGTGCCAAGCGTTGCGCCGCTCAGATCCAGGTAGAATCGCGCGCGGTAGGCGCTCCGATCAGCGTCCATGGTGTGTTCGACAAAGCCCGAGGTGCCAGCACTGATCACCGCGCGCATGCCGAGGGCGGTACCATCCATGGCAGCGGCGGACGTCACGCTCAGGCGCGCCCCATTCCCGCCCGTACTCGTCCAGGCGCTAACATCGCCAGACTCGAAGCCATCGCTAAAGTAGGTGTCGTGCACCTCCAGCGCCACAGTGATTGGGGCGCTCCAATTGCCAGCGGCATCGCGCGCCCGTGCGCCAACGCTGTAGGTGCCCGGAGCGAGAGCGTTGAGGCTCAGGATCGCCTGCAGCTCCTCGCTGGTCTCGTCGAAGCTTCCATCGGACGGGCTGAGGGGCTGACCCGCACCGGCGCCCGGATCGGCGCCGATGAAGTACTCGCCTGCGGCGATTGTGGCGGGATCGCTGGCGCTGAGCGTGAAGGTTACCGGCTCGTCGAAACGCGCGCGCGCGGGCGCCAGAGCCAGGCCACTCACGCCAGGGGCGGCCCGATCCAGGGTGAAGCTGGCGCTGGCGCTGGCACCCCAGTTGCCGGCAGTGTCGCGCCCGTGCACGAAAACGGTGTGAGGGCCATCGGCGAGGCCCGCGAGGGCGGCGAGCGGGATGGAGGCCCCCAGGCTTACACTCGACGCGCCGAGCCCCGCCGTGATGGGTGTGCCTGTACCATCTGCTCCCACCGTATCCAGGAAATACTCGGCGGCGGTCACCGCGCCGTTGCCGCTCGCCACATCGCTGATGGTGGCAATGAGCTGGAGCGGGCTCGCCCCGTTACTGAGTGCAGGCGTCACACTGATAGCGCTCGTAGCCGGGCCTGCGGTGTCAGGAGTGGCAGCAGCCTGAAGCGTCAGGAAGGTGAGCATCCCGCCGAGCGCCGCCGGGCCGCCGGGGCCCTGGCCAGGCATGCCGGTGGCGTAGAGTGGATAGCGGGTGCCAACAGCGGCACCGGCAGGCATACTCACCAGACTATCGAGGGTCTGGCCGGGGGCAAGCGTCTCCGCCACCACGCTGAAGGGCTGCGCAAGGGGAGCCCCGTCGGTGGCGATGATCCGCTGGCGCAGGCCGAGCAGCCCGAGGCTGCGGTGGTGCAGCCCGGCGTTGATCTGGCGCAGGAGCACGCGCCGGCCCGCGCCGGTGAGCAGCGGCTCGCTCTCCGGGTAGGCCCGGCCATTGATCAGCAGGTAAACCGGCGCGAACTGCTGCATGGGGAAGCTCGCCGGGGCCGCATTGAAGGCCGGGTCGATCTCGCTATAAACGAGCAGGGCTTCGTCGTCATAGGCGGTGGTAAGATCGTAGGCCGTGCCGGGGGTGGTCGGGCGCACCAGGAGCGCGCCGTAGAGGCCCATCGCCACCTGGCGCACTCCCCCTGGCGTGAGCCCTGCCTGGTAGAGGAAGGTGCCCGGCTGCGTAACGGTGAGGGTGTAGGTCCTGGTGGCGCCGGGGGCAACGCCGACGCTATCGCTGGCGAGGGCCATCCCGGGGAAGGCCAGGGCGCTAGGCTCGCCGATCTCATTGTGCAGCGTCACCTCGAGGATCTCTCCAACGACAGCCTCGATCGTAGGGCCGGGGAGGCTCGCAGGGCCAGCGGCGCTAGCGGCATACCCCCAGATCGGCACGGCGGGCGCGCCAGAGAGGCTGAGGGTACCGGCCCGGGCCCACAACTCGCAGCGGCGGGTGACGCCGACCAGCGTACAGGCGGCGACGGACGGGGCGGCGGCAGGTGCGGCAGCGGCGGGTGGCAGCCCTGCACACAGCAGCACGAACGCCAGAAGCAGCGCGCCAGTGATACGGCGCAGGCGGAGCAGTGAACGCATAGCTCTCTCCCTCGGGTGCGAGGCCGCATTGGCGCCTCACGGGCAGCTGTTCGGCTCCGGCGGGTCGATCCGGGTGTAGGTCATCATGCCGCTCATGGTCAGACCCCAGCTGGTGATCTGGGTGAGGGCGTGGTTGTGGGCCACGTGGTAATACTCGCCACACTGGTTGTAGCCCTCGCCGCCCACCGGCAGGGTGCCGGTTCCGCCAAGGTAGGGGCTACCACTCCAGTAGGCGCCGGCAAAGAGGTTCTGCTGGTTCGGCACCGTCACGGGGATGGGGTTGCTCGGGCTGAAGTTCTCCGCATCGTGCCAGCTAAAGGTCACATCCCAGGTTTGCCCCGGACCGATCGGGAGCGAGAACTTCTCGTAGCTCAGATCCTCGCCTCCATCGCCGCGCAGGGGCCGCCCATCGCGTCCGACCACCCGCGAGTGATTGCCGTGGGGGTGGAAGGGGAAGTCCGCGCTGCCCACGCCTACGTAGCGCACGAGGGCGGGTAGAGGGTTGGTAACCGGGTCGTAGGGGTAGATGTGGGCCAGGGCCCCGTAGGGCTGATCAGGTAGCCAGGCGGCGCCGTTGGGCGCGATCGTATCGGGGAAGCTGCGACCGTTGATGAGGAAGTAGCGCGGGCGATACTGGCCCATGTCGTAGCTCTGGCCCCGCTCGAGCGCCATATGCAGATAGGGGTCGATCTCCGAGAGCAGCATCAGGTACTCGTGGGCAGGATCGAAGGCGGTGCTGGCATCGGCATAGACCCAATCGGGGTGGCCGGCCGGGCGCACGACGATCGCCCCGAAGAGCCCCATCTGCACCTGCACGCCGGGGTTGGTGCCGCTCTCATAGAGGTAGGTGCCGGGCTCATTGGCCACAAACTGGTAGGTAACACTGCCGCCTGTCGGCGCGGCCGGCGCCAGTGAGGTGAGGGTAGCGCCGCTAAACTGGGGCTGTGAGGGTACACCGTTCGCGAGCACGTCGCTCTGGCCGGGAAAGATCAGCGATACCGGCTGCGACAGAGTGTTGCTGAGGGTGATCGTCACCGTGTCGCCCTGATCGACGCAGATCACCGGGCCCGGATGCTGGAAGGGGCCGGTGCCGCTGGCGAAGCTCCACATGTAGACGCTGTTGCCATCGGGCAGGCTGATGTAGCCGTCGGTGGCGGTGAGGGCGAAGCTATCGTCGGCGCTGGTGGTGCAGACGATGCCGTTCGGCGGTACGGCGAGGCTCTGGGCTGCCGCTCCCCGCACGGCGGCGAGCAGCGCAACGAAGGCAACGAAGGTCGCCAGGCCCCGAATGAGCGGGCCAGGAGTACCGGGTCTCATAGTGGCACCTCACTGGTTGGGGGCACTCTGCGGTGGCAGCGTGCCGGCGGGAGCGATCCGCACCTCGGTGAGCTGGCCACCGAGCCCCGGCTCGCCATTGTTGCTCAGGCCGACGAGATTGCGGTTGTAGAGCAGGTAGGTCGCTTCGCCGCTTACCACCTCGGGCGCCACGAAGATCGCGTCTACGCTTTCGCCAGGGCCGATCGAAATGGTGCTCGTCTGGTAGCTCAGGTCGCTCCCATCGCGCCCGCGCAGCAGCACCGCATCTTTGCCAACCACCCGTAGGCGGATACCGTCGAGGACCATGGTCTGCTTGAGGAAGCCCAGGTTGGCGAAGCGCAGCAGCACCCGCTCCCCCGCGTTGGCCCGGATGAGGGAGGAGTAGGGCTGGTAGGCCAGATCGGGCCGGCCCGGTGGCGTGCCGTGGGGCAGGATCGTATCGGGATAGACCCGTCCATTGAGCAGGAAGAAGTCTGGCCGGTAGTCGCTCCACTCCGGCAGCTGGATGTGCGCATCGTCCCAGTGGGCCTCGTTCCAGACCTCGGTGAGCAACACGGCAAACTCCCGGTCGTAGGCGGTGGAGCGGGGGTCACCGGGGGGCACACCATCGTTGAAGACGTACCGCCCGGGTGGAATGCCAGGGGCACCCCCGTTCTGGGCCGGGCGCACGAAGACGATCCCGGTCATGCCCATGTGGACGTGCTCGGTATCCTCGACGTGGCAGTGGAACATATAGGTACCGGGCTCGCGCGGGCGGTAGTAATAATCCAGCGAGCGGCCGATCGGCACCGAGACCGACGAACTGGGCTCGCCGTCGAACATGGGGATCACATTCCGAAAGCCGTGCCAGTGGATGGTGTGGGCGTCGGTCAGATCGGGACGTTGGGCCAGGCCGAGATTGGTCAGGCGCACCAGGGCGCCCTGGCCCTCGTCGAAATACATGAGCGGGGCGGGAGCCTGGCACTTGTTTTTCATCGCCTGGATCTGGGCAGCGTCCAGCCCTGTCACATCAGCGAAGCCAAACATGTAGGTGCTCAGGCCGGCAGGCGCGAGCCCGTCCGGGTGATAGGTGGAACTGCTGGCGCTCGGCAGACTGATCCAGCCATCGGTCCCGGCCAGGTGGTAGCGCAAGGACGCGCCCTGGGCCAGAACGCTGGCCGCTTCGGCGCGGCGGGCCAGCCGATCGCGGGTGTGGGGGGCAAGCAGGATGCCCGCGCCCCCGGCGGCTGCGCCAAGGCCAAGGCGCAAGAAGCCGCGTCGAGTGAGTCGCTGGTCCATGGGTCTCCTCTGTCTGTGGGAGCGGCACCGGCGCCGCACCGCCAGGTGATGGGCGGCACCGGTGCCCCTGTGCCACCTACGGCAGCGTCCCGCCGCCGAAGTCGTCGATGGCCGCCGCGTTCAGGCCCATAAAGCTCGGCCCAAGGAAGCTGATGCCGATGCGGCCCCCTTCCAGGCTGTAGGCCAGCGGCCACGGGTTGGCGCCGGTGGTCACATCAGCGCGGCCGAGCTCCACACCATTGCGATAGGCCACCACGGTGCCGTCGGCGTAGGCACGCGCGCCGAGCACATCGCCAGGCCAGAAGGTGACTCCGCTGAGGGTGGCCCGTGTCCGCCAACCCTGGCCCGGCGCCAGTGTCTCGATCAGCACGGCGCCCGTAAGCGCGTTGTAGGCCACACGGATCATGCGGCTGTTCGGGCCGATCGCACCGCCGCTCAGCCCGCCGACCTTCAGCAGGAGGCCCTGGCGCAAGCCGAGCCTGCCAACCTGGGCAAAGGTGAAGTAGGCCTCCTGGTCGGCGCCGAAATTGCCGCGCACGAGCAGGCCACTGCGCCGCACCTGCAGCCGGTTGCTCGTCACGCGGAAGTAGCCGTCGTCGTTGTTGCCCGCCCAGCCGTTGTTTGGCCGGGGCTGAGCGCGGTTGAAGCTGTCGAGCACGGGCGTGGCGGGGAAGCGTAGTTCAGCCAGGCCGTTCACCTCGTCGGCCCCGGCGTCGTAGCCCGCGCCCGCCGGGCGGCCCTCGCCGTCCACATCGCGGAGCGGGGCACTCACTGCTCCCACCGCCGGAGTGCCCATGTCTACTGCGGGCGAGCCGGCAGCCAGGTGGTAGTCGCCCATGAGCGTCGGCGGCACATCGACGGCGACGATCGCCACACCCACAACCCCGGGCAGGGTGCGCCAGGGGAACACCGCCACCGAGGTGGTGTATGCCTGCAGGACGGCCGGGTCGAAGCCATCGCCCACGCGGTTGCTCGGATCGGCTGCGCCGTCGGGGCCGCGCTGCATCAGCGAGAAGGACGGAGCGAGCGTACCGCTACCATCGCTCACGCCGAGGTCCCAGTAGTTGATCGGGGAGGGATCGCCAGGCAGGCCGATGCCGCTCACGGTGTTGATCACAAAGCTGCCGGCCCGATTGTTCCAGAACACGTTGTTGAAGAGCAGCGGGTTGCTGAAGATCGGCGCGCCGGCCCCGAGGGTGGCCTGGAGGGCAGCGCTATTGCGCACTGTGGAGAGGCCGGCGGGAGCCGGGCTGCCATCGCTTGTCGTGGCCGTGGCCGTGGTGAGATTGCCGATGACCGTGTTGTTCACGAAGCGCACCGCCGGCGCGTCGTTCAGGGCCACACCGCCACCCTCGTGGGTCGAGACATTGTTGGCGATGATGTTGTTGACCACGTTGTAGGTGAAGTTGCCTGCCATCAGGAAGCGCAGGCCGCCCCCGTCGTCGTTGGCCAGGTTACTCTGGATGATGTTGCTGCTGATCGACACCGGGCCCGCGCCACGCGAGAGCGTGCCAGGGGTGGCCGGCAGTTCGCCAGCGATCATCACGCCGCCGCCCTCGTCGTATGAGCGATTGAAGAAGATGCGGTTATGGTGAATGCTGCCGTTGGGGCTGTAGCCATAGTGGCTGATCGCGCCGCCATACTCAGCTGAGGTGTTACCGCAGAAGTCGTTGTAGGCCACCTCGTAGCCATCGGCGCCATTGAAGATCCCGAGGGCGCCGGCCAGATTTGTGCCGCCGTTGGCGATGATCCGGTTGTACAGGATGCGCGCGTTCTCGTTCTGGTTGTCGGCGTTCGGCCCGGTGAGGTGGGGCGTGCCCAGACGGATCGCCCCGTAGGCCCCGCCGTTGCTCTGCACGATATTGTTGGAGAGCTGCAAATAGCGCACGTAGGCGTTGGCGAAGAGCGCGCCGCCCTGGGTTTCGACGTTCGGCGGCAGGCCGGTGGGGGTCCCTCCGATCTGGTTGATGTTGTTGGGGAAGCCCTGCTGATTGCCACCCTGGATACTGAATCCGTCCACCAGGAGCGGCCTGCTGGCGGAGAACTCGCCGCTGCGACCGAACACGGTGATCGTGGCGCCTTCGTAGACCGCCTGGTTGCCGTCCCAGCCTGTCCCGTTCAGCAGGGCCGCGATGCGCTGACGCCACGCGGTGGCCAGCGGTGTGTCGCCGCCGAAGGCCCCACCATCGATGACCGAGCCATCCACCACGCTGCCATCGGCGTAGACGCCGCCAGGCCCCACCCCCTGCAGGCGCAGCGGCCGGTCGATGATCAGGTTCTCGAAGTAGGCGAGCTGGGGGTTGTAGCCCGGGTTGGTCACATCGGGCACCCCACCGGGGTAGACGACGATCAGCGGGTTGCGCACGCCAGCCGAGGCATCAATCGCCGCCTGGATCGAGGGGTAGGGCCTGCCAGGCCCCACCTCGTAGAGCCGGGGGTTGTAGCCGGCCCCCAGTACGTGTACGGTCAGGCCGTTCACCGTGCGCTGGCCATTATTGGCGCGGATCATCAACTGGAAGGGACCGGCGGGAAAGCCATCCGGCACGCGCACGGTGATCTGCCGATCGCTCCAACTCTGAACCGGCAGGAGCCGGGGGCCCAGGCGTACCTGGCCGCTGCCCTGGCTCGCCCCAAAGCCGAGCCCGCGCACAACGATGTTCCGGCTCGTCGCGTTGACATAGGGGCGGTCCACGGCGAAGAGCTGGGGCGTGGTGAGTTCGAGCGCACATGTGGCCGCCGTGGTCAGCTGCGAGCCGGGAGCCTGGATCGACACTCCGATCTGAGTCGGCGCCAGGTCGGCGATGGTGATATCACCGGGGAAGATCTCAAAGGTGGCGGCGATGGTGCGGTACTGCGGGTTGTAGTTCGGATTGCGGCGCCCCGGCACGCCAGGATCGTTGCCGACAATGCGGTAGTTGTTCGCGCACACACCGCTGGGCGAGGGGCAGTTCACCGTGGTCGAGCTCGGCAACAGCACCTCGAACACCCCATTCGGGTCGGAGCTCACGGTCTTGACCAGGCGGTTGCTGTAGTCATAGATGCCAATCGGCATATTGCCCAGGCCGAGCTTCTCGCCGAAGGTGGTATCCTGCGGGTTCATCGAGATCGTGAGGTCATCGATGATGTAGCCGAACCAGCGCCCCGGCAACGGCACCCGGGTGAAGAAGGTGAAGGCTGGCGCCACCGACTTGCCGTTGGTTACCGTCACTAGCTTGACATCGCAGAGCGGCCTGCGCTGGCCCTCGTAGGGGCTACCGCCCTCGGCGGCGAAGGCAGGGTTATCGACGGCATCGGATCCGTCGGACCCCACGCCCGCCACATCCACCGTGTGCAGGGCACCGGCGCAGGGCGAGGGTGGGATCTGGGGCACGTACTGGTCACCGTCGAAGACGTTGATATCCTCTTCGCGGGTGGGTGTGTAGACTGGCCGGCCCAGAATGTCGCTGGGGCTCACGACCTCCACCAGGTAGTCGCCGGCGGGAATGGCGGTCTCGGGGATGGCGGCCCCGGTGAGCGGGTCGCGCAGGATGGTGGCAAAGCCGAAGTTGCCATCCACCGTCGCGAAGTCGGTGCCGAACTGCGCGCCCGTCTGGGGCGTCTCGACGCACTCGGCGGTTGGAGAGGGGCTGGGCAGCGCTAGCGGATCAACGGGGTTGCCATCTACATCGCGTACGGTGCAATTCGTGGGGCGTTGCCACTGTTCAGTCGTCGTCGTATTCAGCAGCGGGCCACGGGCAAGCGCACCGTTGGGATCGGCCCGATAGTAGCCTACGCCAGCCGGGTTCGGCACGCAGGTGGGGTCACCGGGACCGCTCGGCGTGCATGGGATGGGGGCGTAGAGGTTCACGGTGAGGCCAGGGATCCCGACCTGCCAGTTCTCAACGGCGGCGAAGCGCGGGTCGAGCTCGTTACGGGTGGTATCGTAGCTCACCGTACCGGCAATCCCGCCGTTGCGCAGGCGCCCGCTACGGCCGGTAGCATCGTAGGGCAGCACGCCCCAATCGAGCCGGCCGCTCTGACCGATGACTGGCAGCACGTTCACATCAACTCCCTGGCCGAGTACGGTCGTCTCGTCCGGCTGGTTCCAGGCCTGGAAGGTATAGCCGGTGGTGTAGTAGCGATCGGAGTAGGTCTCGATCACCAGCCATTGGACGAGTGGGTAGAGATTCTCCATCACATAGCGACCGCTGCTATCGGTGATCGCCGTGACCGCCTGCCGGTCCATCAGCGAGTTGGTGCGGCGCTTGGCCACCACCGGGATGCCCGCCAGCCCGGGCTCGCCCGGATCACGCTTGCCATTGGCGTTGGTGTCAACGAAGACCGTCCCCTCGAGCTTCATGAACCAGCCGGTGAGGAAGAGGTCGCCGGTACTGGTCACCTGGCCATCACGCACCGTCACCTGGGTCCAATCGAAGATGTTGAGCAGGGACTCGTCCCAGTAGCCGAGGAAGTAGTTGCCGTCAGGCACGTTGCGGATGCGGAAGGTGCCGTCGGAGTTGGCGCGACCGATATAGACGGCGGCATCGCCGCGCTGCAAGTCATTGAGCGAGATCCAGGCGTCCTCGACGGGACCCATAACGCGGGCGCCCGCGAAACCGCCCCACTGCTGGCCGTTGTAGGGCTGCCCACCGACATAGGGCACAGCCACATTCACCTTGACGATCCGCCCCTGCACTTCACCGGTGACCGGCGTGCTGAGCTGGTTGCGCGCCCGCACGAAGCCGAACATCGTCCAGGGGAAGGGCTCGCCAGCGATCTGGAACTCGGTGTCGTAGCCGGTGTACCCTTCCTGGGCCCAGGTATCCCAGCCAAGCCGGCCCTCCAGAGTCGTCGTCTGGATCCAGCTACTGTCGGGTGGGGCAACCATAAACTCGTAGCGGTTCGGGCCCAGGTTGGGCACGACCAGATCACCATCGGCATCGCTGTAGCATCCCCCGCCTGTGCCGGGGATCGGGGTAGGGGTACCATCGGGACCAAACACCACCTCGCCGTTGGCGTCGCGCACGTACTCGGTGCAGAGCGGGTTGCCGAAGAGATCGGTGGTGATCTCGCCGAGCTGGTCGGCGATAATCGCGCGGAAGCCAGCCAGGCCCCGCTCGGCGGGAATGTCGGGGGCGCTGTTCGTGGGCGCGGTATCCTCAAAGACTTTAGCCCGTAACGTGGCCGTAGGCAGCGGCAGTGGGTGGAGCGCGACGGTCACCAGGCCGGGGTCCTCGATCGGCACGCTGAACCATGCCCCGTCGAGCTTGAATCCCTCCGCGACGACGGAGATCAGGTAGTTGCCGGGCGGCAAGGTCAGGCCTACCGTCTCGCTGAGGTCGGCCTCGGTACCCTGGGCCACCACCGGGGCGTAACCCTGCTGAGCCTGGATGGAAGGCCAGTGGCAGCTTGCCGGGTAACCAGGGTCGCTCTTGCGGCACCCTGAGGCGCGAGGCTGGCTGTGGTCACCGACGTTGTCGTGGTTGATGATAAAGCGGTACCGGCTGATCGGAGCATCTTTGAGGACACCGGCGCCCCCCAACGCCCGGGGCTCGCTCCGGGCGCTCACCACCCGCAAACGGACGGTGGTGGTAGCGGCCCGGGCCACCCCGGGAGCCGCCCATGGGACAACCCCGGCCACCAGGAGCACCATGAGGAGCAGGCGGAGCGAACGATTGGCACGCATGAATCCCCCCCCTTTCAGACGATACGCCGAGTAGTGATACGAAAAGTGTCACTTTTCCCGAAGTAATACACTACGACGTGATACAAGCCGTATTCTTTTCAGGCCCAATGGATCCCCACGGCAGATGGGGCGCGCTCAGGAGCCCAGCAGGGCGGGCAGGGGGCCAAGCAGTAGCAGGGTGGCCGCGAGGAGCACAGCACCGACCAGAGCGGAGCGGCGGACGGGTGTTTGACCATCGCTCAGGGCGAGCATCTGCTCAACCCGCGCGCGCACATCGGGGCTACTGGCAAAGGAGGTAGCACTCAGGAGCGGCGTACCCGACTGATGGTGCCAGGCGGCCGCCACCTTGAGCAGCGCGCGGGCCAGCGTGAGCGGATCGCGGGTCAGTCGCGCGGCCAGGGCATCGCAATCCTCATCCTGGCTCACCACCATCCAGCGCCACCCGACGAAGCCAACCGGCAAAAACCAGCACATGTCGCGGAACAGGCGCACCAGCCAGTTCCAAACGTTGTCGCGGCGAACCGCGTGGGCCAGCTCGTGGCAGAGCACAGCCACCACTTCGTCCTCGGTGAGCAACGCCAGCAGAGCAGTGGAAATGTAGATCCGTGGCCGCAGCAGGCCCGTAGTGAAGGCCAGAGGCTCCGCTACTGGCATCACCGCCATGGTGGGCGGTGCAAACTTGTGGGTGCGAGCCAGCAGCTGCATCCGGGCGTGCAGCGCCGGGTAGCCAGCCTCAGCGAGGCCGTTGCAATGGCGCAGCAGGTCGCGCAGGCGCCAGGTACCGATGGCAAAGCGCACCAGCGAGGCGAGCATGAGCACTGCCAGCAGGCCGAGGATGGCGGCAAGGAGCGCGGGCGCGAGATAGCTATCGAGCGGCAGGGGCTGAAGATAGGCCAGGTGGATGTGTGAGAGCAGCGCGCCTAGATGTGTATCGGGCGAGGGGCGGAGCAGATAGACGACGAGGGCACTGAGTTCGGCCACGATCGGCAACATGATCGCCAGGCCATACAGCATCACGCGGGCGCGCGGAGCGGCGCGGAGGGCCATCCAAGAATACCCGACGACGAGCAGCCAGGCCAGACCGGTCAGGGCCAGTGTGTAGCCCAGGTGCGGATGGTACGGCTCATATGGAGCTCCCCCTGCTCCCATCACACGCCCCCCTTCCCCAAGGACTGTGGCCGCGGTGGTCTCCCCCCCGCCACGGCCACAGATGCTCACTGACATCGGCGGCTAACCGCCGCGCTTACGCGCCTCCGCCGCCTCCACCCGCGCCGCCAGCGCGGCGAGCTGGGCCGGATCCGCCGCCTGAAGCTGATCGAGGAACTGGGCGAGCGCAGGCTCGCCGAAGCTGTCAACCAGACTGGTGACGATCTCGCGTACCGCCGAGGTAGTGAATTCCTCGCGGCTGAGCCGCGGCCGGTACAGGTTCTGGTTCTTCTCCTGAGTGAACCGGAGCACATCCTTCTGTACCAGGCGGTTGAGCACCGTCTTGACGGCCCCGTATGAAAGGCGCTGCCCCTGGTCCCGCAGGGCCTCGAAGACATCACGGCCCGACATCTCGCCACGGGACCAGAGCAACTCCATAATGTCGGACTCGAGCGAGCCGAAGAGCTTACTCAGACCACTGCTGTGGGGACGGAAGGCGTTCACCACAGGTGGGCCAGGCTCATGAGCCATAGGCTTCCCCCGATGAGGCAGATAGTAGTGATACGTCGTGTAGCAGATCGGCACGAGGCAGTGTAGCACGTTCGCCAACAAAATACAACCCCCAATTTCACCGCGGGTGTGACGTAAAGTCCTGCACTTACGCGGCACCCGCCAGCTCACGCTGGCGGCGCACGCTCCAAGGACGACGCCAGGGATGGCCCTGCTTCGGT
>SFCB01000231.1 GCA_004367505.1 Chloroflexi bacterium OHK40 | reverse complement strand
CGCCACCCCCACCGCGACCCTGCCGCCCGCCACGCCCACCGAGACCCTGGTGCCGATCGTCCCCTCGCCTACCAACACGCCCCGGCCGCCCGCTACCGACACGCCAGTGCCGCCTACGCCCACCAGTACCAACACGCCGGTGCCGCCTACGCCCACCAGTACCAATACGCCGGTGCCCCTGCCCGAGCTGTCGATCGGCGATGCCAGCGTAACCGAGGGGAATAGCGGAACCCGGACGATCACCTTTACGGTCTCGCTCTCGTTCGCCCCAACCCTACCCGTCAGTGTCGATTGGAGCACGGTCGCGGCGGGAACCGCTAACGCCGCCACTCCCGGCACCGACTTTACCGCCGCGTCTGGCACAGTGAACTTTGCGCCTGGCGACCAGACCGAGACGGTGCAGGTCCAGGTGGTGGGCGACCTGATCGTCGAGGCTACCGAGATCTTCTTTGTCGATCTGGCGAACCCGGTCGGTGCCACCATCGCGACCGGGCGAGGCACCGGCAGCATTGTTGACGATGACTCAGCGAGCGTGAGCTTCACCACCACCACTGCCAGCGTGACCGAAGGGAATAGCGGCACGACGGCTGTGCAGTTAACGGTAGGTATCCCGGTCGCCGCCGAACGCGATGTCGTCGTGGGCTACCGCACCGTTGATGGGACGGCGCAGGCCGCAGCACCAGAGAACGATTACGTTGCCGCCAACAGTACGGTGACGATCCCCCGTGGCGCCACCAGCGCGCAGATCACCGTGCAGGTGAACGGCGACCTGCGCCTCGAGCCTGATGAGAGCTTTAGCGTCGAACTACTCCCGTCTGCGGGTGTAACCCTCGTGGCGCCGACAGTCGCCACCGTTACCATTCTCAACGACGATGTGCTCTCGCTATTCATCGGCAACGCTTCCGTCACAGAGGGCGATCTCGGCGACACGCCGCCCATCGCGAACTTCACGGTGAGCTTGAACGGGCCGGCGCCTGCCGGGGGGGTGACCGTTGACTTCGCCACCGCTGACAACACCGCCAACGCCCCCAACGACTACCTGACGACCTCGGGCACCCTGATCTTCCCCGAAGGCTCGACGACGAACCAGATCCCGGTGACGATCACCCCGGACAATATCGACGAGATCAATGAGACCTTCTTCGTGAATCTTTCGAACCCAACCGGCGGCGCGATCATTGGCGATGGTCAGGGCCTGGGTCGCATTTTCGACGACGACAATAGTGTGGCCAGCCTCACCGCCGCCAGCGCCACGCTCGCCGAGGGCGACAGCGGCACCACCCCCGTGGGCATCGGCGTGGTGCTCGCCGCCGCCGCCGAGCGCACCGTCACGGTCAATTTCCAGGTGACGAACGGCACGGCCACGCTGGCCGACAACGACTTTAGCGTCACCGGGAGCGCCCAGGTGATCTTCCCGGCCGGCTCCACCGGGCCGATCCCGCTCCCGGTGAGCGTGGTGGGCGACGTGCGGGTGGAGTTCGACGAGCAGTTCGGCGTTGCGCTCACGGGCGGCACTGGCGTGGATCTGGGGGCGCCTGCGTCGGCTACGGTGACGATCACGAACGATGACTTTACCGATGTGAACCTGAGCGCGCCACCCCCGACGATCACCGAGGGCAACAGCGGCCAGCAGGTGATCAACCTCACGGTCAGCCTCAGCCGGCAGCCGGTCGAGAACGTGGTGGTGACCGTTAACGCAGGGGGCAGCGCCACCGCCGGGAGCGACTTCACCCTCGCGCCTGCCTCCGTAACGTTTGTGCCGGGCGATCCGAACCTGAACCGCACCCTCACCCTCACTGTGTTCGGCGATACCAGGATCGAGGCCGACGAGACGATCAACATCACCCTGGCACCCTCAGGCTGGGCCTCGCGCTGCGCCGTCTGCGCCCAGAGCACGACGATCGTCAACGACGACTTCCCGAGCTTCAGCGTCGATAGCCCCTCCGTGATCGAGGGCAACAGCGGCACTACCACCCTGACCTTCAACGTCTCCGTGGCCGGTACTCACGACATCCCGGTATCGGTGGATGTCGCCACTGCCGATGACAGCGCCTCGGCGGGCAGCGACTACGCCGCGCTTGCGCCGACGACGCTCACCTTCCCGGTGGGTGTGAACGCGCTCCCTGTCGACGTAACGGTCAACGGCGACCTGACAATTGAGCCGGATGAGACGCTGTTCCTGCAGCTGAGCAATCCCCAGCCCGGTGGGACGGTCGGCGCAGCGGGCACCGGCACCATCCTGAACGACGACGCCACCCAGGTGCGCATCACCAAGACGGGAGCCGAGGCCGATCCACCCGGTGGGCCGGTACCTGGCTTCGACGGCCTGGAGTGGACGATCACCGTCACCAACCTGAATCCGGCTGGCCTCCCACCGCTGAGCGTGACGGTCGAGGATACTCTGCCAACGACGCCGCCATCGGCCTCACGGATCGCCACTGTCTCGATCGATGGCAGTGTCGAGACACCGCTCACCATCAGCGGCGACACGGTGAACTGGAGCGGCAATCTCGCGAGCGGCAGCCAGGCCGTGATCCGCATCGGCCTCGTCTACGACACGACCACGGTGGTAACGGGCTGCCAGGTGATCGCCAACCCGAGCTACCAACTCACGGTAGACGGCATCACCTACGACGCGATCACGAACCAGGCCCCGGTGCAGGTGGGCCCCACCTGCCCGCTCGCCGTGGTCAAGGCGCCCGTTAAGCGCCAGCAGCCTCGGGCCGACGCGGACGAAGCGCCACTTGCGACGCCCCCGCCAGCGTCCACGCCCACCGCAACAGCCGTGCCGACGGGTACTCCCACAGCCACCGCTACCGTGACGCCGCAGCCGACTGATACACCCGAGCCGACGCCGGCGCCCACGGCGACCTTCACGCCGCAGCCGACTGATACACCCGAGCCGACGCGGGAGCCTACCGCAACCCTCACACCCGCACCCACCACCACGGCTCCGCCGAGCAGCACACCCACGCGCGAGCCGACCGACACACCGGCGCCAACGGCGACGGCGATGCCCACAACAACCAGCACCGCCAGGCCCACGGCGACACGGGGCCCGACGCGCACACCAGCGCCGCCCACGAACACGCCCAGGCCCACGAGCACGCCCGCGCCCGCGCCAACAGACCGGCCTGAGCCTACAAGCACGCCAGAGCCGCCGCCCACGAACACACCAAAGCCGCCGCCCACCAGCACGCCGAAGCCAACGGAAACGCCAGCGCCGCCCACAAGCACACCTGAGCCGACCAGTACTCGGGAGGTGGTTGTGGGCGTCACCCCCATACCAACACAAACCGCGCCCCCCAAGCCGACCCCGGCGAACAATCTGACGCCGTAGAAGCCGGGAGAGGGGACGGGGGATCACTCAACTCTGGGAAAGAGCAGCCGTGTTCCACCTTCGATCGCCAGCGGGATCAGGAGGAGCAAAAGCGGAGGGATCCAGATCGGGGCGAAAGCGAAAAAGAGTCCAAGCGGCAGGATCGCGAGGATCACGGCGAAGACGGAGCGCCCGAAGCTTCCCCAGCCGCTGGCGATGATGACGCCGAGAGTCGCGAGCACAAAGATGATCCCATCACCGCAGGTGTTCAGGGCGGGACGACCGTAGCACGAGTTAAGGGCCGAACCGACGGCGATTTCAAAGGGTAACCCCTCCACCTCAGCGAAGGACGGCAGCAGCAGTCGCCGGAGCAGAAAAAGGACGGCGCCCGCGACGATCGCGCAATAGGCCCAGGCCACCCGACCGGTGTAAAGGCGCATAGGAGGGGGTGGCGCAGCGAGACGGCCCGTCGGGCCGTCTCGCTGCGCACATCTACGGGCGGATGGGTGAAGGTATCACCCGACCACAACGTTGACCAGCTTGCCCGGCACCACGATCACCTTCCGGATGGCCTTTGAACCGACGTGGCCCTGCACCCGCTCGCTCGCCATCGCCAGGGTACGCAGCTGCTCCTCCCCGAAGCCCACCGGGACGGTCAGCTTATCGCGCACCTTGCCGTTCACCTGCAGCACGATCTCCACCTCGTCCTCGGCCGCCAGAGCGGCATCGGCGACAGGCCAGCGTTGCTGGTGGATACTGTAGGTGTGGCCAGTGCGGAACCAGAGCTCCTCGGCGATATGCGGCGCCACCGGGGCGATCATCAGCATCAGCGCCTCGATCGCCTCGGCCCAGGCGGGGGTGCCAACCAGCCCGGCATCGCGGGCTTTGTAGAGGGCGTTGGTGAACTCCATCAGGGCCGCGACCATCGTGTTGAACTTGAAGTCGCGAATATCGTCGGCCACGCGGAAGTTCGTCTGGTGAGTGATACGCCGCAGCTGCCGCTCGCTGAACTCTGCGGAGTGCCCGCGATCCTCCTCGGGGGCCAGAACGATGCGCCATATGCGGTCCAGCCAGCGGCGGATGCCCGGCACACCGTCGGTATTCCAGGGCACAGAGGCCTCAAAGTCGGAGATAAAGCACTCGTAGCCACGCAGGGCATCGGCGCCGTGCTTTGCCACCACCTCATCGGGGGTGATGACATTATTCTTCGACTTGGACATCTTCTCGATGATGATCTGGCCATCGACCTCGCGGGGCGGGGCCAGGATCAGGCCCTGGTTGCGCAGTGCCTGGAAGGGCTCGACAAAGGGAACCAGGCCGTAGTCGTGCAGGAACTTTGTCCAGAAGCGGGCGTAGAGCAGGTGCATCACCGCGTGCTCAGCGCCACCCACGTACATGTCCACGGGCAACCAGTAGGCCAGCTCCTCCTTCGAGGCCAGCGCAGACGAATTGTGGGGGTCCACAAAGCGCATGAAATACCATGAAGAGCAGGCGAACGTCCCCATGGTATCAGTCTCACGGCGGCCACGGCGGCCATCGGGCAACTCCACGTTCACCCACGCATCGATCTGGGCCAACGGCGACTCACCGGTAGCGGTGGGCTCGTAGCTCTCCACGCCAGGCAGCGTCAGTGGCAGCTGATCATCGGACAGGGGCACTTCCAATCCGTCCTCGGCATGGATGATCGGGATGGGCGTGCCCCAGTAGCGCTGGCGGCTGATCAGCCAGTCGCGCATCTTGTAGTTCATGCGGCCCTTCCCGAGGCCGCGCTCCTCCAGCAGCGCGATGGTGCGCTCGATCGCCTCACTACCAGGTAACCCATTGATCGGGCCGGAGTTGATCGGCGTGCCGACCTCATCGTGGTAGAGCAACTCACGGTAGGCGGGCACCGTCGCCAGGTAGGCCATATAGCTCGGCAGGGCATCAATCTGCAAAGCCGTACGGATACGGTCGCAGATCCGCGCATCGGCCTCTACCGAGTCAAAGGCGATCACCTCATCGGGAAAGATCGCCAGCCAGCCCGACCCAGCCACTTCGGTCCAGCCATCCAGCAGGTAGGGCCGCACCAGTTCGGCATAGGCGCCGACCGCAGCGCCCGTGAGCTCCACGGTAATCTGGCCGTCCTCCTCGCTCACGCTGTAGCCAGCCTCGCGCAGGCGGGCAGGCAATTCGGGGGCGAAAGTACCGGGGCGCAGCACCGAGCGCGCCGCGTCATCGGGACGCTGGATCACCGGAACGATCGGCAGGCCGAACTTCAGCGCGAAGGCGAAATCGCGCTCGTCGTGGGCGGGCACCGCCATAATCGCACCGGTGCCATAGCTCATCAGCACATAGTCAGCAACCCAGATCGGCACGCGGGCACCGTTGACGGGGTTCACAGCGTAGCCGCCAGTGAAGACCCCCGTCTTCTCCTTCTCCTCAACGGCACCGGGTTGGGCGGCGCGAGCCCGGGCCTGCTCGGTATAGGCGACCACAGCCTCCCGCTGCTCGGGGGTGGTGACGGCGGCCACCAGCGGGTGCTCCGGCGACAGTACTACGAAGGTAGCCCCCCACAGCGTATCCGGCCTGGTGGTAAAGACGATAAACTCGTCGCCGGCTGTCGTCGTAAAGATCACCTCGGCGCCGCGAGACTTCCCGATCCAGTTCCGCTGCATCGCCACAATGCGCGCGGGCCAATCGATCGTCTCCAGATCCCGGTCCAGCCGGTCGGCGTAGGCAGTGATGCGGAAGAACCACTGCTTCAGCGTGCGCCGCTCCACCAGGGCGCCAGAGCGCCAGGCTCGTCCGTCGGGGCCAACTTCCTCGTTGGCGATCACCGTCTTATCGACGGGATCCCAATTAACGGTTGCCTCGCCGCGATAGGCCAGGCGGAAGTGCTTCAGGAACTCCTGGCGCTGCAGGGGCGTGAACGCCTTCCACTCGGCGGCGCTCACCCTGCGCGCCGACAGGGGCAGATCGAGCCGGCTCGTGCCGTGCTCAGCCAGCTCGGCCTCCAGTTCAGCGATCGGGCGGGCCCGATCAACCCGAGGGTCATACCAGTGATCGTAGAGACGCAGGAAGATCCACTGCGTCCAGTGATAATAGTCGGGCTCGGAGGACGTTATCTCGCGGTCCCAATCGTAACTGGCGCCGATCAGGTTCAGCTGGCGCTTGTAGTTCGCCGCGTAGCGCTTCGTCAGCACTGCGGGGTTGGTCTTCGTTTTGATCGCCTGGTTCTCGGTGGGCAGCCCGAAGGCATCCCACCCCATCGGGTGCAGCACATTGTAGCCCTGCATCCGGTAGAAGCGGGCGATCACATCAGTGGGGACGTAGTTGCGGCAATGGCCAACACTCAGACCGTCGCCGGATGGATAGGGGTAGAAGTCCAGGATGTAGTATTTGGGGCGGCTGTCGGCGGGGCCAGTCTTGTACAGCTTGTCGGCGGCCCAGCGATCCTGCCACTTCTTTTCAATCGCGGCGGGATCGTAGCGCTCGGTGAATGTTCGCTCGGGCTTAGATTCGCTCATCGGGGGACGCTCCTCGGGAAGTGAGCATGGTGGGTGCCGAGACTATCAGATCGGACGGATAGCGAATGCTAAGGCCACTAAGGTCGGGGTCCGACACGGTGCTCACCTCCTTTCCGGCGCGTATCTGAGGGGTGGCGCAGGCGCGCATGGCGCCGCGCACGCTTGTACCTTGCCGCACATTATAACACGACCACACAGCGTGTGAATGCGACGAAATGCGGAACGCACACGAAATGCGCAATCGACGCGCAAACACATGCGAACATACCTGAGCGAGTGCCCGGGCCACTGGCAGCACCGTCAGATACCTGGGGCTCAAGCCGCGAACTCTCACGAATGTCCGTGATCGACGGCGGGGGTGGGCGGCTCCACTACATGGAATGGATGTGGCTACACCGCCTTGCACAGCCTCAGAATCACAGCCCCCACACCGCCACACCAGGATCTGGAGCGTGGTAGAGCGGTGGGAGGTGTGGCCGAAGTCGCGCGGAGCGCACACCGTCGTGATGAAGCGCGGTCGCGTACCGGCGATCGGCTATCTTGGGATCAGCGCCGAAGGAAGGGCAGGGTGGTGCGGAAGACCTCATCGACCACGCGCACCGTGGCCGGGGCCAGGGCAGAGCCGGCGCCACGCACACTGACCGTCAGCACACCCGGCGCGGCCACGTCGGCCGGGCTCAACTCGGCCCGCAGCGTTCGCGCGTCGTCGAGGATCGTCGGCCGATCGGTACCGTTCACCTGAACTACACTGCTCGTATCGAATCCCACACCGCTAACGGTGATCTGGCGGTTTTCCGTGCCCACCGCGAGCAGGGCAGGGACGACGCTGAGGCCAACCTGCAGCTCGAAGGCACCGAGATCGCAGGCGGCGAGCTGGGGCCGGGGCACCCCGCGCTGGTCGATGGCCGGACAGGCGGCACCGGCGTCGAGGGCCGGGCTGTCGAGACCGATCGCCATCGTGCGGGTGGGTCCACCATTGTCGGCCAGGGGCTGCACGAGCGCATCGCGAAATTGCGGGTCGCTCGTCTGGCCGGGGGCACTCTTGCCGGCGAAGCAGGTAACGTCATTGAAAAAGTTGGCGCCGGTCAGGCGGGGCGGGAACTGGAGGCTACGCCCGTCGTGATCGAGCTCGGAGGAGCAGTGCTGCTGGATGTTCCAGTCGTTGGGGCCATTGTCGGCGGTATTGTTGTAAAAAATGGTGTTCTCAACCCGCCCACCGGGGATGGGCTGTTGTGGGTCCTCCGGGTCGGGCAGGGTGCTGTTGCTGATTGCGCCGCCCACCCAGCCGGCATAGTTATTGGCAAAGGTGCTGTTGACGATCTCGAACTGGCTGGTGTGGTTCACCACGTAGAGGGCGCCGCCATTCGCGTTGAAGCTGCTGCCGTAGGCCCGGTTGCTCTCGAAGGTGCTGTTGACGATCCGCAGGCGGGTCCGCTGGGGGAAGGCCAGGGCGCCGCCCGACCCATCCTCACTGCTGTTGCCTGCGGCCCCGGCGGTGCGACGAACGGAGTTGCCCACGAAGAGGCTCTCGCTGATGACGATGCTCGGGTTACCGGTGGCGCCGCCACTGCTGGTGCCTCCCCCGCCGATCGCACCGCCCTGCGCGCGGGTACCGCCAACCACGGCATTCCCTTCGAAGCTGCTGGTGCTTATCTCGGTACGGCTGCTATTCTCGTACATGTTCACGTAGATCGCGCCGCCCGAGTTGTAAGCCCGGTTGTTCACAAAGCGGCCGCCGCTGACGCGGAAGAGGCTGTTCTCGCCGCCGAGCCCGTCGATATAGATCGCGCCGCCGAGGCTGTTGGCCGGACTGGCGCCGAGCGCCGTGTTGTTGCTGAAGAGCGTGTCGCTGATCACCAGCCCGCTCTGAAGGATATGGATGGCCCCGCCCGCGCCATTGCTGGCGTCGTTGTCGAGAAACTGGCTGCCGCTGATGCTCACGCGGCCGCCCCGTGAGTAGATCGCGCCACCGCCATAGTCGTACGCCTCGCCGCTTGTCACACTCGTCACCGTCGCGTCGTTATCGCGGAAGATGACGTTCTCAACAATAAGAATGGGGATGGCGGCAGAGTTGGCTGCCTGGAAGAAACTTTCGATCGCCCCACCATTAGCCGCCTCGTTGGCACCGCTGGAGCGCCCACCAGCGACGGTGAGGTTCCTCAGGGTGAGCGTGCTGCTCGCCGTGCCTGTGGTGCGATGGATAAAGATCTGGCTGCCCTGCCCCTGGAGCGTGATCAGCCCGCCACCATCAACCGTCGTCGCGGGCGCGGTGATCTCGTACGCCGCGCTCACCGTGATGCTGTGGGGGGCGCTGCCGCAGTTAAAGCTGATCTCCCCACCGCCAGCGAGGGCTGCGGCGAGCGCCGCGCTCGTGCAGCTGGCCGGTGTGCCGTCACCTACTACCTCCGGCGCGGCCGCGACCGGGCCCGCCGGCGGCAACAGGGCCAGGGCGAACAGGGCAATCAGCACGGTGACGGGCAGCCGGCACGATGGACGAATAGGCAGGGTTGAGGCAGGCATAGCGGGGTGCTCTATACGAGTTTTAAACCTTTCAGAGCATAGCCCAGCGACGCTGGGTCGTACAACAGTACCTGCCTCCCAGGGGGATGGTAGTACTCCGGGCACGAGGCGTACGGGGCCAAGTGTAGGGCCCGCCGCAGAGGAGCCGATTGCCGGCCAACCAACGCGCCTCAGCGCACGACGAGAGCGCCGAGCTCCACCAGATCGCCGATCGGACCCCCATCCTCCGACCAGACGCGCTGGCGCTCGCCGCCTTTGTCGGGGCGGTAGAGTCCCACGCGCAGGGTATAGCTGCCAGGGGGAAGATCGGGCGGGAGGGGGAGCGTATGCCGATCGGCCATCCAGTCGCCCGGCGTCCAGCGCGGAAAGGGCAGGGCGCCACCGAGGGGCTGGCTGTTGCTCTCGGCCACAATCGCGCCGGTGGCGTCCACCAGATGGACAAAGACCGTCCAGGGCCGCGGCACGGGCTCAAGGCTATTCCAGGTCAGGGTGAGCGGCAGGGTAGTGCCGGGACGCGCCTCGCCCCCGGCCTGCCAGCCGCGCAGCACCACCCCACGCTCCCAGGAAGCAGCGTAGCGTGCATAGACCGGATTGCCGAGGCTCGCCAGGGCCACGCCGGGGGCCAGGGCCACCCGGGTATAGCCGGGGCGGATCACGCCGAGGGGCATCGCGACAGCCAGAGCAAGGAGAATGCCGCAACCAGCAACCAGGAGCATCCGCTCGTAGCGCGTGGAAGGCGCCTCGCGCCGTTGCGCTGCGGGCGCCAGCCCGATCAGCCCCGCCGCCAGGAGCAGGCCGAGCGCCGCGACGGCGGGGAAGAGCATGCGCCCCTGCCAGGCCACCAGGCCGGCGGTGGCAGCGAAGCTGAGCGTCCAGATGAAGGCCATCCCGACCGTGAGCAGAGGCGCCGCCCAGGGCGTCGCAGCCCGAGCGGGGAGGGTGTCAGCGAGGGCGCCAGTGGGTGAACGGGCAGCAAGGCTGGCGACAGCAACACGGACCCAGCCAGCCACGGCGAGAACGCAGAGCGTCGCGTAGGGCCAGAGAACCCAGGCGGGGGGAGCCAGACTCATCCAGCCAAAGCGCGCCCAGAAGGAAGCAAAGAGCTGGCCGAGGGCACCGGCCCAGGCGGCCGGGTCGCCCCAGGCAAACGGCTGGGTGGCGAACTCCGCCGTAAACACGGCCAGGCCGAAGGGATCGCCGTAGAGCCACAGATTGCGCAGGAACCACCACCCGGCCACCAGCAGGCTGGTAGCGCCCCAGGTGAGCGTGACCGAGACGGCTGAGCCGAGCGAGCCACCAGCAACCCGCCAGCCGGCCCAGAGCAACAGGGGCCCGAAGAGGAGCGCGCTCTGCTTGGTGAGCAGAGCCAGCCCGAAGAGCAGGCCAGCCACGAGCGCCCAGCGGCCCGGCCCGCCCCACCAGTCACGCGCCACCGGATCGCCGGGTGGCGCCAGGCACCACCAGAGCAAGGCAGCGCCGAGAGCGGCGAGCAGCGCATCATTGGTGACGAGGGCAGTGATGAAGAGCAGTTGAGGGTTCAGCGCGACGAGCAGGGCGGCCAGGAGTGCGAAGGCCCGGTGCCCGGGGCGCAGACGGTGGGCGGCCAGGGCGGTGAAGAGCACAGTTGCCGCGCCGGCAAGGCCAGAGACGGCGCGGGCCAGGTGCCAGGCCAGCGTGTGGGGCGGCCAGGGCCAGAGCTCGCGGCTCCCACGCATAAAGGCGCCGGGCTCATCGCCTCCGGCCCAGCGGAAGCGCGGATTGGCCGTGAGCAAGATCTGCCGCTCCTCGGGAGGCAGCCAGGCCACGGCAGGAATGGCGAGGGCATAGGCAAGCGGAGGCTGGTGGCCCTCGCCGGGCACTTCACCCGCCTCACCGGCGCGCTGCACGGGGAGCCGGCCCTCGGCGGCCAGGAAGTGGACATACGCCAGATGCCCTGGCTCATCGGGGCCCTCACCAAGCGGGATGGCCCAGTTGTAGCAGGCATGAAGCGCGACGAAGGCCAGGATGAGCAAGGCGAGGCAGCGTGCCATCATCTCATGAGGCGGGGCGAAGGGAGCCCACGGCCGCCCGTTCGTTCTTCGTCATCCGCCGATCGTGCCCACATCACGCCAGAAGCAGTTCACATCCCATCGAGGGTGCTCGGGTCGCCGGTGGCCCACCCCCCAGATCATCCGTGGTACAGCCGCCCCACAGGAGTGGCTCAGCGGGAACCCCACCGGGGCGGCTCAGCGGAGCCACATCCCAGTGGTGACCACTAGCGTCGCTATGGTACCCCAGGCGTGCAGCCGACCGCACCAGCGCGGCACCGCGCACCCACACCGGGGCCGGATCGCGCCGACGCAGGCCAGCTTCGCCGGGCGCGTGGAAGACCCGCGCGCCGCCGCAGGGTCGCGATCCAGCAACATCCCAGGAGTGATGCACTAGCCAAACTGCTTCACGAAGCGCAGATCGCCGTTGTAGAAATTGCGGATATCATCGATGCCATACTTGAGCAAAGCGATCCGCTCCGGCCCGAAGCCCCCGGCGAACCCGCTGACCACCTGCGGATCATAGCCACCGTTACGCAGCACCGTGGGGTGCACCATGCCACAGCCGCCGATCTCCAGCCAGCCGGAGTATTTACAGATGCGGCAGCCCTTGCTTGCGCAGAGGAAGCAGCTCACATCCATCTCGGTGCTGGGCTCGGTGAAAGGGAAGAAGCTCGGACGCAGGCGCACCTGGGTACCGGGGCCGAACATCCGCTCGGCGAAGTAGCCGAGGGTCCCCTTCAGATCGCTCATCGACACATGGTAGCCCACGGCGAGGAACTCGAACTGAAAGAACTGCATCTCGCTACGGGCCGTCACCTGCTCGTTGCGATAGCACTTCCCGGGCACCAGCACACGCAGCGGGCGGGGCGCGAGGCGGCGCATGGCATGGATCTGGGCATTGGAGGTGTGGGTGCGCAGCAGCACCGAAGGCGCGCCCTCGGGCATCTCAACGTAGAACGTATCCTGCATATCGCGGGCCGGATGATCGTCGGGGAAGTTGAGCAGCCCGAAGTTGAAGGCGTCGAGCTCGACCTCGGGGCTTTCACCCACCTGGAAGCCCAGTTCACCGAAGATCTCGCGCACCTGGGCGATCACCTGGTTCGTGAGATGCATGTGCCCGAGCGCGGGAGGGCGGCCAGGCATCGTAATGTCGATGCGGTCGGCGGCGAGCTCGGCATGTACGCTGGCGGCCCTGAGCGCGGCCTCGGCCCGCTCATAGGCGGCATCGAGCTGCTCGCGCAGGGCATTGACGCGACGCCCGACCTCAGGGCGCTGCTCGGGGGGCAGAGCGCCAAGGCCACGGCTGAGGCGGGTAAGGGCGCCCGACTTGCCGATATACTTGCTCTTCCACTCGGCCAGAGCATCAAGATCGGCGGCAGCGGCGAGGGCCGCGACGGCCTCTTCCTCAAGCGTAACCAGCTCATCGATCACAGTCATCGAGAACCCCTGTATTTCGCAGCCCAGCGGCCAGGGCGCAACTCCAGACTTCCATCGTAAAACGGATCGCGCCAATCGTCAATCAGCCGCGGGTGTGGCGGATGTTTTGGCCCACCCGCATGCCGTAGCGCTGAAACGCGCGGTGGGCCGTGGCGCCCACGGCGTGCCGTGGCATCCACGATGGTACGCCACACCCATCGACCGCGTGGGATTTAGGTACGGCCGCGGGTGCGCTGGCGCAGCGCCTCGAAGAGGATCACGCTGCCGGCGACGCCAGCATTGAGCGACTCGCTACGGCCAACCATGGGGATGGCGATGCGGTGCGTGGCGAGGGCGAGGCCAGCTTCGCTCACCCCACGGGCCTCGGCGCCGATAATCAGCCCGGCGGGCTGCTTCCAATCGGCGGCGTAGTAAGGCATGCTCGCGGCGGCCTCGGCGGCATAGATCACGGGGCACGCGCTGAGCTCGGCAGCAATCGCGTCCCAGTCGAGATCGGCCTGAACGGGCAAACTGAAGTGGGCGCCCATCGCGGCGCGGAGCACCTTGGGCCCATAGATATCGGCGGTACCGCGGGCGCAGAGCACGAGCCCCACCCCGGCGGCCTCGGCGGAGCGGAGGAGCGTGCCGACGTTGCCGGGATCCTGCAGAGCGTCGAGGACGAGGCGCAGGCCGGGGCGGGGGGCAAGCTCGGGCCAGGGGAAGGCGGCGACGACGCCCTGAGGGTGCTGAGTATCGGCGGCAGCAGCGACGGCGGCAGGGGTTGCCTCGTAGCAACCGGGCCTGCTCGCGAGCTGAGCGAGCAGCGCGGCGCCTGCCGGGGTAGCGCGGAGTTGCTCGGGGGCGTAGAGTGCAAGGCGGGGCTGCGCGCCACTGGCGAGGGCATCAGACACCAGGCGCACGCCCTCAAGAAACACGCTGCGCTCGCTACGGCGCTCCCGGGGGAGATCGCGCAGCGAGCGCAGGTGCCGGACATGGGGGTTGCTAGCGCTAGAGATCACTCGCCTTCGTAGGAGAAGCGGGCCACCTCATCACCGTCGGCATCGCTGAGGATAGCCGTATCGCCCTCGTTGTTCCAGATCGCGCTGCGGCTCCCCCAGAACAGGTTGGCCGCATCGTCCTCGCCACGCTTTGTCCAGAGCTGCACCTCAGCGCCGGGGGCGAGGGTGAACGCGGGGAAGGTATAGGTATGCTTGCTCGCCTGGTCACAGAGGGTCCAGCCCGTCAGATCAACCGGTGTATCACCACTGTTGCTGATGCGCACATACTCGCCCTCCACATCGCGGCCCTCGGGGTTCCACTCGATATGGGTGATCGCCAGCCCGCTGTAGTCAGGGGTTTCGACGAGCACGGCGGGGGCATCACTGGCAGCGAGGGCCGATGCGGCCGAGGCGGCCCCGAGGGTAGCGACGGTGATGGTGGGGCGGGCCGGGCGGCCAGTGGGGGCGGAGCGGCGGGCTCCAGCAGGCGCGGCCATCGCCACGGAGACGATCTCACCGAAGGCTTTGGGATCGCGCACAGCGAGGTCAGCAAGGATCTTGCGGTCGAGGTCGATCCCGGCATTCTTGAGGCCCGCGATCAGGCGACTGTAGGTTGTGCCGTTGAGGCGAGCGGCCGCGTTGATGCGCTGGATCCAGAGGCGGCGGAAATCACGCTTGCGGTTGCGGCGGTCGCGGTAGGCATAAGCCAGGGCGTGCATCACCGCCTCGTGCGCCACCTTGTAGTGGCGGCTCCGGGCGCCGCGGAACCCCTTTGCCTGTTCGAGTAGCTTGTTGTGGCGCTTGCGCGTCATCACGCCACGCTTGACACGAGCCATGGTTGACACTTCCTTTCAACGGGCAGGGCAGGGGGTGGCTCATCCCTGCGCTTCGCCCGGCACGCAGGCAACAGGTGGCGCGGACGCTGCCGTCCGGCCGCTCTTCCTCATCGACCCATTACCTCGAATGACAGCTCACCGCCGACGGAGCGGGCAGGCCTACTTCAAGCCGTAGGGCAGGGCGACACGCAGATGCTCGCGATTAGCAGGGGAGCTCGGCTGGTCCTTGCCCCACTTACGCTGGGAGCGGGACGGGCGGTTGATCTTGTTGCCGCGCACGCCCTTCTGCTGGAGCACCTTGCCGCCCGCAGTGATCTTAAAGCGGCGCTTGGCGCCCTTGTGGGTCTTCATCTTCGGCATGATAACGCCTATCTGGTAGCTATGCTTTCGTCCTGTCGTCCTCGTCGTCGAGCTCCTCGTCGTCGAGCTCCTCGTCGTCGAGCTCCTCGTCGTCGAGCTCCTCGTCGTCGGAGGCAGCCACAGCGACAGCACCACCCTCACCTGTTGACTGAGGCCTGGGCTGGCGGGCCTTCTCCTTCTGGGCTTGCTGGGCCGCTTTAAGCACCTTCGCATTCGGCGCCACGAGCAGGGAGAGCACCCGACCTTCCATCAACGGGCGCTGCTCAACCACGGCAATATCGCGCAACTGCTCGGCAATATCCTCGAGCATCTTCCGACCGATATCGGGGTGGGCCATCTCGCGGCCGCGGAAGCGCACATTAAACTTGACTTTATCGCCCTGGAGCAAGAAGCGCTTGGCCTGATTCGCCTTAACCGCAATGTCGTGGTCGTCGGTCTTGGGCATGAGGCGGATCTGCTTCAGCTCAGCCTGCTTCTGGTTCTTGCGCGCCTCCCGCTCCTTCTTGCTCTGCTCGTAACGGAACTTGCCATAGTCGAGCAGGCGGCAGACGGGCGGAACCGCATTTGGGGCGACCTCTACAAGGTCGTACCCCCGCTCTTCAGCCATCTGCAGCGCATCGCGGATGGCGACGATCCCGACCTGCGTGCCGTTTTCGTCGATCAGGCGCACCTCGCGAGCGCGGATGCGGTTGTTAATGCGAAACCGATCCCTAATGGCTCGACTCCTTCGTCATTCAAGGCGTTGCTGGCCTCACACGCTCGGGCCTGGTAGCGCAAAGCGACCCCTCACTCACGCCCGAAGCGCCAGGCTGAACTCGCCCCCCACAGCGCTTTTCCCACACATCACGACCTGTCATTCCGGCAGCCAGACACGCAGGGCATTGACCCCGACCCTATGTCGAAGGCGTATTATAGCAGCGGGCCGCCAGATCGTCAAACGGGATCGACCGCCGCCCCAACGCCCGCGTTGACGCCCCTGCCTGGGCTATGGTATGATAAGCGCCGTTGTTTTGCGCGGAGACTGGCGCCGATCCAGGCGATGGACGCGGACACGCCTGCGGTACAGGTCGCTGGCCGGGCTGGCCACAAGCCGCAGTCGCTAGAGGTTGAGGAGTGGTGTCGTGGGCACAAAGATGAAGGTTCTCCTGGTTCAGGATGTGGAGCACCTGGGCCGGGCGGGCGAGATCAAAGATGTTTCCGGTGGTTTTGGACGGAACTACCTGATCCCGAAGGGCTACGCGGTCTTCGCGACGAGCGGGCAGATCAAGCAGGCTGAGCAGCGCCTGGCCGCCGAGCGCAAGCGTGCCGAGGCTGCCCGCAAGGATGCCGAAGCGCTCGCGGCGCGGATCAACGGCAAGACCATCACCTTTACAGTGAAGGTCGGCGAGCAGGAGCGGCTCTATGGCTCCGTCACCAGCGCCGACATCGCCGAGCAGATCGCTGCCCAGCTGAAGGTGGAGGTTGACCGGCGCAAGATTGAGCTCGACGAGCCGATCAAGCGCACCGGTAGTTACCCCGTAACGGTGCGGCTTGTGGCAGGCGTGGCACCGGTGGTGACCGTCGTGGTCGCTGGTGAGGGCGGCCCGGCCCCCGAGCCCGCCGCCGAACCCGTGGCCGCTGCGGAGACCAGTTCGGACGACGACGTAGAGGCCTGAAAAACGGTCGTCGACTCCCGTTTAAGCGAGTCAGGAGCGACGTACAGGCAGAAGGCGGTGCCCAGCCAGGGCTGGGGGTTGTTGTAGCCGCCAACGATCAGCGGGCCCGAACAGTCATGTTCTGGCTTCGAGCCACGCCAGAACGCCCGTGCTACAATTGAAGAAGGGTTCGTTCGCAGCTATGCCGCGGCGTACGCCGCGGCATAGCGCGTCTCCGGGCCAGATGTGGAGAGCCTGTCGATAACCCGGGGAGAGCCGCAGGAGAGCTGGGGATAGCTATGGAACGATCGGTCCCCTTCGACGTGCAGGCTGAGCGCGCAACGCTCGGCTCCATCCTGCTGGATCGTGATGCGATCGTGGCAGTTGCCGCATGGCTCCCCCCCGACTATTTCTACCTCGAGAAGCACGCGCTGATCTACGAGGCGATGCTCGCCTGCTACAACCGGCGCGAGCCCCCCGATCTGGCCACGGTGAGCGCCGAACTGCGGCGTCAGGAGCGCCTGGATCAGGTAGGCGGCCTGGCCTTTCTCGGCGAACTGGCCGCCGAGGTGCCCACCGCCGTCCACGTTGAATACTATGCTCGTAGCGTCGAGCGCACTGCGGTGCTACGCCGCCTGATCGAGGCCGGCGGCAAGATCAGCGCCATGGGCTACGACCAGAGCCAGGATCTCGAGGCCACACTCGACAAAGCCGAGGCCGAGCTCTTCGCCGTCTCACAGCGCCGCTCCACCCAGGATTTTGTGCCGATCGGGCAGATCGTTAACCAGCTCTTTACCCAGATTGAGAGCCTCCAGGAGCGCCGCGGTGAGGTGGCAGGTGTGGCCACTGGCTACACCGACCTTGATGAGCTCACTGGCGGGCTCCAGCCCAGCGACCTGATCATCCTGGCGGCGCGACCTTCTGTGGGGAAAACTAGCCTCGCCCTCTCCCTGGCGTACAATGTAGCCTTCCTCTCCAACGCTACGGTGGGCATCTTCAGCCTGGAGATGAGCCGAGACCAGCTGGTGCAGCGCATTCTGGCCATGCACACCGGGATCGATATGCAGCGCCTGCGCACCGGCAATCTGCGCGGCGACGAGCTTAATCTCGCCTTTGAGGGCATGGGCGTGCTCTCCGAGCTGCCGATCTATATCGAGGATACCCCGGGCCTGAGCATCACCGAGGTGCGCGCCAAGGCCCGCCGGCTCGCCGCAGAGGCCGGGGTGGACCTGCTGATGATCGACTACCTGCAACTGATGTCCGGTCGCCGCTCCGACAACCGTGTGCAGGAGGTGAGTGAGATTAGCCGTGGCCTCAAGGCCCTCGCCCGCGAGCTGAACGTGCCGATCATCGCGCTCTCGCAGCTCTCCCGCGCCGTCGAGGGTCGCCAGAGCCATGTGCCCATGCTCAGCGACCTGCGCGAGTCGGGTTGCCTCACGGGTGAGAGCCTGATCTACCTGCCCGACGAGGGTATCTACCGTCGTATCGATGAACTGGTGGGCAAGACTGGTTTCAATGTGCTGGCCCTGAACACCGAGACGTGGAAGCTGGAGCCGCGCCCGGTCACCAATGCGTTCTGTAGCGGTGTCAAACCAGTCTACAGGCTCACCACGCGCCTCGGGCGGAGCATCCGCGCTACCGGCAACCACAAGTTCCTGACCATCGGTGGGTGGAAACGGCTCGACGAGCTGACCCGGCATGACCGGCTCGCGCTGCCGCGCCAGCTACCCGGACCCGCCCGGGCGACGATGAGCGACGACGAGCTCGCGCTCCTCGCGCTGCTGATCGGCGCCGGCTGCACCCTCGCGCGCCAGCCGATCCACTTCACCACCGCCGATGCCGACCTGGCCGAGCTGGCGGCCTGTCTGGCAACCAGGGTGTTCGGTGACGCCGTTGCGCCGCGCATGAGCCCCGCACGTTCATGGATCCAGGTCTTTCTCGAGGCCAGCGCACGGCTCCCCCACGGCGCGGGCAACCCGGTGGCGGCCTGGCTCGACAAGCTGGGGGTGTTCAACCTGCGCGCTGACGAACAGCGCGTGCCGGAGCAGGTGTTCGCCCAACCGGACGCGCAGATCGCCCACTTTCTGCGGCACCTCTGGGCGGCAAATGGCAGTATTCACGCTCGCACGAAGAATCCCTACCCGTCGATATATGTTGCGAGCAGCAGCGAGCAACTCGCTCACAATGTGCAATCGCTCCTCTTGCGCATTGGAATCAACGCAATCCTCCGTCGTTCACCCCAGATAGGTAAGGGTAAAGCCCGGCATCATGTGATCGTGAGTGGTAAGCATGAAATGAAATTATTCGTCTCGATCGTGGGTGGGGTTGGGTCAAGAACCGTTGATCAGTGGGCCGAAGTTCAGAGGGCTCTGGTAGAGATCCATGGGAGAGCAGGTCGAGATGTTGTCCCACGGGCGTTCTGGCAAACGGTGAACAAACCACTGGCCACGTCACGAGGTTGGACGACGATGCGCACGATTGAAATGCTCGATTACGCAAGGGGCACACTCAGCGTCACGAGCCAGGATCTCAGCCGTGAAGGCGCAGAGCGCATCGCAACTGTCCTCAACTGCGAAGAGCTAAAACGCCTCGCAGCCAGTGATGTCTACTGGGACGAGATTGTAAGGATCGAGCCGGATGGAGCAGAAGAGGTGTATGACCTCACTGTCGATGAACATCATAACTTTATCGCATCAGACATCGTCGTTAAAAACTCGATCGAACAGGATGCGGATATCGTGATGTTCATCTACCGCGAGGAGCTCTACGACAAGGAGACCGACAAGAAGGGCATCGCGGAGATCCACATCGCCAAGCACCGCAACGGCCCGATCGGCGTGATCCCGCTGCGCTTTGAGGCCCGCACCACCCGCTTCCAGAACCTGGAGCGCTACCGGGCGCCGGAGGGGTATTAGTGCCGGGCCAGAGTTGGCAGGTGGCGGTTGGCGGTCGCGCTCTGGCGTTGTGCGGTTACGGAGAACGCCTCCATACCCAACAACCGTGGTTGACTCTGCAACAGTGCCTGTAGGGTTGTCCACCCGCCGAGCGGGAGTTCAGGGGCGAACAGAGCGTCTGGTCGGAACCGCGGTTCACGCGGAGGTAGCGTCGATGGACAAGCCCTTCTCCTTCGGCGCCTGGCTGCGGCGGCAGCGCCTGGCCCACGACTGGCGCCAGGACGGCCTGGCGGCCCGCCTGGGTATCGCCACGGTCACCCTGCGCAAGCTCGAGGCCGACGAGCGCCGCCCCTCGCTCCAGCTGATTGCCCGCCTCGCCGCCGTGCTCGGGTTGGGCGACGATGAGGCGGAGGCCCTGCGCCGGGTAGCCCGCGCCGACCTCAGTCGCGCCGCCCTGCCCCTGCCCGCGCAACCAACACTGTCTGCGCCGGTGCCAGCCCCGCGCCACAACCTCCCCGCCCCGCCCAACCCCCTGATCGGCCGTGAGGCCGAACTGGCTGAGCTGGCGAGCCTGCTGAGCCAGCCCGCGCCTGCTCACCCTCAGCGGCCCCGGCGGCTCCGGCAAGACCCGCCTGGCCCTGCAGGCCGCCCGTGAACTGAGCGACGCCTTCGCCGACGGGGTCTGGCTCGTGGACCTCACGCCCGTGCGCGACCCAGAGCTGGTCTTGCCCACCATCGGCCAGACCCTGGGCTTGCGCGAGGCAGGCGCGCAGCCGATGGGCGAGTTGCTGCGGGCCTACCTGGCCGGCAAGGCCCTGCTGCTGGTGCTGGACAACTGCGAGCAGGTGGTGGATGCGGCCCCCAAGGTCGGGGCGCTGCTGGCGGCGGCGCCGGGGCTGCGGGTGCTGGCCACCAGCCGCGAGGCGCTGCGGCTCCAGGGTGAGCAGCTCTATCCCGTGCTGCCCCTGACCGTGGCCGCTGAGGAGCCGCTCAGCGCGCCGGCGGTGCAGCTCTTCGCGCCAGGTAGGCCAGCAGGGCTGCGCTCCCACTTGTATTCTGGCTATCATCTAGCTATAATCGACCTACGGCTGATGTTCACGTGCGGTGTGGAACGAGACCGGGTAGCGCACCGATGCCCTACGAGATCATCTTTGCACCGGAGGCGATTGAGGATCTACAGCAGCTCAAGGCCCAGATCCGCGCAGCTGTTCGCGCCGCCTTGGTAGCCCACCTACGCCATGAGCCGACGCGCGTCAGCAAGAGCCGGATCAAGCGACTGCGAGGAGTTCGACGGCCGCAGTACCGCCTGCGCGTTGACGAGATCCGGATCTTCTACGATGTCGGCGACGCAGAGGTGGAAGTTCTCGCCATCGTCAACAAATCAGACGCCGACGCGTGGCTAAGGCAGTTTGGCGAAGCAGAGAGAGGAGGCCCCGATGAAGCAGATCCCGCTCTCGGAAGTGAAGAATGATCTCTCGAAATATCTGCGTATGGCCGAGGAGGAGGAGATCATCATTACGCGGCACGGGAAGCCGGCGGGTATTCTGATCGGCTTCGAGTCGGAAGAGGAGTGGTTTGAGTATCGTCTCGAGACGGATCCGCGCTTCCTGAAGCGGATCGAGGCCGCTCGCGCCAGCCTCCGGGCAGGGCGCGGCACCCGCCTGGAAGATCTTCCCGAGGCGTAGCGGGACAGCCTCACTGTATAGACTGTGGGCCTCAGCGGAATGGTAGCACGTACGCGCTCACGGCAGGTGCCCTACTTTCTCAGCAGCGGCAGCATCAGCCGCTCGCTCAGCTCGGGCGGCGTGCCGAACTCGTAGGCGCCAATGTCGATCGGCCCCACGGCGCGGCGTGCTGCGATGCCCTCGGCCACCGTGCGCTGCGGCGGGTGGGCGCCGGGCGGGAAGAGCGGGTTCGGGAAGGCGTGGCCCGCCGGGCTGGCCGGGGCGCCGGCGCCGGCGTCGATCAGCGGGCTGCCTGCGGCGGGCCGCAGGTCGTTGGCCGTCAGGTCGACGAGGCCGGGGCTGGTGCCCTGGAGGGTGCCTGTGAGCTCCGGCGGGATGGTCGAGCCACTCTGGATCCAGTTGTTCGAGCCGGCGATCACCCGCCCGTCGCGCCACTCCGCCTCCACCGTGCGCACCAGGGTGAAGCCCGCGCCCGCTGCGCTCACGAAGACGTTGTTGTGCAGCTCGATGCTCTCCAGTCCGTCGAAGGCCCGGATCACGCTCGCATTGGCCTGGCCCACGACGAAGGTGTTGTTCACGAAGCGGTAGCGCCCCCAGCTCTGGCCGGTGCCGTCGCCGCCCACCCGCACCAGGCTCGGGAAGTCGGAGCCCGCGATCAGCACATTGCCGACCACGTCGGAGTCCTCGCGCGGCGAGTCGGGCAGCCCGCCGGTGCCGTCGTCGGGGCCGATCAGCTCCAACTCGTGGTAGAAGCCGCCCTCGATCCAGTTGAAGTAGATCTCGTTGCGGTTGGCCCGGCTCTTCACCGCGTTCCCGCCGTTGATGTCGTGGATGTAGGAGTGCTGCATGCGGAAGACGGCGCCGGGCAGGCCCGTGGCCATGTAGATGCCGTGCTCAAACTGGCCGTTCCCGCAGCGCGTCACCTCGACGTGGTCGAGCAAGAGCGAGCCCGAGTCCTGATCGGCGCCGAGCAGCCCGTTGCGCGGGCAGTCGCGGATGAGCGTGTCGCGCACGGTGATGTCGTCGGCGTGATGGTAGAGCACGCGGTGGTTCTCGCCGCTGCCGGTGGCCTCGAAGCCCTCGAAGACGTAGTGGCTGGCGCGGAACTCTACGGTGATGCGGCCGCTGCTGGTGAGAATGGGCCGGCGCCCGCTCACCCGCACGCCGCGAATGGTGATCGGCTGAGCTGCGGTGCCGGGGTGCTCGAAGATCACCGTCTCGTCGTAGGCTGTGGCGCCGTTGCCGTAGACCAGCACCAGGTCGCCTGGGTCCAGCAAGTCGACCACCTCGGTGAGGCGGGCGAAGGGCTTGCCCGGGCCCACCTCGTAGGTTGTGGCCAGGGCGGGGGCGGCCGGCCAGCCGGCGAGCAGGGCGGCGGTCAGGGCGATCGCGCCGAGGGACAGGCGGGTGCGGTGCATAGCTGGCTCCTACGTTGTGGGACGGCTGGTGTTCGCCCTCACGGTAGCACAGTGCCCGGCTTCTGCAATGGTCGAGGGATATAGCGTCTCCGCCCGCGCCGCCCTCGGCGCCGAGCCCTTCGCCGCCGCCTGGGCCACCGGGCGCGCCCTGAGCCTGGAGCAGGCCGTGGCCAAGGCGCTGGCGGTTTCCGCTGCCGGACGCACATGGCGTTGTGTGCCACAGATGGCTGTGTTATGATCGCCTCACGGCGCCGGATCGTGGCAGAGGAGTAGGGGGCCCATCCGCTGCGCCCCTTGTGGGGGCGCGGCGAGCCGCACAACCCTGGGGGATGGCTCCCGCGTTCCGCTTACCGCTGTAGAGCGTTTGGCTGGTCTTGCCTGGTATAATGTGAGCGCGCAGGAGCTGACAGATGAAGACTGCTGAGCGACCGCTTGCGACAAGCGAGCAGATCCGCGCCTATATAAGACGTATCGCAGAGGCATTTCAGCCCGAGCAGATTATGCTCTTCGGGTCGTATGCCTATGGCGTGCCGCACGCCGACTCTGATGTCAATCTGCTGATCATCATGTCGTTCGACGGAGATAGCACCCACAAAGCGGCTGAGATTCGCCACCAGGTGCGGGCACCATTTCCCGTTGACTTACTTGTTCGCACTCCGACGTAGGTTCAGCAGCGGCTCAGCTGGAACGACGGGTTCATGCGCGAGATCGTCGAAAAAGGAACGGTCGTGTATGTAGCCCCTCACCACGGAGTGGGTCGCAAAAGCTGAGAGCGACTTTGCCAGTGCCACCCGCGAGCTGCGCGCCCGCGTGGCACCAAACTACGATGCGGCCTGCTTTCACGCACAGCAGTGTGCGGAGAAGTATTTGAAGGCCCGGCTATAGACAAATCATTCTAAGAATGGACAAACGACCTCACCGCCGTACTTTACAAAAAAGCTGCTGGGGAAGCGCTTGGTCGTGAGTTCCTGCTCAAACGCTTGGGCCAGTGCTTCCAGGCGG